>JADGRJ010000107.1 GCA_017881025.1 Rhizobacter sp. | reverse complement strand
AGCCGACGCTCAGCGGACGGCGGCGACGGTCTTGCCGCGACCGGTTTGCGCGGCTGGCGCCGGCAGCTTGGCGAGCGCCGCGCCGGCGCTGCCCTCGACCGGCAAACGCTTCTCGCGCCACTCGGGCATGCCGCCGCGGAACCAGTAGATCTTGGTGTAGCCCTCGGCGACCGCGGCACGCGACGCCTTGTACGACTTCCAGCATTCCGGGCCATTGCAGAGGAAGACGACCGGCTTGTCCTTCGGGATGTTCTTGATGGCGCTGAAGTCGTCCTTCTTGGCGTCGAAGTCGATCTCCTTCAGGCTCTTCTCGAGGTACGAGGCGAGCACCGCGCCGCGGATGTGCTCGTTCTCGTATTCCTTCTGCGTGCGCGTGTCGACGATCGTCACGCCCTGCTTCGCCAGGTCGGCGACCTGCTCGGCGCTAACCCGGGTGACGCCGTTGACCGCTTCCGGCGTCGCGATCCCGAGCGAGGCGACGTAGGTGAACTGGCGCCCGGCGTCGGCCGACGCCATGCGGAACCGCCCGACGCCGGGGATGGCCCCGTCGGGCGAATTGACCCACTCGCCGAGGCGGCCGCATTCGGTGGCGCAGAAGTCCTTGCGCACGACCATGTTCATTCCGCCCGGCACCGGCCGTGTCGTCTTCAGGATGCGCGCCTGGCCCGGGTGCTGGGTGATCCATTCCTTGGCCTGCGTCTCGTCGGCGACGGTGACGTCGGCCATGTCGAACGAGAGCGCGACCAGTCCGCCGCCGCTCGTGTTGCCGTAGGTGACCTTGGCGAACTGGCCGAGCTTCAGCCCCGACTCGGTGAGCAGGCCCTTGGCCATGTAGCTGCGCAGCGAGTCCTGCTGCGGCAGGTAGAGGCGCTTGCCGACCAGCTTCTCGACCTTGTCGATATCGTTCTTCACGACCAGCGCGTAGGTCTGCTCCTGGCCGCTCGTCGCGAGGAGCTGGTAGGCATGCAGGATCGCCGAGGCGGTGACGTGCGCCGGCGCGATGATGATCTCGTTCTCGACCGTGCGGCTGGCGCGCATCACCTCGGCCATGGTCGAGGTCTGGGTGATCGTCGTCCGCGAGCCGGTGGCCCGTGACAGCGACTGCGCCGGGGCGAGCGACGCGCTCAGCAGCACGTCGCCGGTGGCATCGGCGGGGTCGACACCGAGCAGCACGTGGATCTCGGCGGCGGCGGCGCTGCCGGCGCCGAGCACCAGCCCGACGCAAAGCGCCAGCACGGCGGCGCTGGCCGACTTGGAAGATGACGTCATGGGAGTGCTCCTGACAGCGGTCGCGCGAGACGCGACAAACCTCCGAAGCTTAAGGCGACCGTCGCGGCGAAGCGGGGAAAACGCCGGCGCCAAGCGGAAATTAGTTCACGCGTATTGCCGCGGCGCCACAGTCATCGGCCACCGGCGCACAAAAAGCGCCCGGCGCGCTGCGGGCAGCGGCCAGGCGCGAGATGAAACGATTCGCTTCAGCCGACCTTCACCGGCACGAAGATCTTCTCGCCTTCGCGCTGGACGAGCAGCGCGACGCTCTTCGGCTTGGCCGCCATCACGCTCTTCACCTGCTCGACCGACTGCACCGGCTTGCCGTTGATGGCGAGCAGCACGTCGCCGGCGACGATGCCGGCGCGCTCGGCGGCGCCGCCGACGTCTTCGACGACGAGACCGCCTTCGACCTTCGCCTCGCGCTTCTCGTCGCGGGTGAGGGGGCGCAGCGTCAGCCCGAGCGAGCCGCGCTCGGCGCCGGCGCTCGCGTCGGCGACCTGCTTGGCTTCCTTGTCGCCGCTGCCGAGCCTGGCCTCGATCGTGCGCTCGGCGTGGTCGCGCCAGACCTTGAGCTTGACGCGCTCGCCCGGCGCCGACATGCCGATCAGGCTCGACAGCGACCCCGAGCGAAGCACCGGCTCGCCGTTGACCTCGGTGATCACGTCGCCCGACTTGAGCCCGGCCGCCGCCGCCGCGCTCTCGGGCGCGACGTTCGAGACGAGCGCCCCGTCGACGCGCTTCAGGCCGAACGAATCGGCGAGCGACTGGTTCAGGTCCTGCACCGTCACGCCGAGGCGGCCGTGCTGGGCCTTGCCGGTGGCGACGATCTGGTCCTTCACCTTCAGCGCGACGTTGATCGGGATCGCGAACGAGAGGCCCTGGAAGCCGCCGCTGCGCGAATAGATCTGCGAGTTGATTCCGACCACCGAACCGGTGCCGTCGAAGAGCGGGCCGCCGGAGTTGCCGGGGTTGACCGCCGCGTCGGTCTGGATGAAGGGAACGACCGCGTCGCCGGGCAGCGACCGGCCCTTGGCGCTGACGATGCCCGACGTCGCCGTCTGCTCGAGGCCGTAGGGCGCGCCGATCGCGAGCACCGGGTCGCCGACCTCGAGGCTCCTCGGGTCGCCGAGGCGAACCACCGGCAGGTCCTTCGCGTCGACGCGAAGCACGGCGATGTCGGTCGCGGTGTCGACGCCGAGCACCTTGGCGCTGTACTCGCGCCGGTCGCTCAGCTTGACGGTGACGTCCTTGGCATCGCGAACGACGTGCGCGTTGGTGAGGATCAGGCCGTCGGCGCTGATGATGAAGCCCGAGCCCATTCCCTTGAACGGGGTCGAGGGGTTCTGGCGGCCGCGCTGGCCGAGGCCGGGAACGCCCTTGAAGAACTTGAAGAACGGGTCGTCCTCCATGCCGGGCGGCAGGCCCTGGTCTTCCAGCGACGCCTTGTGCATGCCTTCGACGGTGACGCCGACGACGGCCGGCGCCGACTGCTTGACGATGGCGCGGTAGTTCGGCACCTGGCCGGCGGGCGTGCTGAGCGGCGCCGGCGGAACGACGCGCTCGGCGGGCGCGGCCTGGGGCGCGACCTGGGCGACGACGGCGGGCTGATCGCTTTTCTTCAGCCAGTGTGGCGTGAGATCGAATGCGCCTGCGGTGCCGATCACGGTTACGCCGGCGGCGAGGAGTGCCGCACTCAATGGATTCAGCTTCATGGGATCGCTTCTTTCGAACGGGCGCGGAACATCCGCGAGTCGGCCAAAGATAGGGGCGCCCGGTTAGGGCTCAATGAGCGTTCGGTGAAGCGAGGATTAAGGCGCGGCCTGCGGGAACCGCAGAGTCGCCCGCAGACCGCCCGCGGGCGAATCGGCGAGCGCCAGCGTCGCGCCGTGCCGCTCGGCGACGCTGCGAACGATCGCCAGGCCGAGGCCGCTGCCCTCCTCTCCCGCGCCGGCGCTGCGGAAGAAGCGGTCGAAGACGCGCTCGCGGTCGGCCGGCGGGATGCCGGGGCCGGCGTCGTCGACCTGCAGCTGCGCAGCGCCGTCGTCCTGCCAGACGCGCACCTCGACGCGCGACCCCGGCGGCGCGTAGCGGATGGCGTTGTCGACCAGGTTGCGCACCGCTGCCGCGAGCGCGCTCCGCTCACCGGGGACGACGACCGGCTGCCCGGCGTCGAGGACGAGCTCGCTGCCGCGGTCGTGGGCGAACGCGTGCATCGCCGCCAGCGCCTCGCGCGCCAGCTCGCCGAGCTCGACCGGCTCGGGCGGCGCCGGTGCCGCGCCGGGCTCGCTGCGCGCCAGCGTCAGCAGCTGCTCGATCAGGCGGGCGGCGCGATCGATGCCGGCGGCGACGGCTTCGATCGCCGCCGTTCGCGTCGCCTCGTCGCCGGCCTGGCGCAGCAGGCGCAGCTGCAGCTTCAGCGCCGTCAGCGGCGAGCGCAGCTCATGCGCGGCGTCGGCGACGAAGGCGCGCTGGCTGTCGAGCGAGCTGCGCAGTCGCTCGAGCAAGGCGTTGAGCGCGCTCGCCAGCGGCGCGACCTCGTCGGGCAGGCCCGTCGTCGGCACCGGCGCGAGCGAGCGAGCGTCGCGCGATCGCACCTCGCGCGCGAGGCGGTCGAGCGGCGCCAGGTTCTGCGCCGCGAGCCACCAGATCGCGAGCGCGGCGAACGGCGTCATGAGGAGCAGCGGCAAGACGCTGCGCCAGGCGGCGTGGGCGGCGAGCCGCTGCCGGATCTCGACCGGCTGCGCGACCTGGATGACGCGCTCGCGCGTCGCCACGCTGTAGGTGCGCCAGGCACGGCCTTCGACGTTCAAGGTGTGCAGGCCGAGCAGCGCGCGCGCCGGCAGCGACGTGTGCGCGCGCGACGCGTAGATCGTGCGGCCGTCGATGGTCCAGATCTGGATCACGAAGTCGAGCTGCTCGTCGGCGAGAGTGCCGGCCTCGGCCGACGCGATCTCGCCCTGATCGCGCAGCGACAGCGCCATCTGCTGCAGCTGGTAGTCGAAGATCGCCTCGGTCTCGCCGAGGACATTGCGGTAGGTGATCGCCGCCATCGCCGCGGCGACGATCGCCAGCAGCGCCAGCAGCGAGACGAGCAGGCGCAGCCGGATCGAGCTCATCGGGCCGGCCCGTCGGCGTCGATGAAGTAGCCGACGCCGCGCACGTTGCGGATGAAGTCGGCGCCGAGCTTCTTCCTGAGCTGGTGGATGTAGACCGAGACCGCGTTGCTCTCGATCTCCTCGCCCCAGCCGTAGAGGCGATCCTCGAGCTGCGGGCGCGACAGCACCGCCCCCGGCCGCGCCATCAGCGCCTCGAGGACAGCGAACTCGCGCGCCGAGAGCAGCACCGGCGCGCCGTTGAGCGTAACGCGGCGCTGCGCCGGATCGAGCGTGACGCCGCCCTGCGACAGCTGCGGCTCGGCGCGGCCGGCGTGGCGGCGCAGGACGGCGCGGATGCGCGCGTTGAGCTCATCGAACTCGAACGGCTTGACGAGGTAGTCGTCGGCGCCGGCATCGAGGCCGGCGACGCGATCGCCGCGCGCGTCGCGCGCGGTCAGCACGATCACCGGCGTCGCGTCGTGGCGCGCGCGCAGGGCTCGCAACACCTCGAGGCCGTCGGTCGGTCCTCCGCTGGCGGCGCCGCGCGGCAGGCCGAGATCGAGGAGGACGAGGTCGAAGCGCTCGCTGGCGAGCGTGCCGTCGGCAGCGGCGGTGTCGCGCACCCAGTCGACCGCGTAGCCTTCCAGACGCAGCGTCCGTTGCAGGCTCTCGCCGATCATGCGATCGTCTTCGACGAGGAGGAGTCGCATAGCGCAGCGAGCATAGCGGCAGGTCACGCGCGCCGGCCCCAGCGGGGACAATGGCGCCATGCGCGACCAGCTCCGCGTGACCTTGCTCTCCCTTCGCGACCTGTTCGCGACCGCCGCGCCGTTCATCGCGCTCACGGTCGCCCTGCTCGCCCTCGCCTACTGGATGCTCGACCCGACGCCGCCGCGCCAGGTGGTGCTCGCGACCGGCCAGGACCAGGGCGCCTACGCCGAGTTCGGCAAGCGCTACGCGCAGATCCTGAAGGACAACGGCATCGAGGTGCGCCTGCGAAAGACCGCCGGCGCGGCCGAGAACATCGCGCTCCTGCGCCAGCCCGGCGGCGACGTCGACATCGCCTTCGTGCAGGGCGGCGCCGACGAGGAGCGGCCGGCGGCGATCGACGAGAGCGACGTCCCCGACGACGGCCTGGTCTCGCTCGGCAGCCTGTTCTTCGAGCCGGTCTGGCTCTTCTACCGCGGCGACTCCGCCGAGCGGCTCGTCAAGGCGCCCGAGCTGACGAGCCTGTCGCAGCTCGCCGGCTGGCGCGTCAACATCGGCGCGCCGGGCAGCGGCGTGCCGAACCTGATGGCCCGGTTGCTCGAGGCGAACCGGATCGACCCGGCGACGATCACGCTCGTCCGCGAGCCGCAGACGCCGGCGGTGGTCGGCCTGCTCGAAGGCCGGATCGACGCGATCGTTTTCGCCTCCGCGCCCGAGTCGCTGCTCGTGCAGATGCTGTTGCAGACGCCGGGAGTCCGCCTCTTCGACTTCGCCCAGGCCGAGGCGTACGCGCGCCGGTTTCCCTGGCTGAGCCCGGTGTCGCTGCCGCGCGGCGTCGTCGACCTCGCGCGCGACATTCCGCCCGCCGACGTTCGCCTGGTCGCGCCGACGGCGACGCTGGTGGCTCGAAAGCGCACCCACCCGGCGCTGATCCAGCTGTTCGTGCAGGCGGCGCAGCAGGTGCACGGCGGCGCCGGCTGGTTCCAGAAGAAGGGCGACTTCCCGAACGCGCGCAACACCGAGCGCCCGCTCGCCAAGGAGGCGCAGCGTTTCTACACGAGCGGCCCGCCGGTGCTGCAACGCTACCTGCCGTTCTGGCTCGCCAACCTGGTCGATCGCATGTGGCCGGTGCTGGTGACGATCGTCGCCGCGCTGATCCCGCTCTCGCGCATGCTGCCGCCGCTCTACACGTTTCGCGTCCGCTCGCGGATCTTCCGCTGGTACCGGCAGCTGCGCGAGGTCGAGAACGCGATCGGCCGGCGCCCGAACGACGAGCTGCTGCGCGAGCTCGAGGAGATCGAGCGGCGCGTCGAGCACGTCAACGTGCCGCTCAGCTACAGCGACGAGCTCTATTCGCTGCGCACCCACATTCACATGGTCGCCGAGCGGCTGGTCGATCCGGCCGCGGCACTGGCGAGACCGACATGAAGACGCCGCTGCCGCGCGTTCTCGTCGTCGGCTGCGGCTTCGGCGGCATCGCGGCGGTGCGCGCGCTGTCGAAGGCGGCGGTCGAGATCACGCTCGTCGACCGCACCAACCACCACCTGTTCCAGCCGCTCCTCTATCAGGTCGCGACCGCCGGCCTGAGCGCGCCTGCGGTGAGCGCGCCGATCCGCCACGTGCTCAGGCGCGAGATGAAGCGCGGCAATCTCACCATCCTCAAGGCCGAGGTGCGCGCGATCGACGTCGCCGCGCGCACGGCGACGCTCGACGACGGCGAGTCGATCGCCTGGGACCATCTCGTCGTCGCCGCCGGCGCGACGCACGGCTACTTCGGTCACGACGAATGGCAGCGCAACGCGCCGGGCCTGAAGACGCTCGGCGACGCCTTCGAGATCCGCGCCCGCGTCATCGGCGCGTTCGAGAGCGCCGAGCGCGCGAACACCGACGTCGAGCGCTCCGCCTGGCTGACATTCGTCGTCATCGGCGGCGGCCCGACCGGCGTCGAGATGGCGGGGACGATGAGCGAGATCGCGCAGCACACGCTGTCCCGCGAGTTCCGTCGCATCGATCCGAAGCGCGCCCGCATCATCCTGCTCGAAGGCTCGCCGCGCATCCTCGGCTCCTTCGTGGCGAAGCAGTCGGAACGCGCGCGAGTGCAGCTCGAGCGCCTCGGCGTCGACGTCCGCACCGAATCGAAGGTGACGGCGATCGACGTCGACGGCGTCACGTACGAGGGCGCGCGCAGCGGCGGGAGCGAGCGGATCGCGGCGCGCACCGTCATCTGGGCCGCCGGCGTCGCCGCCTCGCCGCTCGGCGCCGAGCTCGTGCGCGGCAGCGGCGCCGCGCTCGATCGCGGCGGCCGGGTCGTCGTCGCGCCCGACCTGAGCCTGCCGGGCCATCCCGAGGTCTCGGTCGTCGGCGACCTCGCCGCCGCGCTCAGCCATGGGCCGAAGGGAACGACGCCGGTGCCCGGCATCAGCCCCGCGGCCAAGCAGATGGGTCGCGCCGCAGCCGCCAACATCCTGCGCCGCATCGACGGCCAATCGACGCTCGCCTTCCGTTATCGCGACTACGGCAACCTCGCGACGGTCGGCCGCAAGGCGGCGGTCGTCGAGCTCGCCCTGCCGCCCTTCGGCACGCTGCGCTTCAGCGGCCTGCCGGCGTGGCTGTTCTGGCTCTTCGCCCACATCTATTTCCTGATCGGCTTCCGCAACCGGCTGATGGTGATGGTCGACTGGGCGTGGGCGTACTTCACGTACGAGCGCGGCGCGAGGGTCGTCGCCGAGCCGGCGTCATCGCCGGCGCCGCCGCCGCGCTTCTAAACTGCGCCTGGAGCAAGAAAGGCTTTCGCATGGACACGCGCACTTCGCCGGCCCGGCTTCGCATCGAGCAGATCCAGGAGGCGCTGCGCGACGCGGGCTGCGCCGCCGTCGTCATCCCGTCGAGCGACCCGCATCTCTCCGAATACCTGCCCGAGCGCTGGCAGGCGCGCCAGTGGGCGTCGGGCTTCACCGGCTCGATGGCGACGCTGATCGTCACCACCGAGCGCGCCGCCCTCTTCGCCGACAGCCGCTACTGGGTGCAGGCCGAAAGCCAGCTCGCCGGCAGCGGCATCGAGCTGGTCCGGATCCCGACGCCGGCCGGCGCGCAGCACGCCGACTGGCTGTGCGCGAACGTCGCGCGCGGATCGACGGTCGCCGTCGACGGCAGCGTCCTCGGCCTGGCGGCGGCGCGCCAGCTGCGCGAGACGCTGGCCCGCTGCGACATCGTCCTGCGCAGCGATCTCGACGTCGTCGCCGCCGCCTGGCCCGAGCGGCCGGCGATGCCGTCGGCGCCGGTCTACGAACACACCGGCCGCGAGGCGCCGCACGCGCGCGCCGGCAAGCTCGAGCAGGTACGCGCGGCGATGTGCGACGCGGGTGCGACGCACCACCTGATCTCGACCGTCGACGACATCGCCTGGCTCCTCAACCTTCGCGGCGCCGACGTCGGCTACAACCCGGTCTTCCTCGCCCACCTGCTGCTCGACGCGACCGGCGCGACGCTCTACGTCGGCGCCGGCAAGATCGACGCGGCGCTGGCGGCCGCGCTCGGCGCCGACGGAATTCGTGTCGCGCCCTACGACGATGTCGCCGCCGCGCTGGCGGCGCTGCCCGCCGCGGCGCGACTGCTCGTCGATCCTAGGCGGACGACGCTCGGCCTGGTCGAGCGGAGCCGGGCGACACGCGTCGAGGCGATCAACCCGAGCACGCTCGCGAAGAGCAGGAAGACCGAGGCAGAGGCAGCCAACGTGCGCCGGGCGATGGTCGAGGACGGCGTCGCGATGTGCGAGTTCTACGCCTGGTTCGAGGCCGCCCTCACCGACCCCGGCCGGCGCACGCCGATCACCGAGCTGACGATCGACGAGAAGCTCGCCGAGGCGCGCGCGCGCCGGCCCGGCTACGTCGGGCCGAGCTTTGCGACGATCGCCGCCTTCAACGCCAACGGCGCGATGCCGCACTACCGGGCGACGCCGGAATCGCACGCGACGATCGAAGGCGACGGCCTGCTCCTGATCGACTCGGGCGCGCAATACCTCGGCGGCACGACCGACATCACGCGCATGTGGCCGATCGGCCGCATCAGCGACGCGCAGCGGCGCGACGTGACGATCGTCCTGCGCGGCACGATGGCGCTCAGCCGGGCGCGCTTCCCGCGCGGCACGCCGGCGCCGATGCTCGACGCGATCGCGCGCGCGCCGCTCTGGGAACACGGCCTCGACTACGGCCACGGCACCGGCCACGGCGTCGGCTACTTCCTCAACGTGCACGAGGGGCCGCAGACGATCTCGCGCGTCGTCGCCGAGCCGGCGATGGCGATGCAGCCGGGAATGATCACGAGCGTCGAGCCGGGGGTCTATCGCCCCGGCCGATGGGGCGTGCGCGTCGAGAACCTCGTTCTCAACGTCGCCGCGGCGAGCGTCGGCAACGACTTCGGCGAGTTCCTCGAGTTCGAGACGCTCACGCTCTGCCCGATCGACGCGCGCTGCATCGACGCGGCGCTCCTGCGCAGCGACGAGATCGCCTGGCTCAACGGCTACCACGCGATGGTCGCCGAGCGGCTGGCGCCGCGACTCGAGGGCGCCGCGCTCGCCTGGCTGCGCCTGCGCACCGCGCCGATCTGATGCGGCAGGCCCGCCGGCGGGCGCCGGCGGTGCCGCGCTCGTCGCGCCCTGGCGCGGTTCGTCGGTCGGCTCTGCGCCTTCGTCGCAATGCGCTTTCGGCGCCGGCGCTGCGTGCCTAGAGTCCGCTCCAACGAACCCCGCAGCCCTTCCCGGAGCACGCCATGATCAGCCGCCTCACCGCTTCCGCCGCCCTCTTCGCCATCCTCGCCACCGTCGGCCTCGGCTTCGCCGCCGAAGCGCAACAGCGGCCCGTTGCGAAACAGGCCGCTTCGGCCGCATCGATGCCGATGATCACGCTGCCGACCGTCGTGATCACCGGCAAGCGCCTGCCGCGCAGCTAGGATCTGTTGACAGGCCCTGGTGCCGGCCGGCACGCTGCCGGCCGGCACGCAGCGCCGCCAAAGCGTGCATTTTCAACGGCGCACGGTCTCGCGAGCCGTCGCCCGCCCGGCGAGCCGATAGTCTGCCGCGGCGCCTGACCCGAAATCTCGATCAAAGGTGCTCAAGGTACCGCGCGCGGTACCGAAATGAACGAGTCGGTGCTCCCGCGGGGGGATCACTCGCCACCTTGCGCTCGAGCGGGCACAGCTCTTCATGAATTTCCTGGAAAGCCACCGGCTGCTGCCCTGCGTCGTGGGCCTCGCGATCAGCGCGACGCTCCTGTGGCTCGCTGCCGAGATCTTCGCCGTGGCGCGCTCACGGATGCGGCCGACTGCCCTCCGGCTCAAGGGTTGCGCCGTGCTGCTCGGCGGCTTCGGCCTCTGGTGGCCGGGCCACTTCCTCGCCCCCCTCGACGCGGCCAGCGTCCTCGGCATCCCGCTCCTCGCCGGCGCGCTAGCCTGGGCCCTGGCCGGGCTCGCCCTGGTCACCGCCGTCGCCGCGACGAGGAAGACCGTGCCGGCGTTCGCCGCGCTGGCGGTGGTGACGCTGCTGATCGCCTACGCGCACTCGGTGTTCGCCACGCCGGGCCTGTTCCGCGCCACGGTGGTGTTCGGGGCCTGGGGCCCCGGCATCGCCGTCTTCTTCCTCGCCACGATCCTGGTCGGCCTCGGCCTCGAGTTCAAGCCGAGCAAGAAGCTGCGCGTCACACGCATCGGCGGTGCCCTCCTCTGCGCCATCCTGCTGACGCTGGCGGCCTCGGTCTCGGCTGAGACCGATCCGGCCACGGCGCCGGCGTGGGCCGAAGCCGTGCTCGTCGGCGCGCTGGTCGGCCTCGCCCTGACGATGCTCGACGCGCTGCACAGCGCCGGAACGCGCGACGACGAGCCGGCGCGACGCACGATCAGCACCGCGCCGACTGTCGACAGCCTGACGCAGCTGCCGACGCGCGTCTATTTCGAGGACCGGCTCGCCGCCGCCGCGACCAAGGCCGACGCCAACGCGAGCCGGCTCGCGTTGCTGTTCATCGACCTCGACGGCTTCAAGCCGGTCAACGACACCTACGGCCACTCGATCGGCGACCTCGTCCTCGAGCAGGTCGGCCAGCGCCTGAAGGCGATGTCGCGCGGCAAGGACGTCGTCGCCCGTGTCGGCGGCGACGAGTTCCTGCTCCTGCTCAGCAACGTCACCTCGCAGGAGGGAATCGCGCACGTCGCCGACCGCTTGATCCAGGGCCTGTCGCAGCCGTACGCGGCCGAGGGCCGCGAAGTCATGATCTCGTGCTCGGTCGGCATCGCGATGTACCCCGACGGTTGCAGCCACGCCAAGCTGATCGCCCGCGCCGACGCCGCGATGTACGCGTCGAAACGCTCCGGCGGCTCGAAGCACTGCTTCTACTCGAACGCGATGGACGCCGACGCCGAAGCCCAGTTCGAGCTGCTGCGCGACCTGCGCAAGGCCGTCGCCGCCAAGGAGTTCGAGCTCTTCTACCAGCCGAAGATCGACTCCAAGAGCGGCAAGGTCACCGCCGTCGAGGCGCTGCTGCGCTGGAAGCACCCGACGCGCGGGCTGCTCCTGCCGAGCACCTTCATCCCGATCGCCGAACGCTTCGGCCTGATCGGCGCGATCGGCAACTGGGTCATCGAGGACGCCTGCCGGCAGAGCCGACAGTGGCGCGAGAAGGGCGTTCGCATGCGCGTCGCGATCAACCTCTCTGCCCACCAGATGCGTCAGGACGACATCGTCGAGCGGATCACCGACGCGCTGCAGGCGCACAAGATCCACCCGTCGCTCCTGACCTGCGAGATCACCGAGTCGGCGGCGATGGAGGACACCAAGACGACGCAGACGACGTTCCGCCGCCTCGGCGAGCTCGGCACCCACCTGTCGATCGACGACTTCGGCACCGGCTACTCGAGCCTCAGCTACCTCAGGAAGCTGCCGGCCGAGGAGCTCAAGATCGACCGCAGCTTCATCATGGACCTCGAGCACAGCGCCGACGCGCGCGCCGTCGTCGACGCGGTCATCAAGCTCGCCCACGCGCTCGGCCTCAAGGTCGTCGCCGAGGGTGTCGAGAACCAGCGCCAGCAGCAGGTCCTGGTGCAGATGGGCTGCGACGAGCTGCAGGGGTTCCTGTTCGCCAAGCCGATGTCGGCGCGCGCCCTGATGCTCTGGGCGGTCAACGACCGCTCGGAAGGCGCCTCGGTCTTCAAGCCGTCGCTGTTCGACGAGACCCGCCAGTCCGACGCCGCGGAGGCGGTTCGACGCGCCTGACACCGGGCGTCGACCGCGCCGGGGAGCGCCCCGACGCGTCTTTCGTCGCCCTCCGGGACGCCTCGTCCCGCCAAAAGCGCGCTTCGTCGCAAGTCGCTGGGAAGGCGTGGCGGCGCTCCCTACATTCACGTCAACGCATCACGGATGCGCCAGTCCACCAGGAGCCCATCATGTCCGACAACATCCTCTCCGCCGTTCTGACCTTCAGCCTTCTGGCCGCCGGCACCGCAGCGGTCGGGTCGGAGATGCTGGTGCCCCGCCACGCGGCTGCGAAAGCGACCGCCGTCGCGACGCTGCCGGCGGTGACCGTGATCGGCAAGCGCATCGCCGCCGCCGACGCGGTGACCCTGCCGACGGTCGTGGTGACGGGCCGCCGCCACGTCGACACCGAAGTCGCCGTCGACGCCAGCGCCAGCGAATCGCGCGTCCAGTAAGACCCCTTACCCCCGGGCGCACCAGCGCCTTTCGACGGCCGCCCTCGGGCGGCCGTTTTCTTTCCGAGGTCGGCGTGCCCTAGGCGCCGCTGCGCTGCAGCCGGGCCGACATCGCCTGCTCGAGCGTGTCGGCGCTGTCGGCGAG
>JADGRJ010000106.1 GCA_017881025.1 Rhizobacter sp. | reverse complement strand
ACGCGACCCTCTCGCAGTCCGCGCGAACGCTCGAGTCGTCGCTCGCCGACCTCGACAGCGCCGAGCAGGACCTGATGCTGCGCGTCAGCCAGGCCTACTTCGACGTCCTCGGCGCGCAGGACACGCTGCAGACGACGCGCGCCAACAAGGCGGCGATCTCGGAGCAGCTCGCCTCGGCCAAGCGCAACTTCGAGGTCGGCACCGCGACGATCACCGACACGCGCGAGGCGCAGGCGCGCTTCGACCTGGCGACGGCGCAGGAGATCGCCGCCGACAACGACCTCGTCACCAAGCGGATCGCGCTCGACCAGCTGGTCG
Organism: Rhizobacter sp.; assembly: GCA_017881025.1. GTDB lineage: Bacteria > Pseudomonadota > Gammaproteobacteria > Burkholderiales > Burkholderiaceae_C > Schlegelella_A. The sequence goes on along the minus strand of JADGRJ010000106.1, from coordinate 12,725 downwards.
GCCGCAACAACGTCCAGCCGCGCCAGCTCGCGGTGCCGGTCGCGCTGCCGGTGACGGCGGCGATCCCGGTCGACGAGCTCGTCGACCGTGCCGCCGAAGAGCATCCGGCCGTGCGCCGCGCCCGCATCGCCTTCGACGTCGCCCAGCTCGAGACCGAGAAGGCGCGCGCGCAACGGCTGCCGACAGTCGACGCGGTCGCCTCGCTGCAGGGCGGGCGCGGCACGATCGCCGCCGACATCACCGGCTACAACAGCGGCGCGAGCATCGGCGTCCAGGTCAACGTGCCGCTCTACTCCGGCGGCGCGATCCAGAACCGGATCCGCGAAACGCTGATCCTCGAGGAGCGCTCGCGCAACGACCTCGAGGCGGCGCGCCGCGCGGTGATTCAGACAACTCGCCAAGCCTATTACACGGTGCTGTCGGGCGCGGCGCAGGTGAAGGCGCTCGAGGCCGCGGAGGGTTCGAGCCAGCTCGCGCTCGAGGCGACACAGCTCGGCTATCGCGTCGGCATCCGCGTCAACGTCGACGTCCTCAACGCGCAGAGCCAGCTCTACCAGACCCGGCGCGACCTGGCGCGGGCGCGCTACGACCTCCTGCTCAGCACGTTGCGGCTGCGCCAGGCCTCCGGAAGGCTGGTGCCTTCGGACATCCTCGGCATCGATTCGTTGTTGGTGAGGTAGGGGCGGGATGTCCTGGAGCGGAGCTCCGCTCCGCTCCGCTCTTACAGGATTGCTCCCTCCCCGCTTCGCTCCCCTCCCTCCGGGAGGGAGGGGCGGGCTCCGTTGGAGCCCCTTTTCGGCTTGGCTGCACATTTCTTGACGCGCTGAACATCCGCCGTTGACAGCGACGGCAGAGAATGGCGCGGCTTCGGAGCTCCGATGACCTCCTCTTCGGCAGTGCAGGCCGCGATCGCGGCGCATCGATTCGGCCTCGGCGAGGCCGACCTCGGCGTCGTTGGCGGCGATGCGCGCGGCTGGCTCGCGGCGCAGATCGGTCCGGCCGACGCGCCGCGCGGCGCGGGGCTGTTCGATACGCGGCAGGCGCTGGCGCACGTCGCTGCCGAGCGCGAGGCGCGCCAGCTGGCGAAGAACCCGCCGCCCGGGATGACCGCCGAGCAGGTCGTCGCCGGCCACTACGGCGACGTCATCGTCGCCGACATGCGCTCGCGGCTGGCGACAGCGGCAACGACCGTGCGGCCGTTCGCCGAGCGCCTGCAATGGTTCTGGGCCAACCACTTCACCGTCTCGCTGCTCAAGGGCAGCGCGCGCGGCCTGGTCGGCGCGTTCGAGCGCGACGCGATCCGACCGAACATCGCCGGCCGCTTCGAGACCCTCCTCGTCGCAGCGACGACACACCCGGCGATGCTGCGCTACCTCGACAACAGCCAGTCGGCCGGCCCGCACTCGCGCGTCGTCGCGCTCGAAGCCAGGCGCGCGGCGCGGCGCGAGGAATCGGCGCGCGTCACCGGCATCAACGAGAACCTCGCCCGCGAGGTGCTCGAGCTGCACACGCTCGGCGCCGAGAGCGCGCGCGCCGGCGTCTACACGCAGGCCGACGTCACCGCCTTCGCCGCGGTGCTGACAGGCTGGCGCGTCGGCCAGGACGCGCTCGCCGGCGCCGACCTGCCGTTCGACGCGAACTGGCACGAGCCCGGCAGCAAGACCGTTCTCGGCCGCAGCTACGGCGAGGGCGCGGAAGCGCTGCGCAGCGCGCTGCGCGACCTGGCGCGCCATCCTGCGACGGCACGCTTCGTCGCCACCAAGCTGGCGCGCCACTTCGTCGCCGACGAGCCGCCCGCGGCGCTCGTCGATCGCCTGACGACGGCCTACCTCGACAGCGACGGCCAGCTGAGCGAGGTCTATCGCCGCCTGATCGGCGACGACTCGGCGTGGCGCGCCGATCCGGCCAAGCTGAAGACGCCCGAGGAGTTCGTCGTCTCGACCGCGCGCGTTCTCGGTGTCGGCGAGCGCATGTTCGACGCCGGTCCGAGCGGCGCGCCGGGCTACGCCGCCGCCGGCATTGCTTCGCTCGGCCAGCGCGTTCAGGCGGCGCCCTCGCCGGCCGGCTGGAGCGACCGCGCCGACGACTGGCTCGGCCCCGACGCGGTCTGGAAGCGCGTCGAGTGGGCGACGCGCTTCGCCGAGCGTGTCGGCAAGGGCATCGACGCGCGCCGCGTCGCCGCGAAGAGCCTCGGGCCGCTGCTCGGCGCCGAGACGACGCGCCAGATCGAGCGCGCCGTCGACGGCCCGCAAGCACTCGCCCTGCTGCTGCTCGCCCCCGAATTCCAGCGCCGCTGAGCGGCGTCGAGGAGACACCATGGCCCCGCGCGATCCGAACACCTCGCCGCCACCGAACGAGACGACGGCGCTGTCGCGGCGCCGCTTCGTCGCCGGCGCCGCGCTCGCCGGCGCGCTCGGCGGATCGGCGTCGCTGTCTTTCGCCGGCAGCGGCAGCCCGGGCGGCAATCGCTTCGTCCTCGTCATCCTGCGCGGCGGCATGGACGGCCTCGGTGCAGCGCCAGCGGTCGGCGACCCGGACTTCGCCGCCGCACGCGGCCCGCTCGCGCGTTACGGCGCCGAGCCGCTGCCGCTCGACGCGACGATCGCGCTCCATCCCAACCTCGCCGAGCTGCATTCGATGTACGGCCGCGGCGAGCTCGCGGTCGTCCACGCCGTCGGCCTCGCCTACCACGGCCGGTCCCACTTCGACGCGCAGCAGGCCTTCGAGAGCGGCGGCACGCGGCCTTACGAGCTCGCCAACGGCTGGCTCGGGCGCGCCCTCGCCGCGAGCGGGAACAAGGGCATCGCCCTCAACACCTCGGTGCCACTGGTCCTGCGAGGTCGCGCCATCGTCGACACCTGGGCGCCTTCGGTCCTGCCCGATCCGTCGGCCGACCTCGTCGCCCGACTCGAGCGCATGTACGCCGACGATCCGGCGCTCGCGACCGCACTCGAGCGCGCGCGCGCGCTCCACCTGGACGCGCCGCCACTGCAGGACGCGGCGACGATGAACGCGGGCATGGCGGCCGCCGCGCGCGCGCCAGCCTTCGTCGTCCTCGCCCGCCGCGCCGCCGAGTTCATCGCCCAGCCGACGGGCCCGCAGGCGGCCGTGCTCGAGCTCGGTGGCTGGGACACGCACGCGAACCAGGTCAATCCGAACGGCGCGCTCGCGAACGGGCTGCGGCAGCTCGACGCCGGCCTGGCCGCGCTGCGCAACGATCTCGTCGCTGCGGCGGCGTGGAGCCGAACCGTCGTCGTTGTCGCCAGCGAGTTCGGTCGCGAAGTCGCCGTCAACGGCACGCTCGGCACCGACCACGGCACCGGCGGCGTCGCCTTCGTCCTCGGCGGCGCGGTCCAGGGCGGCCGGGTCGTCGCCGATTGGCCGGGGCTCGCGCGCGCGCGCCGTTTCGAAGGCCGCGACCTGCGCGCGACGACCGACCTGCGCGCGCTCCTCAAGGGCGTTCTCGCCGATCACCTGCAGGTGGCGAAGAAGACGCTGGAGGGCGAGGTGTTTCCCGGCAGCGACGCGATCCGCAAGCTCTCGCTGCTGCGCGCCTGAGCCTCAACGCGCCCGGCGCGCGTCGAGGGCCGAGACGATCCGGCTCGCCATCCGCATCGCGGCGCCGCGATGCGAGCGAGCGAATTCGAGGGCGCGACGAGATTGCTCGTCGCGCGTCGCCGCGGCACGATCGGACGCCAGCGCCACTGCCGCGTCGACGCCGGCCGGCATGTCGGCAACGCGCGTCGCCGCGCCGGCGGCGAGCGCGAGCTCGGCAGCGTCGCTGAAGTTGAAGGTGTGCGGCCCCATCACGACCGGACAGCCGCACGCCGCCGCCTCGATCAGGTTCTGGCCGCCGAGCGGCGCGAAGCTGCCGCCGAGCAGGGCGACGTCAGCGAGCGCGTACCAGGCCGGCATCTCGAGCATCGAATCGCCGAGCCAGACGTCGGCATCGGCTGCGGCGGCCGGGCGCTCGTCGTGGGTCCACGCGCTACGCCGCGACATCGTGAACCCCGACGCCGAGATCAGCTCGGCGACCGCCTCGAAGCGCTGCGGATGGCGCGGCACGACGACGAGCAGCGGGCGCGGCGCGACGACGGCACGCCAGGCCGAGAGCAGCATCGCCTCCTCGCCTTCGCGCGTCGACGCGGCGACGACGACGCCGCGGCCGAGGCCGACGCGCCAGGCGCGACCGCGCGCCAGCAGTTGCCCGTCGGCGGCGATGTCGTACTTCAGGTTGCCGACGACGCTGACCTCGCGCACACCGGCCTCGCGCAGACGCGCCGCGTCGGCGTCGGTCTGGGCCAGCGCGGCGGCGAGGCTCTCGAACGCCGGCCGCAACAGCGCGTCGACGCGTGCGCCGCGGCGCCGGCTGCGCTCGCTCGTCCGCGCGTTGGCGAGCAGGACCGGAATGCCCCGCGCGGCGGCGCTCGCGAGCAGGTTCGGCCAGATCTCGGTCTCCATCAACACGCCGATCGCCGGATCGGCGTGGCGCAGGAAGCGGCGGATCGCGCCGGGCATGTCGAACGGCAGCCAGAGCTGCGCGTCGCCGTCGCGCAGCAGCGCCTGGCCGGCGGCGCGGCCGGTCGCCGTGCCGTGCGTGAGGAGGATGCGAACGCCGGGTCGGGCCGCACGCAAGGCCTCGAGCAGCGGCGCGGCGGCGCGCGTCTCGCCGAGCGAGACCGCGTGCACCCACACCGCGCCGGGCTGCATCGGCTGTCGGTAGAGGCCGAAGCGCTCGCCGAGCGCGCTCGCGTAGAGCGGCTCGCGCCGGCCGCGCCACTGCACGCGCAGCAGATAGAGCGGCGCGACCCCGCGCAGCAGCAGCGAGTACGCGGCGCGCGCGACGCGCCGACCGATGGCGCCGGTCACGGCGGCTTCGGCGCCGCGCGCGCGGCGGCGACCCGCGCGGCGCTCTGCACGCTCTTCCATGCCGCCCACACCGCCGCCACCGTCGGCGCCGGCTCGCCCTCGACCGAGACCTGCAGGCCGGCGCTGTGGCGCGGCTGCGGGCCGGTGCGCCACGAGGTCGGGAAGTTGTAGAGCTGGACGTGCGGCAGGCCGAGCGCAACCGCGATGTGGCTCGGGCCGCTGTCGACGCCGATCGCGCCGCCGGTCGCGGCGAGCCGGTCGACGAACGCGCCGAGCTCGAGCGCCGGCCACACGGTGCAGTCGCCGCCGATCGCGGCAGCGATCGCGCGCGCACGCTTGCCTTCGTCGCTGCCGGCCTGCGGCAGCACGACAGCCCAGCCCTCGTCGGCGAGACGGCGGCCGAGCTCGATCCAGCTCGCTTCCGGCCAGAGCTTGTCGGCGCGCGACGTGCCGTGGATCAGGACCACGCTGCGCGGCCGCTCGCCCGCCGCCGGCGCGCGCGGCGCGAGGCCGTACGACGGCGGCGAATCGATGCGCGTGCCGAGCGCCGCCGCGACCAGCTCGCGCGAGCGGTCGAGCGCGTGGCTGTGCGGCTCGACCCGGATCGCCTTCGAGACCAGCCAGCGCGCCGGCGCCTCGTGGCTCGCGCCGTCGGTGCGATTGGCCAGGCCGTAGCTCCTGCCGCGCGCCAGGCGCGCGATCACCGCCGACTTGGTCAGGCCCTGCAGGTCGACGATCGCGTCGTAGCGCTCGCGTCGCAGTCGGGCGACGAAGGCGCGCATCTCGCGAACGACAGACGCCTTCCAGACGCCGGCTTTCGTCCAGCGGCGCAGCGGGCAGTCGATCACCTCGGCGATGCCGTCGACGCGGCGCAGCAGCGGCGCGAACGCAGGCTCGACGACCCAGTCGATCAGCGCGCGCGGATAGGCGGCACGCAGGTCGGCGACGACCGGCAGCGCATGGACGACGTCGCCGAGCGACGACAGCTTGACGATCAGGATGCGCAGGGCGCCGGCGGCCGGCAGCGCCCGGTGCGGACGCGCGCCCTCGTTCAATGCGCTGCCGCCTCGATCTGCGCGTCGGGCTTGACCGCACGCAGAGCGGCCATGAAATCGGCCTGGATCCGCGCCAGCGACGCGGCCGTCGTTCCCTCGAAGCGCAGGACGAGCACCGGCGTCGTGTTCGACGCGCGCACCAGGCCGAAGCCGTCGTCGTAGTCGACGCGGACGCCGTCGATGGTGACGACCTCGCGCGCGCCCGGGAACTTCACCTCCGCGCGCAGGCGCGCGACCACCTCGGCCGGCTCGCCCTCGGCGCAGGGAACGTTCAGCTCGGGCGTCGAGAAGCTCGTCGGCAGCGCGTTCAGCACGGCGCTCGGATCGGCGCTCGCGCTGACGATCTCGAGCAGGCGCGCCGCCGTGTAGGTGGCGTCGTCGAAGCCGTACCAGCGCTCGCCGAAGAAGATGTGGCCGCTCATCTCGCCGGCGAGCGGCGCGCCGATCTCGCGCATCTTCGCCTTGACGAGCGAGTGGCCGGTCTTCCACATCAGCGGCACGCCGCCGGCGGCGCGGATGAGCGGCGCCATCTGCTGCGAGCACTTGACGTCGAAGATGATCGTCGCGCCGCGCTGGCGCTTGAGGATGTCGCGCGCGAACAGCATCAGCTGGCGATCGGGGTAGATGATCTGGCCGTCCTTGGTGACGACGCCGAGGCGGTCGCCGTCGCCGTCGAAGGCGAGGCCGAGCTCGGCGTCGCCGCCCTGCACGAGTCGCATCAGCTCGGCCAGGTTCTCCGGCTTGCTCGGGTCGGGGTGGTGGTTCGGGAAGTCGCCGTCGACCTCGGAGTAGAGCTCGTGCACGGTGCAGCCGAGCGCGCGCAGGATCCCCGGCGCCGACGCGCCGGCGATGCCGTTGCCGGAATCGACCGCGACCGTCATCGGCCGCGCCAGCGTGCAGTCGGCGACGATGCGGGCGCGGTACTCGGCGAGGATGTCCATCGTCGCCGTGCGGCCACGGCCCGAGACGACGTCGTCGGCCTCCATGCGCCGGCGCAGGCGCTGGATCTCGTCGCCGTGGATGGCGCGGCCGGCGAGGACCATCTTGAAGCCGTTGTAGTCCTTCGGGTTGTGGCTGCCCGTCACCTGCACGCCGCTCGCGCAGCCGTGCCTGCCGCGCGTCGCCGCGACGTAGTAGAGCATCGGCGTCGTGACCGGGCCGAGGTCGACGACGTCGAGCCCGGTCGAGGCCAAGCCGCGGATCAGGGCCGCGGCGAGCGCCGGGCCCGAGCGGCGGCCGTCCCTGCCGACCGCGACCGCGCGCTCGCCGGCGGCGACCGCCTCGCTGCCGAAGGCGCGGCCGAGCTGCTCGGCGAAGCGCTCGTCGATGGTCTTGCCGACGATGCCGCGGATGTCGTAGGCCTTGAAGACCGAAGCGCTGACGTGCATGAAAGGTTCGATCTGCGAGGTGGCGGCAATTGTAGGGACCGACCTTTCACGCCACGCGTCCCGGCGTCGAAGGCGCGCCTCAAGTCGGCGCCACCGGGGCCGATATCCCGTCGGGAACCCGACCGAGACCGTCTTGCACCCCCTTCGCCTTCTCATTCTCGTGATGCTCGCGCTGCCCCTGGCCGCCTGCAAGAAGGCCGAGCCGGTCGTGGCTGGGAAGACGCCCCCGGGCGCCAAGGCGCGCAAGGCGGCGCCGGCGCCGAAGCGCGAGCGCGGCGAGTACACGGACATGCCGAGCGGAACGCAGACCTACTCGACGACCACCGAGAAGGCGATCGCCGCCGAAGCGCAACGCGGCGGCCCGCGCGGCGAGGCGCGCATCTTCGAGAATCCCGAGGAGCTCAACGAGCTCTCGCGCGGCGCGTCGCCGAAGTACATGAACGGCCAGTTCCGCTACTACCTGGCCGGCGTCGCGATGATGCAGCCGCAGGGCGAATGCAAGAAGCCGCTGCTCGCCCTCAACCTCGCGGTCGAGAACCTGCACGGCACGCCGACGGTGGCGATCTACGGCGAGTTCACGTTCACGCAGACCGTCGGCGGCGACGGCTCGTCACTGACCGAGACGGTCGCGACGCCGTACCACGCCAACATCCTCGGCCCGTTCTCGAACAAGCAGGGCGGCCTGGTCTACGTGACAGCCTACCTCGAGCAGACCGAAGCCTCCCGCGACCCCGAACGCTGGGCGCAGATCGCCGCCGTCAACCCGCAGCGGCTCAAGGTCTGGTTCAAGCCGGAGGCTTTCTACTACGCCGACGGCACCCAGTATGCGCAGCGCACCGGCAAGATCGCAGCGCAACGCGACGTCCTGACCTGCGGCGGCAGCGACGGCGCCCGGTCGATCCTGAAGTAGCGCCGGGCGTCGCCGGGTCGGCACGCCCTGCGATCTCACCACCGGTCGGCGCCAGCGTCGATCCGTCGCACGGCGCGCCCGAAGGCGCGCCGGCTTCGTAGACTCCGGCGTGTGAATACCCGCGAGATGCTGCGCCTGTCTTGGCGCGCCTGGCTCCACCACGGCGCGCCGCGCGTCGGCCCGTGGTGGATCGGCCACGCCTGGACGGTCGTCTTCGCGCTCGGCGTCGCCGCCGTCTTCAGCGTGATCTCGCTCGTGTTCTCGTCCGCCGACAGCGTGCGCTCGACGTGGCCGACGATCATCGCGGCGAACGTGCTGATGAGCCTGGCGATCAGCTTTTCGGTGCGGCTGGCGTTCTGGCTCGCCCGCCGAGTCGTCGGCGCCGGCCGGCTGGCGCAGTGGCCGCCGATGCTGCGCTCGGTCTACTTCACGCTCGTGCCGATCGCCGGCGTCGCCGTCGGCTGGCCGCTCGGCATGCTCGCCGCCGGCCGCCTCGACGCGCGCTTCATGGCGCCGCTCGTACGGCCCGGCGTGCTCGGCACGAGCATCCTCGTCGCCCTCTTCATCACCGCCCTCTTCCAGCAGTTCTTTCGCACCAAGTCGCGCCAGATCGCCGCCGAGAACCGCGCCACCGAAGCGCAACTGCGCCTCCTGCAGGCGCAGATCGAGCCGCACTTCCTGTTCAACACGCTCGCCAACGTCGTCTCGCTGATGGAAGCTGACGTGCCGCGCGCGAAGTCGATGCTCGAGGCGTTCGTCGACTACCTGCGCGCCTCGCTCTCGGGCCTGGGCCACGGCCGGCACACGCTCGGCGACGAGATCGACCTCATCGACGCCTACATGCGGATCATCAAGATCCGCATGGAAGACCGGCTCGACTACGCGATCGAGGTGCCCGCGGCGCTGCGCGGCCTGACCCTGCCGGCGTTGACGCTGCAGCCGCTGGTCGAGAACGCGATCGTCCACGGCCTCGAGCCGCAGATCGCCGGCGGGCGCGTTCGTGTCGGCGCGCGCAGCGACGGCCGCTCGCTCGTCATCACCGTCGACGACGATGGCGCCGGCCTCGGCGACGCCGCGCATCCCGCGACCCGACGCGCCGGCAGCGGTACCGCGCTCGCCAACATCCGGCGCCGCCTCGAGCAGACCTACGGCACGAGCGCCTCGCTCGACATCCGCGCCGCCGAGCCGCGCGGCGTGTGCGCGCGCCTGTCGCTTCCGCTGGCGTCATGACCACGCCCTCGCCCACCGCGCTCATCGCCGACGACGAGCCCCACCTCGCCGCCTACCTGCACGAGCTCCTGAAGAAGGTCTGGCCGGCGCTGACGGTCGTCGCCGTCGCGCGCAACGGCGTCGAGGCGGCGGAGCGGATCGCCGCGCTCGAGCCCGACCTCGCCTTCCTCGACATCAAGATGCCGGGCCTCACGGGCCTCGAGGTCGCGCAAGGCATCGAAGGCCGGACGCGCGTCGTCTTCGTGACCGCGTACGACGAGTTCGCCGTCGCCGCGTTCGAGCAGCAGGCGGTCGACTACGTCCTCAAGCCCGTCACGGCCGAGCGCCTCGCCCGCACGGTCGAGCGCCTGCAGCGCGAGCTGGCGGCGGCGAATCCCGTCGCCGCGAACGGCACGGCCGGCGCCGCGGCCGATGACGAGCTGGCCGATCCACGCCTCGCCGCCGTGCTGCGTCAGCTTCTCGCGAGCCCACGCGGCGCGCCAGCGTTGCGTTACGTGCGAGCCAGCCAGGGCGAGATCACGCACCAGGTCGACGTCGCCGACGTCCTCTTCTTCCATGCCGACGACAAGTACACCTGCGTGCGTACGGCGTCCGGCGAATACCTGATCCGCACGACGATCACCGAGCTCGCGGCGCAGCTCGATCCCGAGCGCTTCGTTCAGATGCACCGATCGACGATCGTCAACCTCGACCACCTCGCCGGCACCCGTCGCGACGAGATGAGCCGGCTCTACGTCCGGATGCGCGGGCACGCCGGCGAGCTGCCGGTGAGCCGCGCCTACGTGCATCTGTTCAAGCCGATGTGAGGCGCGGCACGCGTTGGCGCCTGCGCGTGCCAGTGCCTGCGCGATCGCCAGCCCGATGCCCTGGGTCGATCCGGTGACCCGTCGGGCGGCCGTACATCATGTCGAAGCCTCCTTCCCGAGGACTTCGCGCAAGGCGGTCTTCAACACCTTGCCGTAGTTGTTCTTGGGCAGCTGGTCAACGAACCGGTAGTGCTTTGGGCGCTTGAACCGCGCGATCGCGGCGAGGCAGAGCGCGTCGAGCTCCTCGGCCGCGAGGCCGTCGCCGACGACGAACGCGACGACGATCTCGCCCCACTCGGGATCGGCCTGGCCGACCACCGCGACCTCGCGAACGCGCGGATGGCGCAGCAGCACTTCCTCGACCTCGCGCGGATAGATGTTCGAACCACCGCTGATGATGAGATCCTTGGAGCGGTCCTTCAGCGTGAGGAAGCCGTCGCCGTCGAATGCTCCCAGGTCGCCGGTCCAGAGCCACCCCGCGCGCAAGGCCTTCGCCGTGGCCTCCGGGGCGCCCCAGTAGCCGGCCATCACGGTGTCGCCGCGAACGAGCACCTCGCCGACCTCGCCGGCGGGCAGCGCCCGGCCTTCGCCATCGCCGACCCGCACCTCGACCAGCATCTGCGCGACGCCGACCGAGGCGATGCGCTCTTGCCAGCGCGGATGAGCGGCCGCCGCGAGGTGCTCGCGCCCGAGCGCCGTGATCGTCATCGGCGACTCGCCCTGCCCGTAGATCTGCACGAAGCGCGGCCCCATGACCTCGAGGGCGCGCTGGATGTCGCGCACGTACATGGGGCCACCGCCGTAGACGATCGTCTTGAAGCCGTCGGCCGGCGAGGCGCTGGCGTCGATGTGATCGACGAGCCGACGGACCATGGTCGGCGCGGCGAACAGGCACAGCCGCCCGACGCTGCGCGACAGCTCGACGAGCTCGGCCGGATCGAACCCGCCCGACACCGGCACGACGTGGCGCGCCGCCCGGGCGACGAAAGGAAGGTTGTAGAGCCCGGCGCCGTGCGAGAAAGGCGCGGCGTAGACGATGGCGTCTTCGGCGCCGACCGGATCGACGTCGGCGAAGTAGCAGGCGGTCATGGCCAGCAGGTTGCGATGCGTCAGCATCACACCCTTCGGCCGTCCCGTCGTCCCCGACGTGTAGAACAACCAGGCGATGTCGTCGGCTGCCCGCTCCTCCGGCGCCATCGACGCCTCCGGCGGCGCGGCGAACATCGCCTCGTACGCGGGAGTGCCGACGACCATCGAGCGGCGCAGCGCGGCAAGTGGCACCCCCTCGCGATCGATCGCCTCGGCGAGGTCGGCATCCGTGAACAGCGCTGCGGCCCCGCTGTCGTCGACGATGTAGGCGGCTTCCTTGGCATGCAGCTTGGCGTTGATGGGCACCACCACCCCACCGGCCCACCAGACGCCGTAGAGCAGCTCGAGGTAGGCGGGATGGTTCGTCAGCCACAGCGCGACGCGGTCCCCGGGCACCAGCTTGAGCGCGCTGGTCAGATGCGCCGCCAAGCGGGCGCAGCGCTCGGCGAGCTCGCGGTACGTGAACAGCGCGCGGTCGCCATGGAGCAGCGCCGCACGGTCGGGAAAGACCCGCGCCGAACGCGCCATCAGCTGGGCGAGGTTCATGGCCTCGCGCCCGGCAGGTCGCTCACGCCGCATCGCAGCCGCGCGGCGAGCCAGCGGCAGATCGGGCTCGCCGGGTCGGCGAAGCCGTCGATGGCCGAGAAGTGGTTCGCGCCAGCCTGCGGCATCAGCTCGGAGCGATTGCCTGCCCCTTGCCAGGCGGCGTGGAACGACGTCGACTGGCGCGCGAACTCGTCGCTTTCTTCAGCGCCCCAGGTGAGGAGCACCGGCGTCGCGCACGGCCGCACCGCGAAGAGCGGCGAGTTGCGGCGGACGATGCCGTCGTCGAGCTGGATCACCGGTTGCAGGTAGCTGTGGCGCAGCGGCTCGATGTCGTAGATGCCGCTCGCGAGCAGCGCCGCGGCGAGCGGATCGCGCGCCAGGCCGTAGTCCTCGTCCCAGCGCGTCTCGAGGCACATCGCGCTCAGGTGGCCGCCTGCGGAATGGCCGCCGACCGCGACCCGCTTCGGGTCACCGCCATGCGCGCCGATGTGGCGCAGCGTCCAGGCGAGCGCGGCGCGGCACTGGCGCGTGATCTCGTCGATCGTCACCTTCGGGCAGAGCGAATAGTCGACGACGACCGTCGTGATGCCGAGCGCCACGGGGCCGAGGGCGACGAAGCTGTGTTCCCTGGCCGAGAACGCGCGCCAGTAGCCGCCGTGGATGAAGACGAACACCGGCGCGTCCGGCCGCTCGGCGGGAAAGATGTCGAGCTTCTCGTCGAGCGTCGGGCCGTAGGGGACGTCGAGCACGCCGGCGAGCCGCGTCCGCGCTTCGGCGCTGTGCTCGCCGTAGCGGCGCATCCGCGCTTCGGCATCGGCGACGCGCAGGATCG
>JADGRJ010000105.1 GCA_017881025.1 Rhizobacter sp. | reverse complement strand
ACGCGCGCCGTAGCATGGTGGCTTCGTCGACGCGTCAGCGCATCGACCGGCAGGCAGCGAGGACGAGACGATGACCCCCGAACGGTTCGCCGACCTCGGCTTCGCGGTCGAGCACGACGCGCCGATCCCGTACCTGCAACGCGTGCGCGAGTACTACCAGGCGCTCGGCTACGGCGCGCCGTACCAGTGGGCGCACTACGCCGACGTGCCGTTCCGGCCGCTGGCCAGGCCGCTGTCGGCATGCCGGGTCGCGATCGTCACGACGGCGGCGCCTTACCAGCCCGGCAAGGGCGACCAGGGACCGGGCGCGCCGTACAACGCGAGCGCCAAGTTCTTCGCCGTCTACTCGGGAGATGCGAGGCACGACGATCACGACCTGCGCATCGCCCACGTCGCGATCGACCGCCAGCACACGACCGCCGAGGACGCGGGCACCTGGTTCCCGCTCGCCGCGCTGCGGCGCGCCGCCGCCGCGGGCCGGATCGGCGCGGTCGCGCCGCGATTCCACGGCGCGCCGACCAACCGCAGCCATCGCACCACGCTCGACATCGACGGGCCCGAGATCGTCGCGCGCTGCCGCGCCGACGGCGTCGACGCTGCGATCCTCGTCGCCAACTGCCCCGTCTGCCACCAGACGCTCGGCCTCGTCGCCCGACTGCTCGAAGCGAGCGGCATCGCCAGCGTCGTCATGGGCTGCGCGAAGGACATCGTTGAGCGTGTCGGCGTGCCGCGCTTCGTCTTCTCCGATTTTCCGCTCGGCAACGCTGCCGGCCGGCCGCACGACCTCGCCTCGCAGGACGCGACGCTGGGCCTCGCCCACGCCTTGCTCGAGGCGGCGCCGGCGGCGCGGACGACGGTGCAATCGCCGCTGCGCTGGAGCGAGAGCGCAGAGTGGAAGCTCGACTACTGCAACGTCGCGCGCCTGACTCCCGAAGAGATCGCGCGACGCCGCGCCGCGTTCGATGCCGGCAAGGCGCAGGCGAAGGCGCTGCGAGAAGGACCAACGCCGTGACGCGTCGCCTCGCCGCGCCGCGGCGCGCGCCGGTCCTGGCGCTGATCGCCGCGCTCCTCGCCCTCGCCGCGCCGGTCGCGCCCGCCAGCGCGGGGGCCAGAGCGCCGGCCACCGCGACCAGCGCTGCCGCTGCCGTGACGAAAGCGGACCCCGCGCCTGCGCAGGACGACCCGCTCGAGTCGGCCGACTGCCGCGGCGCGCTCGCGACGCTGTACGCGCAAGAGGCTGCCGTCGCGGCGACGCCGCGCGCGAGCGCCGCCGGCGATGCCGGTGGGCGGCGCGTCGTCGCTGCCAAGCTGGCGGCGGCGCGCCATCAGGCGGCGACCGCGTGCCTCGCCCGCCGCACCGATCCGCCGACGGCGCCGCCTCTCGCGCGTCCGCCGCCGATCGCCGTGGCGCCGCTTGCCGTCGCGCCGACCTCCGCGCCGACGCCGGCGCCGCCGATCGCACGCGCCGCGCCGCCGGCCCCGGTCGCGCGCCCCGCCGACAAGCCGTACGCGATCACGTCCTGCGACGCCGGCGGCTGCTGGGCCAACGACGGCTCGCGCCTGAATCGCGTCGGCCCGAACCTGTGGGGGCCGCACGGCATCTGCACCGTGCAGGGAACGCTGGTGCAGTGTCCTTAGGAACCGCGAACGTCAAGCCGACCGGCCGGCGGATCGCTGCGGCGTCACGAGCGGTGCCGGCAGCGACGGCCGCAGCGCCAGCAGCGACGCGAACGCGAGCAGGCCGATCGCTGCCGAGATCCAGATCGCGCGCGCCCCCCAGCGGTCGAGCAGGATCCCGAACAGCCATGGCGCGAGCGCCTGGGCGATCCGCGCCGGAACCATCAGCCAGCCCTGGCGATGGCCGTAGCCGGCAGGCCCGAAGAGCACCAGCGGCAGCGTCCCCTTGGCGATCGTGAGGATGCCGTTGCCGGCGCCGTGCATCACCGCGAACACGGCGGCCGCCGGGCCGCCGAAGACGCTCAGCATGACGGCGCCGAGCGGATGCATCAGCGCCGCCAGCCGCGCCGAGAGCATCGGATGGACGCGGCGCAGCCAGCCGAACTCGAGCAGGCGGCCGGCGACCTGCGCCGGCCCGATCAGCGCGCCGACGCCGACCGCGACCGCGAGGGTCGCGCCGCTCGCCTGCAGGAGGCGCGGCAGGTGCGCCGCCATCGCCGTGCTGATGAACCACGTCGCCGCGAAGGCGACGGCGAGCAGGACCGCCGCGCGCTGCGTCGCCTGGCGCGACGGCGGCGGCGCTCCGCTCGCGGGCGCTGGCGCGGCGGGCGCGGGTTCGGCGCGCGGCAACGACAGGTTGAGCGGCATGCCGACGACGAGGTGCAGCGCGGCCCACGCGAAGCAGGCGCCGCGCCAGCCGATGTGCGACTCGAGCAAGGCCGAGAGCGGCCAGCCGATCGTGCTCGCGAAGCCGGCGATCAGCGTGATGCCGGTGATCGCGCCGCGCGAGCCGGTGCCGTACAGCCGCACCAGCGCGGCAAAGGCGGCCTCGTAGAGACCGCTGCCCATGCCGACGCCGAGCACGGCCCAGGCGAGGAAGAGGCTCCACGGTCCCTGCGCCAGCGCGAGCGCGGCGAGGCCGGCGGCGAAGACAAGATTGGTGCCGGCGAGGACGAAGCGGCCGCCCCAGCGATCGATCGCCCGGCCGGCGTGCGGGCCGAGCGCGGCCGAGACGAGCAGCGCGACCGAGAACGCCGCGAACACGGTCGGCGTCGTGACGCCGAGGTCGCTCGCGATCGGTGTCGCCAGCACCGCCGGCAGGTAGTACGACGACGCCCAGGCGAGCGTCTGCGCGCTGCCGAGCGCGACGACGGGGGCGAGCTTCGCGTTCGCCACGAACTCGGGCGCTGCCTACTTCGTCGTGCCGCCGAGCCCCATGCGCTTGCCGACGTCGGTGTAGATGCGCGTGCGCGTGCGCATGAACGCGTCCATGCCGTCGACACCGACGTTGACGAGCTCGAAGCCGGCCTTGGCGGCGAGCTCCTTCATCTCGGGATCGGCGTTGAGCGTCGCGAACGTCTCGGCAAGGCGGCGCCGCGCCTCCGGCGGCGTCGCCTTCGGCACGCCGATGCCGCGGAACGCGCCGTCGACCCAGTCGACGCCGAGCTCCTTGAAGGTCGGCACGTCGGGCAGGAGCGGATGGCGCGTTTCCATCGCGACGGCGAGCGGCCGCACCTTGCCCTTGTTGGCGATCGCGAACGGCGTGTACGTCATCGCGCCGTCGATGTGGCCGCCGAGCACGGCCAGGGCGAGGTCGCCGGTGCCCTTGTACGGCACGTACGTCGTCTTGACGCCGAAGTCGCGGTCGAGCCTTTCGTGCGCGGCGTGGTTGGCGGAGTTCAGCCCCGAGCCGCCGAGATTGAGCTTGCCGGGGTCGGCCTTCGCCGCCTTGATGAAATCGGCGAAGGTCTTGATCGGCGAGGACTCGGAGACGACGAGCAGGTCGGGCGTGTAGTGGAACCAGAACACCGGCGTCACGTCCTCGGTCTTGTACGAGACGTTGCCCTCCATCGGCTGCAGCACCATGTGCGGCAGGTTGATGCCGACGACGTTGAGGCCGTCGGCGGGGAGCGTGTTGGTCTGGCTCCAGAGCAGCGCGCCGCCGGCGCCGGCCTTGTACTGGATCACCGTGTCGACGGCCGGGCACTTCTTCTTCAGCACGACCTGCTGATGGCGCGCCGAGAGGTCGGATTCGCCGCCGGGCGGGAACGCCTGCCAGTACAGGAGGTTGGCATGCGGGCAAGCCGATACCTGCGCGAGCGCAGTCGAGGCGGTGGCGGCGCCGAGCACAAGAGCGGCGGCAGCGAAAAGGATTCGGGCCATGCGAAGTCTCCTTCTGGGTGGCTGTAATCTACCTTCTCCCCCTCGCGGCCCCCTTGCCATGAAGCTCCGTCCGATCCTGACCCTCTGCCTCGGCCTCGCGCTGGCCGTCCCCGCGCTCGCGCTCGACCTGCAGGCGCACCGCGGCGGCCGCGGCCTCAGGCCCGAGAACACGCTGGCCGCGTTCGAGAACGCGATCCGCATGGGCGTGACGACGCTCGAGCTCGACATCGCCATCACCGCCGACGGCGTCGCCGTGATCTCGCACGAGCCGGCGCTCTATCCGGGCACCGCGCGCGACGGCGACGGTCGCTGGCTGAAGGAACCGGGGCCGCTGATCCGGTCGCTGACGCTCGCCGAGGTGCAGCGCTACGACGTCGGCCGCCTCAATCCCGAGCTCGACTACGGCAAGCCGTTCGCCGGCCAGCAGGCCGTCGACGGGCAGCGCATCCCGACGCTGGCGTCGCTGTTCGCGCTGGTGAAGCAGCTCGGCGCGAACGAGGTCCAGTTCGACATCGAGACCAAGGTCTTTCCGAAACGGCCGAACGACACCGTCGCTCCCGACGTGTTCGTGAAGACGCTCCTCGCCGCGATCCGCGACGCCGGCATGACGCAGCGCGTCATGATCCAGAGCTTCGACTGGCGCACGCTCGAGCTGGTGCACAAGCTCGAGCCCGGCATGCGCACCGTCTACCTGACGATCCAGAGCCGCAACGCCAACAACGTCCAGGACCCGGCGTGGACGGGCGGGCGGCTGGCGCGCGACTACGCGTCGGTGCCCGACATGATCAAGGCCGCCGGCGGCACGATCTGGGCGCCGAACTTCGACAACATCGACGCGAGCTCGGCCCAGCGCGCGCACGCGCTCGGCCTTCAGCTCGTCCCGTGGACGGTGAACGAGCCCGCCGACATGCGCCGGCTCATCGACTGGGGCGTCGACGGCATCATCACCGACTACCCCGACCGGCTGCGCGAAGTGATGCGCGAGCGCGGCCTGGCGCTCCCCGCCGGCGTCGTTCGCTGAGCCGAACGCGATGCCGCCCTTCAAGTCGATCGCCAATGTCTGCCCCCGGCCGGGAACGCGCCTCGTCGTCCTCGGCGCCGTCCACGGCGACGAGACCTGCGGCACGCGCGCCATCGAGCGCGTCGTCGCCGAGATCGAGGCCGGCGCGCTGCGCCTCGTCGCCGGTCGGGTGACGTTCGTTCCGGTCACCAACCCGCTGGCCTACGCCGAGCGGCGCCGGACCGGCGACCGTAACCTCAACCGGAGGCTGCTGCCGACGGCGACGCCGCGCGAGTACGAGGATCACGTCGCCAACTGGCTCTGCCCGCTGCTCGCCGAACACGAGGTGCTGCTCGACCTGCACTCGTTCCGCGCCCCCGGCACGCCGTTCGTCTTCCTCGGCCCGCCCGACAACGCCGGCCCGCTCGAGCCCTACGCGCAGGCCGCGCGCGAAGAAGCGCTCGCCGTGCGCCTGGGCGTCGGGCGCGCCATCGACGGCTGGCTGGCCACCTACGCGAGCGGAATCGCGCGCCGCCGCGAGATGGCCGCCGCGTTTCCCGATGCCGTGCTCGACCTCGACCCGGCTTACGGCATCGGCACGACCGAGTACATGCGCTCGGTCGGCGGCTGCGCCGTCACGCTCGAATGCGGCCAGAACGACGATCCCGCGGCGGTCGAGGTCGCGTACCGCGCGATCGTCAACACGCTCGCCCACCTGCGCCTGATCGACGCCGCCGATCCGCCGCCGGCGACGATGACATCGTTGCGCCTGTGCGAGGTCGTCGACAAGAGCGCCGGCGGCGATGCGTTCGCGAAGGCCTGGCGGAGCTTCGACCCGGTCGTCGCCGGCGAGCGGATCGGCACTCGCGACGACGGCGCCGCCGTCGTCGCGCCGTTCGACGGCGTCATCGTCTTTCCCAACGTCGACGCGCAGGCAGGCGAGGAGTGGTTCTACCTCGCCCGCGCGAGCGCACGGCTCGGCCGCTGATGCGCCGCTAGTGTGCTGTCACACTAGGCCTCGACGAGAACCTCGAAGCCGCCGTAGATCAGCCGCTTGCCGTCGAACGGCATCGGGTTGACGTCGGGCTGCAGGCGCGGATCGGCCATGACCTTGGCCATGCCCGCGTCGCGCACCGACTTCGACGGCCAGACGATCCACGCGAAGACCACCGTCTCGTCGGCCTTGCGCTGGACCGCCATCGGAAACGACGTGACCTTGCCGTCGGGCACGTCGTCGCCCCAGCACTCGACCACCTTGAGCGCGCCGTGCTCCTTGAACACCTGCGCCGCGGCCGCGGCGTGCTCGCGGTAGGCGTCGCGGTTGGCGGTGGGAACGGCGGC
This sequence comes from Rhizobacter sp., assembly GCA_017881025.1. Lineage (GTDB taxonomy): Bacteria > Pseudomonadota > Gammaproteobacteria > Burkholderiales > Burkholderiaceae_C > Schlegelella_A. The sequence continues at coordinate 6,924 of JADGRJ010000105.1, read as the reverse complement.
GACGAATCCATCGATGTAGTTCATGACATGTCTCCGAAGGGGATGGAAGCGATCAGACCGGGATCGGCTCGCCGTTGACGATCCAGGGCGTGCCGAACTTGTCGACCAGCATGCCCCAGCGCTTGGCCCAGAACGCCGATTGCATCGGCATCGTCACCTGGCCGCCGGCGGCCAGGGCGGCGAAGACCTTCTCGGCTGCGGCGACGGTGTCGTAGTCGACCGCGATCGACACGCCCTTGATCCCTTCGTAGGGAACGTGCGCCGGGGCGTCGCCGGCGTAGAGCATGCCGCCGCCCGGCAGGACGAGGCGCGCATGGAGGATCCGGTGCGCGAATTCCTTGGGCATCTGCGCCGCGATCGGCGATTCGGCGCCGCTCATCAGCACTTCGAGCTTGCCGCCGAGCGCCTGCTCGTAGAAACGCATGGCTTCGGCGCAGTTGCCGTTGAAGGCGAGATAGGCGATGGCTTGGGTCATGTCGGGTTCCTTGCGTCAGTTGGAAGGCAGGATCTTTCGTGTTGCTGCCGGGGTAGTCGAAGGCGAGCGGCCGAAATCGACAACGGCCTTCGCTTTCGCGAAATCCTTTGCCGGCCCGGCCGGCGTCACCCGACGGGCTGCGCCGCCTTCGTCAGGACGACATGCATCGCGCTCGCCGTGCCGACGTGGCGGGTCGGCTCGAAGCCGAGCTGGCGCAGGTCGATCGCGGCGAGCAGGGCTTCGCCGGCGCCGAGCACGGCGGGCGTGATCGCCAGGTGCATCTCGTCGACGAGGCCGGCCTGCAGGTACTGGCGGACGACGGCGACGCCGCCGCCGACGCGAACGTCGCGGCCCTGCGCCGCCGCGCGGGCGCGCGCCAGCGCGGCATGGATGCCGTCGGTGACGAAGTGGAAGGTCGTTCCGCCTTCCATCTCGATCGAGGCGCGCGGGTGATGTGTGAGCACGAACACCGGCACGTGGTACGGCGGGTTGGCGCCCCACCAGCCCTTCCAGGCATCGTCGGGCCACGGCCCGCGGATCGGGCCGAACATGTTGCGGCCGAGGATCCAGGCGCCGACGTTGGCGAAGCCGCTCGCCGCGAAGTCCTCGTCCGGGCCGGTCGTGCCGCCGTCCTTGCCGAACATGCGCTGGATCGTTCGCGTCGGCCAGGCCCAGGCGTGCAGGGCCTCCCCGCCGCGCCCGAGCGGATGTTCCCGGCTCTGCGCCGGGCCGGCGCCGAAGCCATCCATCGAAATTCCGAAACTGCTGACCCTGAGCTTCGACATGGGTGCTGCTCCCGAAGGGAAACAGCATAAGGGAGCTCGGCGCGCCGCGGTCGGCGCGCCTCTCCCTTCAGCGCCTGCGCCGGACCGCCGGCGAGATCAGTGCGTCATCGCCGCCGCCGCTTCGGGCTGCGTCGGCATCGCATACGTCAACGGCGCGAGGGCGGCCTGGATGCGCGCCATCTGCGCTTCGCTGACGAGGCTGGCGAGCACCTTCTGGAAGTGCGGATGGGTCATGGCCGATTGTCGCGCCGGCTCGGCGCCAAGATTTGCACGATCCGGGCCGCCGCGAGCGCTGCGGCGCGTGGCGCGGGCTTCAGAAACGGCGCCGGCCGCCGAAACGAAGTATGTCCAAATCTCGAAGCTCGAGCGAAAGGCCAGCCGCATGTCCGCCAAACCGCCGACGCGCCAGGCGCCGACCGAGGCGCCTGCCGAGGACCGGCGCGCGACGCCGCCCACCGCCGCCAAGCGCGGCTCGTTGCGCTGGGTGAGAGACGTCCTCACCCGCTCGATCCGGCTCGAGCAGCGCAAGAACCAGCTTCACGTCGCCCTCGTCGACACGCGCGCCGGCGACGAGCCGATGTCGCTCCTGATGCAGCAACGCGCCGAGCTCGGCGCGCGCCTGCTCGTCCACGACCCGGCGACGCAGGTCGTTCGCAACCTCTTCATCGTCCACGACGAGCTGCGCGCCAACGGCTGGCCCGGCGTCGAGACCTTGCCCGTCAAGGTGCTCGGCCGCGGCCTGACCGAGGCCGAGATCCTGGCCAGCGACGAGCCCTCCGAGGTGCTGGCGTCGATCATCGAGACGCTGCGCGAGATCAAGGTCGCGGCCGAAGCGCGCGCCGCGCAGGAGGCGCTCGAGGCCGAGTGGGAGGTTCCCCAGGTCCCCGAGGTCTCGGACACCAACTTCGACGAGTACGAGCTGATGGAGCGCAGCTGGGCCGGCACGATCCCGGCCGGGCTCGAGATCCCGAGCCGCAACAGCCGGATGTGACGGCGTCGGGCTCGCCCGAGCCCCGCTCGGCGCGATCGACGCGCGCCCTGTCGTCCTGAGACCGCTCCGCAGGCGCGATCGCAAGCGAGTCAACCCGGGGCGCGGGCGATCGTCATCTCGGCAGAATCGGGCTTCCGACGGGATCCCGCCTTGACCTTTTCGCCCGACCTCTTCGCCGGCCGCCACGTCCTCGTCGTCGGCGCCTCCAGCGGCATCGGTGACCTCGAACAGTTCATTCGCTGATCGCTGCCGCAGACGAAGCAACCCCAAGGAGACGGACCGATGACCTCGATTTCCCGCCTGATCGCCGCCACGCTGCTCTGCATCGCCGCCCCGGCCCAGCTCGCCCACGCCGCCGACTACCCGACCCGGCCGGTGAAGTGGGTCGTGCCGTATCCGCCGGCGGGGACGACGGACGTGCTGGCGCGAATCATCGCGCAGTGGCTGACCGAGCACATGGGCCAGTCGTTCGTGATCGAGAACAAGCCCGGTGCGGGCAACAACATGGGCGTCGAGTCCGTCGTCAATTCGCCTCCCGACGGCTACACGATGCTGCTCGTCAACCCGGCCAACGGCATCAATGCCACGCTGTACAAGAACCTGAGCTTCAACTTCATCCGCGACATCGCGCCGGTCGCGGGGCTGGTGCGTACGCCCAACGTGATGGAGGTGACGCCCTCGTTCCCGGCCAAGACGGTCGCCGAGTTCATCGCCCACTGCAAGGCCAATCCCGGCAAGATCAACATGGCGTCGTCGGGGAGCGGCACCTCGGTGCACCTCTCGGGCGAGCTGTTCAAGTCGATGACCGGCTGCCAGATGCTGCATGTGCCGTACAAGGGCGCGGGGCCGGCGCTCACCGACCTGATGGGCGGCCAGGTCGACGTCCTCTTCGACAACCTGCCGTCGTCGATCGGCCACATCAAGGGCGGCAAGCTGCGCGCCCTCGCCGTCACCTCGCAGGAGCGCGAGCCGTCGATGCCGCAGCTGCCGACGGTCGCCGAGACCGTCCCCGGCTACGAGGCGACGGCGTGGTTCGGCATCGGCATGCCCAAGGGAACGCCGAAGGAGATCATCGACAAGGTCAACGCCGAGGTGAACCGCGCCCTCGCCGACCCGAAGATGCGCGAGCGCCTCGCCGAGCTCGGCGGCAAGCCGATCGCCGGCACGCCGGAAGACTTCGGCAAGGTCATCGCCGCCGAGACGGCGAAATGGGAAAAGGTCGTGATCTCGTCGGGCGCAAAGGTGGAGTGATGGTCTCGACGCGAAACCGCCCGCGCCCGGCTCACGGAACCAGCACCAGGATCCAGTTGACGAGAGCGCGCGCGTCGGCTTCGCTCACCACCGCGGCGTTCGGCGGCATCGCGACCTCGCCGACCTTGCCCGCCCAATGGCGCGCCTGCGGATTCGAGCCCGTCATGACGGTGCGCGTGAGCCGCTCGGAGGCGACCGGGTCGTCGCGGTACTTGATGGCGACGTCGCGCCAGGCCGGCGCGATCGGCGCCAGCCCGTCGGCGCGCGGCGCCGTCGGCACGAGGGTGTGGCACGCCATGCAACCGCTCTTCGTCGCCAGCTCGAGCATCGCCCGGCCGTACTCGGCCGGGGTGGCGAGAACGGGAGCGGCGGCGACGAACAGCGCGGCGACCGCGCACTGCGAGAGACGCATCGAAGTTCTCCGGAACCCGGTCGAGGCTAGGCCTTCGCACTGCTGAAGGGTTGACGTGGGTCAACGAACGACCGAGCTCGACGCCGCCGCTGCCTTCGCGCAGGCGCACGAGATCGCCTGGCCGCGCGATCCCGCCGCCGCGCCCGCGCCGGGCGAGACGCCCTGGGGCGTGCACCACGACGATCCGCCGCCGTTCGATCGCCTGCGCGGCCCGGTCCATGCGCGCGGCCCGCAATCCGGGCTGGTATGGCAGCATGGCCGGGAGGTCGCCGCGTGGGGCGAGCCGGCGCGCGCCGACCTGACCTTCAGCGTCGCCAAGACCTATCTCGCGCTGCTCGCCGGCGTCGCGCAGCAACAGGGGCTGCTGCCGGACGAGGACGAGCCCGTCGTCGCGCGGCTGCCCGGGATCGGCTTCGACAGCGAGCACAACCGCGCGGTCACGTGGACGCACCTGCTGACGCAGACGAGTGAATGGGAAGGCACGTGCTTCGGGATTCCGGACACGGTCGATCGCTGGCGCAAGGTCGCGCAGGATCCGCGTCCCCCCGGAGGCCCCAAGGGCGGAGCGCGGCCGCTTCAGGCACCCGGTTCGTACTGGGAATACAACGACGTCCGCATCAACCAGCTCGCGCTCGCGCTGCTGCACCAGTTCCGCCGGCCCTTGCCCGAGGTCTTCCTCGAGCACGTGCTCGAACCCCTCGGCGGCGGCGTCGGCTTCTCTTGGCAGGGCTACGACGACTCCTGGGTCGACCTGCCCGGCGTCGGCCGCGTGCAGTCGGTGCCGGGCGGCTCGCACTGGGGCGCCGGCGTCTCGATCAGCGCCCGCGACCAGGCGCGGATCGCGCAACTGCTCCTCGACGGCGGCAGCGCCGGCGGCCGGCAGCTCGTCGCGCGCGACTGGATCGCGCGGATGTTCTCGCCGTGCGCGATCGCACCGTTCTACGGGCGGCTGCTCTGGCTGAACCGGAACGGACGCGCCTTCCCCGGCATGTCGACGCGCGCCGCGTTCATGGTCGGTGCCGGCGGCCACTACGTCGGCATCGATCCGGAGCTCGATGCCGTGGTCGTGCTGCGCTGGCTCGACCCCGCGCATGCCGGAGCGGCGATCGAGAAGATCGCGACCGCGATCGCGCGCAGTTGAGGCGTGCGACGGTCAGCGCGCTGCGCTGCCGCTCGAATGCTCGAGCGTGAAGAGGCCGACGTCGACCCGCCCCGAGCGAAAGCCGGGTTCGCAGTAGCAGAGGTAGTACTCCCAGAGGCGGCGAAAGGCGTCGTCGAAACCGAGCACGGCGATCTGCGGCCACGACTGAACCAAGCGGCGGCGCCACTCGACCAGCGTCGCCGCGACGCTGGCGCCGAAGCGCTCCTCGGTGCGAAGCGCCCGGCCGGCCCGCCGGCGGCGACGAGCGCCTCGACGACCGGCGCGGCGGCGTCGGTGCGATCGCCCGAGAAGCCGGCGGCGCAGCCGATGCGAAGCGGCGTCATCGTCAATGCGGGAACCTGGTTCATGGCGCACTGCAGGCGGCGCACTGCAATCCGCAAAATCGAAGCCCGGGCGTAAGCTCGGCCCCGTCGCAGCCCCGGAGCCCGCCGATGTCCGTCAGCCCCCTGATCTCGCCGCGCGTCGCCGACGCCGTCGCCGAGGCCCGTGTCCATCTCGCCGCCGCGCACCGTCTCGCGGTGCTGCACGAGCTCGAGGAAGGCATCGACAACCATTTCACGATGACCGTCCCCGGCCGCGACGGGCAGTACTTCATCCTGCCGTTCGGCCTGCACTGGTCGGAGGCGAGCGCGAGCAACCTCATCGTCTTCGACGAAGGCGGCCGCGTCCTCGAGGGCCACGGAACGCTCGAGCTCTCGGCGCGGTGCATCCATGCGCCGATCCACCGCATCACCGGTGCGCGAGTCGTCCTGCACACGCACCAGACGTGGGCCACGGCGCTCAACATGCTGGAGGACAACCGCCTGCTGCCGGCGAGCCAGACGTCGGCGTTCTTCCACGGCCAGATCGCCTACGACGACGACTACACCGGCCTGGCCGCGACGCTGGCCGAAGGCGAGCGCCTGGCCGCGCTGATGGGCCCCAAGCCGATCGTCTTCATGAAGAACCACGGCGTCCTCGTCACCGGCGCCACGGTCGCGCAGGCCTACCGGCGCCTGTACCGGATCGAGCGCGTCTGCCGCAACCAGATCCTTGCCCTGAGCACGGGCCGGCCGCTGCAGGTGCTCTCGGACGAGATCGCGGCGCGCGTCCAGGCGCCGAACCCCGACGACAGCCACCCGCGCGGCGAGCGCGAGCGCCTCTTCTTCGAGGCGATGCTGCGCGTGCTCGATCGCCAGCTGCCGGGGTATCGCGACTGAAGCGAGCGGCGTCCGGCGACTAGCGAGGCGCGCGCATGGACCGCGTCGATGCCGTCGTCGTCGGGGCCGGTGCGATCGGCCTCGCCGTCGCGCGCGAGCTCGCGCTGCACGGCCGCGAGACGATCGTGCTCGAGGCCGAGCCGGGCATCGGCAACGGCATCAGCTCGCGCAACAGCGAAGTCATCCACGCCGGCCTCTACGACGCGCCCGGGTCGTTGAAGGCGCGGCTCTGCGTCGCCGGCCGCCGCCTGCTGTATCCGTACTGCGAGTCGCGCGGCGTCGGCCACCGGCGCTGCGGCAAGCTCGTCGTCGCGGCGACGCCGGCGCAGGTCGAGCTGCTGCGCGCGATCGAGCGGCGCGCCGTCGGCAACGGCGTCGAGGGGTTGCGCTGGCTGAGCGGCGCCGAGGCGCGCGAGCTCGAGCCGGCCCTGCACGGCGAGGCGGCGCTGCTGTCGACGGCGACCGGGACCATCGACAGCCACGCGCTCATGCTCGCTTACCTCGGCGACCTCGAGAACGCCGGCGGCGGCCTCGTCGTTCGCTCGCCGCTCGAGAGCGCCGTCGTCCGCGATGATGGGTTCGTCGTTCGCGTCGGCGGCGACGCGCCGAGCGAGATCGGGACCGGCGTGCTGGTCAACGCCGCCGGCCT
>JADGRJ010000104.1 GCA_017881025.1 Rhizobacter sp. | reverse complement strand
ACCTAAAGGCGCTGCGCGAAGCCGGCCTCGTCCGTCACGAAGTCGACGGAACGCGCCGCCTGTATGAAGTCGACCCGCAGGGCCTCGGCGAGCTGCGCAGCTGGCTCGACCGCTTCTGGAGCGAATCGCTCGCCGCGTTCAAGGCCGAGGTCGAGCGACCGCGGCCGAAAGCCTCTTCATCCCCCCGACCGTCAAGAAGGAAAGCATCGCGATGAACACGACCGTCAGCACTCCCGCCTACGTCGAGCCCGTGATCCGCAGTGTCCGCGTCACCGCGACGCCGGCGCGTGCATTCGAGGTCTTCAGTACCGGCATCGGCCGCTGGTGGATCCCGACGCACTCGATCATCCCTTCCAAGTCGCCGCAGGTGTCGGTGACGATCGAGCCGCGCGTCGGCGGCCGCTGGTACGAACGGGGCGAAGATGGCAGCGAGTGCGACTGGGGCCACGTGCTCGCGTGGGAGCCGCCGCGCCGGCTCGTCCTCGCCTGGCAGCTCAACGCGCAATGGGAGTTCGATCCGGCGCTCGTCACCGAGGTCGAGGTGCGCTTCGACGCCGAACCCGGCGGCGGCACGCAGGTGACGCTCGAGCACCGCTGCCTGGAACGTTACGGCGCCGAGGCCGAGACGGTGCGCGCCGGCGTCGGCTCCGAAGGCGGCTGGTCGGGGCTGCTCGAGCGCTATCGCCAGCTCGTCGCCTAGCTGCGGCAAACTTGCGCCCATGTCGGGCGCACCGCCTCCTCGCCTCGCCGTTCGCCGCCTCGATCGCGTCGTCGACGTCGACGTCGCCGCGCTCGCCGAGCTCCTGATCGATTGCGTCGACGGCGGCGCGTCGGTCAGCTTCATGCAGCCGCTCGACACGGCGAGGGCCGAGGCGTACTGGCGCCGCGTCGCCGCCGGCGTGGCGAGCGGCGAGCGCGCGCTGTTCGTCGTCGACGACGGCGAGGCCATCGTCGGCACTGTGCAGCTGATCCTCGATCAGCCCGAGAACCAGCCGCACCGCGCCGATGTCGCGAAGATGCTCGTGCTGCGGCGCGCGCGCCGGCAGGGCATCGGCGCGGCGTTGATGCAGGCCGCCGAGCGGGAAGCGAAGGCGCGCGGCAAGACGCTGCTCGTCCTCGACACCGCCAGCGCCGACGCCGAGCGCCTCTACGCGCGCCTCGGCTGGCAGCGCTGCGGCACGATCCCAGGCTACGCGCTGCTGCCGCAGGGCGGCCCTTGCGACACGACCTATTTCTATCGCGTCCTCGCCGCCGACTAAGATCGTTCGCCGTTACGGGGCGGACCGCTCGGCCATCGACGACTTCGATTCCAGAGATACTCCGAGATATCCCGTTCAGGCCTTCATCGCATGTACTTTCGCGGCCTCGGCACCGCCACGCCACCGTTGCGCTACACCAAGGCCGAGTGCCTGGCGGCGTTCCAGCGCTCCGACTGGTTCGCCCGCCTCGACAGCCGATCGCACCTCATCGCCCGCACGGTCCTGCAGCGCGACAACGGCATCGAGGCGCGGCGCTTGGCGCTCGACTCGCTCGACGAGGTGTTCACGATCGACCCGGACACGCTCGACCGGCGCTTCCTCGCCCACGCGCCGACGCTGGCAGCCGGCGCGGGGGCGCGTGCGCTGGCCTCGGCCGGAATCGAGGCGGCGGCGATCGACGCGGTCGTCGTCAGCACCTGCACCGGCTATCTCTGCCCGGGCCTCTCGGGCTACGTCGTCGAGCGGCTCGGCCTGCGCGCCGACGTCCAGGCGTTCGACCTCGTCGGCCAGGGCTGCGCGGCGGCGCTGCCGAACCTGCAGCTCGGCCGCTCGCTGCTCGCCTCGGGCGCGGCCGAGCACGTGCTCTCGGTCTGCGTCGAGGTGAGTAGCGCGGCGATGTACCTCGACAACGACCCGGGCGTGCTCATCAGCGCCTGCCTCTTCGGCGACGGCGCGGGCGCCGCCGTGCTCTCGGCCATGCCGGGCGAGCGCGGCCGGCGGATCGAATGGAAGGACGGCGCCTCGCTGATCGAGCCGAAGCAGCGCAAGGCGCTGATGTTCGAGCAGAAGGACGGCATGCTGCGCAACATCCTGACGCGCGAGGTGCCGACGCTCGCCGCCGAGTACGCGCATCGCGTCCTCGCGACGGTGCTCGGCCGCGCCGGGCTGAACAGCGGCGACGTCGCCGCCTGGATCATGCATGCCGGCGGGCGCGATGTGCTGCTCGCCCTCGAGCGCCGCTTCGAGCTCGACGGCGACGCGTTCCGCTACAGCGCCGCGATGCTGCGCGAGTACGGCAACCTGTCGAGCGCGTTCGTCTACTTCGTCCTCGAGGCGGCGCTCGCCGACGATGCGCCATCCGGCTGGTGGTGGCTGTCGTCGTTCGGCGCCGGCTTCAGCTGCCACGGCGCGCTGCTGCGGGTGCAATGAGCGCTCTCGGCGAAGCCATGCTGCCGCGCATTCTCGAACCCGAAACCCTCGACCACCTCGCGCCCGACGATCCGGTCGCGCAGCGCTCGCGGCGCGACCTGCGCCGGGTCAACGCCTTCATGGGCGCGCGCCGCATCCTCGCCCGCGCGCTCGCGCGCGCCGTTGCCGGTGATCCCGCCGGGCCGTTGCGCATCCTCGAGCTCGGCTGCGGCGACGGCCGGCTGATGCTCGAGGTCGCTCGCCACCGCGGCCGTCGCTGGCCGGGCGCGCGCCTCGACCTGCTCGATCGCCAGCCGATCGTCGACGACGCGACCCTCGCCGCCTACGCCACCGCCGGCTGGCAGGCGCGACCGATCGTCGCCGACGTCATGGACTGGGCCGGCGTCGAGGCCGGCGAGCGCTGGGACGTGGTCGTCGCGAACCTCTTTCTCCATCACTTCGACGGCACCTCGCTGCGCCGCCTGCTCGGCGCGTGCGCGCGTCGCGCCGACGCGCTCGCCGCCTGCGAGCCGCGGCGCAGCCGCTTCGCGCTCGCCGCCAGCCACCTGATCTTCTTCCTCGGTGCCAACGCGGTGACGCGCAACGACGGCGTGCTGAGCGTTCGCGCCGGCTTCGTCGACCGCGAGCTCGCGTCGGTCTGGCCCGCCGAAGCGGCGTGGCACCTCGACGAATACGACGACGGCCTGTTCACGCACTGCTTCGTCGCCGTGCGCCCGCCACGCCCGTCATGAAGACGTCGTTCGACGTCGCGATCGTCGGCGCCGGGCCGGCCGGGGCGAGCGCCGCGATCCTGCTTGCGCGTGCCGGCTGGTCGGTCGTGCTCGTCGAGCGGCAGGTGTTTCCGCGCCGCAAGGTCTGCGGCGAATGCATCGCCGCGAGCAACCTCGCCCTGCTCGACGCGCTCGGCATCGGCGCCGCGGTCGACGCGCGCGCCGGCGCCGAGCTGCGTCGCGTCGCCCTCATGCGCGGCAACGAAACCATCGTCGCCGCGCTGCCGCCGGGCGACGCCGCACACCGCTGGGGCCGGGCGCTCGGCCGCGAGCACCTGGACACGCTCCTCGCCGATGCCGCCGAAGGCGCCGGCGCGACCCGATTGCAGCCGTGCTCGCTGCAATCGATCTCGGGCGGTCCTGGCCGGTTCGCGTTGACGGTGCGACCGCTCGTGCTCGAAGGCAGCGCCGTCGAGCTCGACGCCGGCCTTGTCATCGCCGCGCACGGCTCGTGGGAGCCCTTGCCCTCGGAGCGGGAGGAGCGACGGGAAGCGCGCGCGCCTTCCGACCTGTTCGCGTTCAAGGCGAACTTTCGCGCCGCCGCGATCGCTGCCGACCTGCTGCCCGTGCTCTCGTTCGCCGGTGGCTACGGCGGCATGGTCGTCGCCGACGACGGCATCGCGACGCTCGCCGGCTGCATCCGCGCCGATCGCCTCCAGGATCTGCGCACGGCACAGCCCGGCGACCGTGCGGGTGACGTGTTCGAGGCGATGCTGCGGCGCGAATGCGGCGGCGTCGCCGCGGCGCTCGAAGTCGCGACTCGCGCAGGTGCCTGGCTCGCCAGCGGGCCGCTCCGGCCAGGCGTTCGCCTCGGCGGCGGCGACGGCGTCTTTCGCATCGGCAACGCCGCCGGCGAAGCGCATCCGATCGTCGGCGAGGGCATCAGCATGGCCCTGCAATCGTCGTTCGTCCTCGCCGCGCTGATCGGCCCGAAGCGTGCCGGTCTCGTCGGCACGGCGACCGCGGTCGAGGCACAGCGCCGCGCGCTCGCCGAATACGAAGCGCTCTGGCGGCGCCGTTTCGCGCGCCGCCTTCGCGTCGCCGCCGCCTTCGCGCACGTCGCGATGCGGCCGGCGCTCGCGCGCGCGGCATGGCCGCTCGTTCGCCGCTGGCCGCGCGTCCTCACCGAAGGCGCGCGCCTCAGCGACAAGACGCGCTGCGCGCCCGAGGCGGCGCGGCTCGTCGGCGGCGCGGCGTGAAGAAGACGGTGGCGCGCGCACGGACGAATGCAGGAGCGGCGACGGCCAGCGTCGCGGCGCCGATCGCCGCGTCGAGCGACGCGCCGAAGGCTGCCGCGGCCGCGACGCGATCCGCGCGCTTCGACCGACTCGACGCGCTGCGAGGCGTCGCCATCGTCTGGATGGCGGCATTCCACTTCTGCTTCGATCTCAACTACTTCGGCTTCATCCGCCAGAACTTCTACGTCGATCCGTTCTGGACCGTGCAGCGTGCCTGCATCGTCACGCTCTTCATGGCGTGCGTCGGCGCCGGCCAGGCGATCGCATCCGCACAGCACCCCTCATGGCAGCGCTTCTGGCGCCGTTGGGCACAGATCGCCGGCTGCGCGATCCTCGTCTCGTTCGGCTCGTGGCTGATGTTCCCGAAGAGCTTCATCAGCTTCGGCGTCCTCCACGGCATCGCGGTGATGCTCGTCGTCGCGCGCCTGACGTCGTCATGGGGCGCCTGGCGCTGGCCGCTCGGCGGGCTCGCGATCATGCTGCCCAGGCTGGTCGCCGATCCGTTCTTCGACACCCGCTGGACGAACTGGGTCGGTCTCGTCACGCACCTGCCGGTGACCGAGGACTTCGCGCCGATCCTGCCCTGGCTCGGCGTCGTCTGGTGGGGCTCGGCGGCGACCGACTGGCTGCTTGCGCATCGCGCTGGGGTGCTGACCGGTGCGCTGCCGAGCGCGGCCCGGCCGCTCGCCGTGCTCGGCCGCTGGAGCCTGAGCTTCTACATGCTCCACCAGCCGGTGCTGATCGGCCTCCTCTGGCTGGTCGCTACCATCGGCCGATGACGCGCCACCTGCTGTTCGGATTCCACGCGGTCGGCGTGCGCCTGAAGACGGCGCCACGCTCGGTCGTCGAAGTCCACGTCGATGCCGGCCGGCGCGACCAGCGCATGCGCCAGCTCGTCGCCCGCGCCGAGGCCGCCGAGGTGCGCCTCGTCGACAGCGACGACAAGCGACTGCGCGGCCTCGCCGGCAACGATCGCCACCAGGGCGTCGTCGCGATCGTCGAGGCGATCGCGCGCAGCCACTCGCTCGACGACACGCTCGAGGCGGCAGAGGCGAGCGGCGAGCCGGCGCTGGTCCTCGTCCTCGACGGCGTCACCGACCCGCACAACCTCGGCGCTTGCCTGCGCGTTGCCGATGGTGCCGGCGCGCACGCGGTGATCGCGCCGAAGGACCACGCGGTCGGCGTCAACGCGACGGTCGCCAAAGTCGCGAGCGGCGCCGCCGAGACGGTGCCGTACTTCATGGTCACCAACCTGGCGCGAACGCTCGGCGAGCTCAAGGAGCGCGACATCCGCATCGTCGGCACCGCCGAGGACGCGTCGCGCTCGATCTACGAGCTCGACCTCACCGGCCCGGTCGCGATCGTCTTCGGCGCCGAGGGCAGCGGCCTGCGCCAGCTCACCGCGCGCACCTGCGACGAGCTCGTCCACCTGCCGATGAAGGGCGCGGTCGAGAGCCTCAACGTCTCGGTCGCGAGTGGCGTCTGCCTGTACGAGGCGGCGCGGCAGCGCCTCGCTCGCGCCGCGGCCCGGCGCGCCGCGAACGACGCCTGAGGTCGACGATGCCGGTCATCGAGATCACGCACCCGCTGGTCCGCCACAAGATCGGCCTGCTGCGCGAGGCGAGCCTGTCGACCAAGAGCTTTCGTGAAATCACCGCCGAGCTCGGCCGCCTCCTCACCTACGAGGCGACCGCCGATTTCCCGCTCGAGCGGGTGACGGTGGCGTGCTGGAGCGGCACGATCGAGGTCGACCGCCTCAGCGGCAAGAAGGTGACGGTCGTGCCGATCCTGCGCGCCGGCCTCGGAATGCTCGAGGGCGTGCTCGACACGATCCCGAACGCGAAGGTCAGCGTCGTCGGCATCGCCCGCAACCACGCGACGTTGCTGCCCGAGCCCTATGTCGATCGCCTCGCCGGCGAGCTGCAGTCGCGCACGGCAATCGTCCTCGACCCGATGCTCGCCACCGGCGGCTCGATGAACTCGGCGATCGCGCTCTTGAAGTCGCGCGGCGCGACCGACATCCGAGCCCTCGTGCTGGTGGCGGCGCCCGAAGGCATTGCCGCGCTGACCGCGGCACATCCCGACGTGCGCTGCTGGACGGCGGCGATCGACGACCACCTCGACGCCAACGGCTACATCATCCCCGGCCTCGGCGACGCCGGCGACCGCATCTTCGGCACGCGCTGATCGCGTCGAGCGCCGCGCCCGTTCAGCGTGGCAGCGAGTTCACTTCCCTTTCCCAGCGCTCGATCAGGCGCTTGCGCTCGGCCGCCTTGCCGTACTTCTCGAAGTCGTACTTGAGGAGTCGGACGTTGTCGATGCTCGGGATCTTCGGGTCGGGCTTGAACGTCTTGTTGGCCGGCACCTGCAGCGAGTTCGCCTTCGCGCCGAGGCTCTGCCCGGCCGGGCTCATCAGCCAGTCGTAGTAGCGCTTCGCCGCCTCGCGATTGCGCGATCCCTTGACGAGGGCGATGCCGCCGACCTCGTAGCTCGTCCCTTCGCAAGGCGCCGCGCTCTTGACCATCGTGAAGCCCTGCTGGCGCTCGTTCTCGAAGCCGAAGATGAAGCTGACGCCGATGCCGACCTCGCCCTTGGCGACGCTCTTCGCCTGCGCCGTGCCGCTGCGCGTGTACTGGGTGACGTTCCTGTGCAGCCGCTTGAGATAGTCGAACGCGGCGTCCTCGCCCATCATCTGCACGAGGCCGGCGAGGATGGTGTAGCCGGTTCCGCTCGAGCCCGGATGCGAGGTCTCGATCTCGCCCTTGTACTTCGGGTCGACGAGGTCGGCCCAGCATTTCGGCGCGGCGAGGTGCTTCTTCTTCAGAACGTCCTCGTTCCAGCCGAAGCCGATCGCGCTCGTGTAGAAGCCGCCGACGAGGTTGCCACTGAGCGCGTACTGGCGCACCGCCCAGCCGTGCAGGTCGTTGAGGTAGGCCGGCCGGTACGGGTCGAGGAGGCCGACCTCGGCGGCCTGCAGGAACGGATCGCCGGTGCCGCCCCACCAGAGGTCGGTCTTCGGGTTCGCGGCCTCGGCGCGCAGCTGGGCGAGCGCTTCGCCGGTCGCCTTTCTCACCTGCAGCACCTTGATGCCGGTCTCGGCCTCGAAGTCCTTGGCGGCGAGCTCGCACCAGCTCTGGTCGGTCGAGCAGAGCACGGTCACCTGCTGTCGCTGCGCGAGCGCCGGCGCGATCGACAGCGCGACGGCGATCGCGGCAAGGATCTTCGCGCGGACAAGGAAGTGCATGGACGCGATCCTAGGCCCAGCCCAGGGCCCCGACCGCCGCGCCGAGGCCGACCAGCCAGATCGGGCTCAGCCGGGTGCGCAGCATGACGACGATGCTGACGACGATCAGCGCGATCGCGCCCAAGCCTTGCGCGGTGAAATCGACGTACGGCCGCGCCAGCAGCCAGCCGGTCGAGACGAGCAGGCCGATGGTGAGCGGCGTGAGTCCGGTCTTGAAGGCACGCACGCCACGGGCCTCGCGCCGGCGCGCGCCCCAGCGCGTGGCGACGAGCGTCAGCGCAGTCGAGGGCAGCATCGTTCCGGCCATCGTCGCCAGCGCGCCGATCGGTCCGGCGACGTTCCAGCCGATGACGGCGACGAAGAGGACGTTCGGGCCGGGCGCGGCCTGGGCGATCGCGATCGACGCGCTGAACTGGGCGTCGCTGATCCAGTGGTGCTCGGCGACGACGTAGCGGTGCATGTCGGGCGCGGTCGTGATCGCGCCGCCGATGGCGAGCAGGCTGAGGACGAGGAAGTGGCCGAACAGGCCGAGCAGGTCGGCGCCCGACAGCGCGGTATGCAGCATCGTGCTCACGGCGTTCGCGTGTAGGCGATCGCGACCGCGATCGTGCCGAGGCCGGCGATCACCCAGATCAGCGGCCAGCGCAGCCAGACGATCGTCACGAAGGTCAGGACGGCGAAAGCGGCGGCGAGCGGCGGGCCGAGCCGGTTGCTGCCGAGCGTCGCCATGAGCTTGACGGCGGTGGCGATGATCAGGCCGGCGGCGACCGCGCCCATGCCGCGCAACGCGCCGGAGACGAACGCGAGGCGCGAGAACTCGGCGTACGCCGCGGTCAACAACAGGACGATGATCAGCGGCACGACGAGCATGCCGGCGACGGCGGCGAAGGCGCCCTTCAGGCCGAAGAAGCGGTCACCGAGCATCAGGGCGAGGTTGACGACGTTCGGCCCCGGCAGGACCTGGCTCAGCGCCAGCATCTCGACGAACTCCTCGCGCGACAGCCAGCCCTTTCGCTCGACCAGCTCGCGCTGCGCGACCGCGAGGACGCCGCCGAAGCCTTGCAGCGCGAGGCGGTTGAAGGTGAAGAAGAGGTCGCGCGTCGACGCGGGGCGCGGCCGCTCCGGGCCGCTGGCGACAGCCGGCCCGGTCATGCCGTCGTCCGCCGTGCTCGGCTCGCCCAGACGCTGAGCGCGATCGCGGCCGCGAGCCAGGCGAGGCCGACGATGCTGAGCTGGCCGTAGCCGTGGTGGGCGATCAACCAGCCGCCGCTCGATGCGCCCGCCGCCTGGCCGAGGTAGATCGCCGAGGTGTTGAGCGCCATCAGCGCCGGCGCGAGCTGCGGCGCGGCGGCGCCGAGGCGCGCCTGCTGCATCGACTGCGTCGAGAAGCACGCCAGCGCCCAAGGCACGAGGACGATCGCCGCGGCGATGCCGTTCGTCGCCCACGGCCAGGCGAAGAGCGAGACGGCCATGAGGACGAGCGCGAAGCCGACCGCGCGATCGGCGCCGAGGCGATCGACGTAGCGCGACGCGAGCGTGTTGCCGATGACGCCGAAGACGCCGAACCAGACGAAGAGCAGCGTTACCTCGTTCGTGCCGGCGCCGACGACGTTCTTGAAGTAGGGCGCGAAGTACGAGAACAGCGTGAACTGGCCCGCGCCCGCCAGCGCGGTGACCAGGACCATGCCCATCAGCACCGGGTTGCCGAACGCGGCGCGCCACGCGGCCAGCGTGAGCGTTGCCGGCCGGACGTTCGCCGGCACGCTCGCGAGCACCCAGACGGCGCCGACCGCGCCGAGCGCGGCGATCGCGAAGAACGCGCTGCGCCAGCCGAAGTTGTCGCCGAGCCAGGCCGAGATCGGCATGCCGACGACCGACGCGATCGACCAGCCGATGAAGACGAAGGTGATCGCGCCGCCGCGCTCGGCAGGTGGCGTCATCGCGCCGATCGCCGCCGCCGCCTGCGGCGTGAAGACCGCGGCGCCGAGGACGGTGAGGGCGCGCATCGGCAGGAGCGCCGCATAGCTCGGCATCAGCGCGCAGAGGGCGTGGCCGATCGCGTACCAGGCGAGCGACGCGGCGAGGAGCTTCCTGCGGTCGAGCGCGCCGACCCAGCCGGCCAGGAGCGGCGCGCCCAGGCACATGACGATCGCCGCCACCGCGACCAGCTGGCCGGCGATCGACACCGAGACGTCGAGCGAGCGCGAGATGTCGGTGAGCGTGCCGACGACGACCATCACGCCGCAGCCGATGACGAAGTTGCCGAACAGCAGCGACCAGCGGACCTGGCGCCGGCGCCGCTCGCCCGCCGCAGCGGCGGACGCAGCAGAAGCGGCGGCCGCGCCGCTCGCCCCGCTCAATGGCGCACCTTGAGCGCCTCGGGGTTGACGATGTTCGTCGGCCGTCCTTCGACGAAGTTGACGACGTTCTCGAACGCGGTGCGGAAGTAGAGCTCGTAGCTGTCCTGCTCGACGTAGCCGATGTGCGGCGTGCAGACGGCGTTCTCGAGGCGCAACAGAAGGTGCCCCTGCAGGATCGGCTCGGCCTCGAAGACGTCGACCGCGGCCATGCCGGGGCGGCCGCGATTGAGCGCGGAGACCAGCGCGCCTTCTTCGATCAGCTCGGCGCGCGAGGTGTTGACGACGAGCGCGGTCGGCTTCATTCGCGAGAGCGCGTCGAGCTTGACGATGCCGCGCGTGCTGTCGGCGAGGCGCAGGTGCAGCGAGAGCACGTCGGCGGCTTCGAAGAGCGCGTCTCGGCTCTCGGCCGCGTCGAAGCCTTCGGCGACGGCGCGGGCTCGGCTCGCTTCGCTGCCCCAGACGAGAACGCGCATGCCGAACGCCTTGCCGTAGCCGGCGACGAGCTGGCCGATCTTGCCGAAGCCCCAGATGCCGAGCGTCTTGCCCTTGAGCGCCATGCCAATGCCGAAGTTGGGCGGCATCCCGGCGGCCTTGAGCCCCGACTGCTGCCAGGCGCCGTGCTTGAGCGTGCTGATGTAGTGCGGCAGGCGCCGCATCGCCGCCATGATCAGCGCCCAGGTCAGCTCGGCGGGGGCGACCGGCGAGCCGGCCCCTTCGGCGACGGCGATGCCGAGCCGGGTGCAGGTCTCGACGTCGATGTGCGGGCCGACGCGGCCGGTCTGGGCGATCAGCTTCAGCTTCGGCAGCTTTTCGAGCAGCTGGCGCGGGAACTGGCTGCGCTCGCGGATCAGGACCAGCACGTCGGCGTCGCGAACGCGCACCGAAAGCTGGCCGAGGCCCTTGACGGTGTTGGTGAAGACCTTGGTGTTGAGGTGCTCGAGGATCGATGCGCACTTGAGCTTGCGCACGGCATCCTGGTAGTCGTCGAGGATGATGATGTTCACGGGGCGGCCAAGCGGATCGTGCCGCATCGTTTCGCGGCCTGAACGGCCCATTGTGCACGGGCCCCGGCCAGCGGCTACGATCGCTCTTTCACCTGCGCAAGGACTCCCGATGGCCCTCGACATGCATTCGGCGAGCGTGCCGATCTTCGTACGGATGCTCGGCAACCTCGTCACCTGGCTCGACAAGGCCGAGGCGCACGCGACCGCGAAGAAGTTCGAGCCCGGAGTCTTCCTGACGGCGCGTCTCGCCCCCGACATGCTGCCGCTGCCGACGCAGATCCAGATCGCCTGCGACGCCGCCAAGTTCTGCATCGCCCGGCTCGCCGGCAGCGAGGCGCCCGCCTTCGCCGACGACGAGAAGAGCCTCGCCGATTTGCGCCAGCGCGTCGCGAAGACGATCGATTACCTGAAGTCGGTGCCCGCGGCGCAGATCGTCGGCAGCGATGCGAAGGAGATCTCGGTGCCGCGCCGCACCGGCCCGATCACGATGACCGGCGAGGCGTACCTCAAGCACTTCGCGCTGCCGAACTTCTTCTTCCACATGACGACGACGTACGGGCTGCTGCGCCACAACGGCGTCGAGCTCGGCAAGATGGATTTCCTCGGCGCGCTGCCGCAAGCGGCGGCGCCCGCCGGCTGAAAGTTCAGCGCTCGACGGAGCTGGAGGCGACGCCGCTAGCGTCGCGCCACCGGGCCAGGCCCGATCGCTTCCCGAAGTGGCGGTCGAGCGCGGCGAGCCGGTGCCCGGCCTCGGCCTGGTCGTGGCGCCGCGACACGTGGCCGAACACGTCGCCGCGGAAGTGCCACAGCTCGTGCAGCGACCGCGTCACCGCGATCCGGTCGAGCATGATGGCGGCGGCGGGCGTGTGAATGTCGTGGAGCGCGTCGGCGAAATCGAGGCGGGCCGCGGCGAGGGCGTCCAGGCGGCCGCGCCGGCCGAACGACGACGGCATCTCGACGCCGGAGACGCGCCAGCCGCTCGCGCCGAGCCAGCTGCCCAGGCGCGTCGACCAGGTTCGGTGCGCGAACGCCTGAGGCGGGCGGGTCTCGACGACACGATTCGGCGCAGCGCGGCTCGACACCTCGGCCGAACCGGGCGCGCGAGAGCGAGAAAAGAGGGCGCGGAACATTCGGCGGCGACGAGTGCGCCGGCGAGAGCCGGCTCGCCGATTGTTCGGCGCCTGAGCCCGCGGCGAAGCCACGAATAGCCGGGTCCGGCCGCGCCAATTCCCGCCCCGACGGTCAGCGGCTCAGAGCGTCCCGAACGTCGCCTTGCGCGCCGCCGTGTACTTCCACCATGGCGCTGCCGCGGCACCGCGCATGAAGTCGGTCGCGGCCATGAAGGTGTCGAGCACGCACGGGTCCTGGCGCTCGCCGGTCGCTTCGCAGAGGCGCCGGTAGAGGGCGTAGGCGTCCTGGCCGCGCAGGTCGCCCGGGCGCTCGATGCCGATCCGGCGCAGGTCGGCGGCGAGCGACGGGCCGATGTTGGGCAGCTGCTCGAGGCGCTCGCACTCCTCGGCGCTCTTCGCCTTCGGGGCCTTGATCACCATGGCGCGCCACTCCTCACATCAGCATGTTGTTGCGGATCAGGCCGACGGCGAGGCCTTCGATCTCGAACGTATCGCCCGGGCCGACGACGATCGTCTTGAAGTCGGCGTTCTCGGCGTGCAGCTCGACGCCGCCGCGGGTGCGCTTGAAGCGCTTGACGGTGACGTCCTCGCCGAGGCGGGCGACGACGATCTGGCCGCTTCGCGCCTCGCTCGCCTTCTGCACGGCGAGCAGGTCGCCGTCCATGATGCCGGCGTCCTTCATGCTCATGCCGCGCACCTTGAGCAGGTAGTCGGGGCGGCGCGAGAACATGCTCGCCTCCATGAGGAAAGTGCGGTCGATGTGCTCCTGGGCCAGGATCGGGCTGCCGGCGGCGACGCGGCCGACCAGCGGCAGCGAGAGCTGCGCCAGGCTCGGCAACGGCAGGCTGAACTGCTTGCCGCGCGCCTGGTTGAGCGCGCGCAATGTGTCAGACTGGAGACGAATGCCTCGCGCCGTTCCGCCCACCAACTCGATCACGCCCTTGCGCGCCAGCGCCTGCAGGTGCTCCTCGGCGGCGTTGGCCGACTTGA
>JADGRJ010000103.1 GCA_017881025.1 Rhizobacter sp. | reverse complement strand
GTCGAAGGCGACCAGCGCCTCTTCAACCAGTACGGCGTCATCGTCGTCAACCCGGCCAAGCATCCGCACGTCAAGGTGCAACTCGCGCAGGCGTTCGCCGACTGGGTGCTCTCGGCCGACAGCCAGCGACGATCGCCGCCTACAAGATCGGCGGCGAGCAGCTCTTCTTTCCGAACGCCAGGCCTTGAGCGCGCCGGCTTCGTGCCGCTAACGCGCCCCCGGCACCGCGCCCATCACCGCGTCGGGCAGCGCCGTCGCGATCCCTGGCAGGAGGCAGATCAGGATCACCGCCACGAACATCAGGCCGACGAAGGGAATCACGCCGCGGATGATCTGGCCGAGCGTGATGTCGGGCGCGATGTTCTTGATCACGAACAGGTTGAGGCCGACCGGCGGATGGATCAGCCCCGCCTCCATGACGATCGTCATCAGCACGCCGAACCAGATCAGGTCGAAGCCGGCGGCCTTGAGCGGCGGCAGGAGGATCGGCGCGGTCATCAGGATGATGCTCACCGGTGGCAGGAAGAAGCCGAGGACGACGACGAGGAGCAGGATCGCCGCGAGCAGCAGCCACTTCGAGAGCTGCAGCGCGACGATCCACTGCGCCATCGACTGGCTGATGTGCAGGTAGCTCATCACGTACGAGAACAGCAGCGACATGCCGATGATGAACATCAGCATCGTCGATTCCTTCAGCGTCGCCGACAGGATCGGCGCGACGTCGCGGACGCGCCAGACGCCGTAGACGACGGCGATCAGGACGAGGGCGAGCAGGGCGCCGAGGCCCGCGGTCTCCGACGGCGTGGCGAAGCCGCCGTACAGCGCGATCATGACGCCGATCAGCAGGATCACGAACGGCAGCACGCGCGGCAGCATCTCGACCTTCTGGCGCATCGTGTAGTTGTCGACGTCGAGCATCGCCGAGGCGGTGCCGTGGCTCGCGTGGGCGGCGGTCGCGTTCCTGTGCTCGCGCCGGTAGCGCATCACCGCATACGCGGCGAAGAGGCCGACCAGCAGCAGCCCCGGGCCGATGCCGGCGAGGAAGAGCCGGCCGAGCGACTGCTCGGCGGCGACCGCGTACAGGATCATCGTGATCGACGGCGGCAGCAGGATGCCGAGCGTGCCGCCGGCGGCGATGATGCCGGCGGCGAAGCCTGGCGAGTAGCCGCGCTTCCTCATCTCGGGGATGCCGGCCGAGCCGATCGCCGAGCACGTGGCCGGGCTCGATCCGGCCATCGCCGCGAAGAGGGCGCAGGCGAAGACGTTGGCGATGCCGAGGCCACCGGGGACGCGGCTCATCCACGCGTGCAGCGCCGCGTACAGGTCCTGGCCGGCGCGCGAGCGGCCGATCGCCGCGCCCTTGAGGATGAAGAGCGGGATCGAGAGCAGGGTGATGCTCGCCATCTCCTCGTAGACGTTCTGGGTGATCGTGTCGAGCGACGCGGCCGGCATGAAGAACGCCATGAAGACGACCGCGACCGCGCCGAGCGCGAACGCGATCGGCGCGCCCGACATCATGAAGATCAGGGTGACGGCGGCGAACGCCAGGCCGATGGCGAGCATCGACATCAGGCGGCCCGTGCGGCGATGGCCGAGCGCGCGCGATTGACGCTGGCGGCGAGGTGGACGACGAGCTGCAGCGCGAGCAGCGTCATGCCGACCGACATCAGCAGGTACGGGATCCAGAGCGGCGGCGCCCACGACGACGAGGTCGTCTGCTTGTCGACCCACGCTTCGTGCAGCAGCGTCCATGACTTCCACGCGAAGAGGGCGCAGAAGGCGAGGCAGAGGAGGTCGACCGCGATGCGCCGGATCGCGTCGGCGCGCTTCGAGAGCAGCGTCGACACCGCCTCGATGCCGACGTGGCCGCGGATCGACTGCACGAAGGCGCCGCACAGAAAGGTCGCGCCGACGAGCAGGAAGACCGCAGTCTCGTCCTGCCAGTCGGTCGACGCCTTGAAGAGGTAGCGCGTGACGACGCTCGAGGTGAGCACGAGCGAGGCGGCGAGCAGCGCCAGCATGCCGAAGCCGACCATGACGCGGTTGGCGAGCGCGAGCGCCCGCGCCAGGGGCAGCAGCGCCCTGGGTGTCGCCGGGTCGATGCCGGTCGCCATGCCGGCGTCGCCCGAAGCGGGCGGCAGGCTCGCCGCGCCGGCGGCCAGCAGGGCGGCGTCGACGTGCGCGCCGGGGCCGAACCCGGCGCCCGGAGGCTCGCTCACGCGATCAGCTTTTGCGCCGCCTTCAAGAGCGCGGCCGACGTCTCGCCGCGCTCGGCGTAGTCCTTCCACGCGGTGTCGCGGGCGATCGTCTGCCACTTGCGCACGGTTGCCTCGTCGAGGTCGTAGACCTTGGCGCCGGCCTTGGCGTAGACCTCGGCGGCGATCTTGTCGTCGGCCCGGGCCGCGTCGGTCGCGAACTTCTCCTGCTCGGCGCCGGCGCTCACGATGATGTCCTGATGCGCCTTCGGCAGCTTGGCGAAGATCTCCTTCGACATCAGCAGCGGCTCGAACATGAACCAGTACGCCTTGTTGCGGCCGCTGGTCAGGTGCTTGGCGATCTCCTCGAGCTTGAACGAGATGAAGCTGGTCGACGACGTCATCGCCGCGTCCATCGCGCCGGTCTGCATCGCCGCGTAGATCTCGTTCGACGGCAGCGAGATGACCGACGCGCCCGCCGCCTTCAGCATCATGTCCATCTCGCGGCTGCCGCCGCGCACCTTCAGGCCCTTGGCGTCTTCCGGCTGGACGAGCGGAGTCGCGCGGCTGGCGACGCCGCCGGCCTGCCAGATCCAGCTGAGGACGACGATGCCCTTCTCGTCGAGCGTCTTGGCGAGCATGCGGCCGACGTCGCTCGTCTTCCAGGCGGCGCCGACCTCGTAGCTCGGCACCAGCGCCGGCATCAGGCCGATGTTGGTCTCGGGCACCTCGCCGCCGGCGTACGACAGTGGATAGAGGCTGATGTCGAGCGCGCCCTTTCTCATTGCCGAGAACTGGGCGTTGGTCTTCATCAGCGACGAGCCGGGATAGACCGCCGCCTTGAGCGCGCCGTTGCTGCGCTTCTCGATGTCGGCGGCGAAGCGGCGGCACAGGCGATCACGGAAGTCGCCCTCGGTCGCCGTGCCGCCCGGAAACTGGTGCGAGATCTTCAGCGTTCCCGCCTGCGCCCAGGCGCCGCCCGCCATCGGCAGCGCGCCGGCCGCGGCCACCGCGCCGATCCACTCGCGTCTCGTCATCGCCATGATTCGTCTCCTCGGTTTCGTTCTCGGTGGCATTCTGGGTGCCCGACAAGGCCCTCGCCATTGGGAGTCTCGCCAAGGCGGCGGTCCCCAAGGCGGGCGATGACGCTGCGCGGCGGCCGTCCTAGACTCGCGGGAGCCCGCGACCGCAGGAGAAACCCGCATGCAGAACGCCATCGCCTTCTGCGACAACGACGTCGTCGTCGTCGCCTGGAGCTACGGACACAAGGTCGAAGGCTGCATGGGCTTCGCGATCTACCGGATCGACCCGGCCGGCGCCGAGACCGCGCTGCCGTCGATGGCGGTCTTCCCCGGCTTCACGCCCAAGCGGGGCCAGACGACGGCGAGCTTTCCGGTGCAGAAGTTCTACTGGAAGGATCCGTACGCGCGCCTCGTCGCCGACCAGACCGGCAAAAGGCGCTTCCGCTACAAGATCGTCCCGCTCGCCGGCATGCCCGGCAGCCTGAAGCCGATGACGATCGCCTTCCTGGTCTCGAACGAGATCGAGATCGGCCCGACCGTCGCGCCGAACTGGCACGTGTTCTTCAACCGCGGCCTGATCTCGACCCAGCGCGTCTCGACGGCGCTCGGCGGCAAGCCCGCCAAGGGCGCGCTGCTTGCAGCAATCGCGCAGAAGGGCGGCAAGCTCCGCGCCAGCCTCGCCGGCGACATGATCGCCGCGCTGCTCGACTTCGTGCGCCGCGCCAAGGCGGGCGGCGCGCTCTACGCCGCGCTCTACGAGCTCGGCGACGACGAGCTGATCGCGGCGCTCGAAGGCGCCGGCAAGAAGCTGCACCTCGTGCTCTCGAATCCCGATGCCGGCGATGAGCAGAGCGCGAGCGCGATCACCGACGGCAATGCCGCGTCGCGAGGGCGCCTCGCCAAGACCGCCGGCCAGCTGATCGACCGCATGCTGCCGAACAACCAGATCGGCCACAACAAGTTCGTCGTCCACGTCGACGCGCATGGCAAGCCGGCGGCGGTGCTGTTCGGCTCGACCAACTGGACGGCGACGGGCCTGTGTGCGCAGACCAACAACACCATCGTCTGCGACGACGCCCGGATCGCGCGGCGCTACCACGACTACTGGAAGCAGCTCGCCAAGGACACGCTCGCCGCTGCCGGCGATCCGAAGGCGCTGCAGGGGCCGACGCTGCGCGCCTGGGACGCGACGGCGAAGTCGTTCGCGATCGGCACCGGCATGCGCGCGACGAGCTGGTTCTCGCCCAACACGCCGAAGCTGCGCGCCTCGCCCGCCAAGGAAAAGCGCCCGCCCGACATGGAAGAGGTGGCGCAGCTGATCGCCGGCGCCAAGCACGCCGTCCTCTTCCTCGCCTTCTATCCCGGCTCGCCGAGCCTGGCCAACTGGGCCGCGGCGGCGCAGAAAGCGAACAAGGACCTCTTCGTGCGCGGCTGCGTCACCCATCCGTCGGCGGCCGAGTCGTTCTACTACGACCTGCACGGGACGACGCCGGCGCCCAAGCCGAAGGGAACGGCCAAGGGCGGGCGCCAGGACCCGCGCGTCATCCAGGCGCAGGCGCTCGGCGACAACATCCCCGCCGGCTGGCAGAAGGAGATCCTCTCCGCCGGCTTCGCGGTGACGCACGACAAGATCATCGTCGTCGATCCGTTCTCGCCCGAGTGCGCGGTCGTCACCGGCAGCCACAACCTCGGCCACAAGGCGTCGTTCAACAACGACGAGAACCTGATCATCGTGCGCGGTGAGCGCGCGATCGCCGAGGCGTACGCGACGCACGTGCTCGACATCTACGACCACTTCTCGTGGCGCTGGATCATCCAGAGCCAAGGACAGACCCGTGCCGAGACGATGCTCTCGACCGTTCCCGATGAATGGCAGAGCCGCTACTTCGACGCCCAGGGCAACATCAAGGTCGCGCAGCTGCGCTTCTGGCTGAGCGCGCTGCCGGCGTCGTGACGGCGCCTCCTGGCGGGCGCTCGCTATCGCAGCGTCTGGATCTCGGACCTGCACCTCGGCAGGCCGGGATGCCGCATGGCGAGCTTCCTGTCGGATGAAAACCGTCGAGTGTTCACTCTCTCGATGAAGGTTTCGTGTCAAGGCGCGTCGGCACAATGAATCCGGTGAGCGAGATCGAGCTGAAATTCGGACTGTCCGACGCCGCCGCGGATGCGGTCGATGCCGCGCTCCGCCGGCGCGGCGCGAAGGTCACGACCATCAGGTCGCGCTACTGGGACAGCGCCGACCGCCGGCTCGCGCGAGCCGGCGTGTCGCTGCGCGTGCGCCGGTCGGGCGATCGCTGGGAGCAGACGGTGAAGGGCGCAGGCGCCAGCCCGGTCGAGCGGCTGGAGGAAACCGTGCCGCGCCCCGGCGACTGGGGCGAGGACGGTCCGCCGGCCGAGCCCTGGTACCACGCCGGCAACAAGGCGGGCGCGCTGCTCGACCGAGCGCTGTCGCGCCGCGGCGGGCGCGTTCCCGCGCTCGAGCCGGTCTTCACGAGCGTCGTCGAGCGGCGCGCCATGCACGTGGTGATGCCGGGCGCCGACGTCGAGGTCGCTTTCGATCGCGGCGCGGTCCACGCCGGCGATCGATCGCTGCCGGTGTGTGAAGTCGAGCTCGAGCTGAAGCATGGCGACGTCGTCGCGTTGATCGAGCTCGGCCGCGGCAGCGTCGACGCGCACGGCATGTGGCTGAGCACGATCGCCAAGTCGGCGCGGGGCGAGCGGCTCTTGGGCGGCAGCGCAGCGTCGCAGGCCACGAAGGCGAAGCCTCCCCGGCTCGGCGATGCGACGTCGGGTGCGGCGATCTTTCGCGCCGTCGTGCGCAGCTGCGTCGACCAGGTGCTCGCCAACGCGAGCGTGATCGCTGCCGGCGACGTCGATGATGACGCGGTTCACCAGCTGCGCATCGGCCTCCGCCGTCTGCGCACGGCGTGGCGCGAGCTCGGTGCCTGGCGCGGTTCGCTCGGGCCCGAATGGGAAGTGTCTGCGGCCGAGGTGTTCCGCGGCCTCGGCGCCTATCGCGACCGACAGACCGTCGCGGCCTCGATGCAGCACCGCCTCGCCGCCGCAGGGTCGCCCGAGCCGGCGCTGCGGCTCGTCGTCGCGCACGCCATCGATCCGGTGGCCCTCGTGCGCGCCAAGGCGTTCCAGCATGCGCTTCTCGATCTCCTCGCCTACCTCCTCGAGCCGCTGCCGGGGACGCGGGGCAGCGATGCGCGGGGCGGCGGCGACGGCGACGGCGCCGACGACAAGCCGCCCGAAGAGGTCATCGGGCGCAACCTCGCCCGGCTTCATGCCCGCTTGAAGCAGGATGCGAAACGATTCGAGAGCCTCGGCGAGCTCGATCGCCATCGCGTCCGCAAGCGTCTGAAGCGCTTGCGCTACTTGAGCGAGCTCGTCGGTTCCCTCTACAAGAGCGGCAAGGTCGAGCGCTTCCTGCACGCGCTCGAGCCGGCGCAGGACGAGCTCGGCCGCTACATGGATCTCGTCGTCGCCACGCGCCTGGCGAAGGAGGGCGTCGACGCCGGCGACGCCCGCGCGTGGTTCAACGTGGGCTGGCTGCAGGCGCAGCTGCCCCGCGCGGTCGAGCGCTGCGGCAAGGCGCTCGGCCGCGTGAGCGCCGCCGAGCCGTTCTGGCATGCGGCGTCGCCGCGCCGAAAGTGACAGTGTCGCGAACCCGACCGCTCCTTACGGCGCCGACGACGCGGGATTGATCTGCGGATTCGCGATCGAACCGGGGCCGCACTGCGGCCGATCGATTCGGTCGCCTTTCGACCCCCTCAACGCACCTCGCGCGGTCGCCGCGCGATGCCGACGGCGCAGTCGAGCGTGCGATCCCAGTGCGCGAGGCTCGCGGCTGCACGGTACGTCGACTCCAGGAACCGCAAGGCCGTTGCATCGGGGTCGTCGTTGGCGCGGACTTGCTCGTACGGAAGCAGCCATTCGCCCATCGCCTCGGACCAGCGTGCTCCTCCGGGCTCGACGCGAGCGCTGGCGAAGCCTGCCGGCGTCGGGTAGGCGTAGGAATAGAAGGCGGCCTCGGGAAACGCGTCGCTGCCGGGCCAGAAGCCGGCGCTGCTCACTTCGTGCGAGTACGCCTCGCGCGTCACCGCGTCCGGCAGGAAGGGGATGCCGCCCGGGTGCAGCGGCGCGGCGCGACCGGAAAAGCGCGTCACCGCGAGATCGAAGGCGCCCCAGAAGAAATGGACCGGGCTCGCCTTGCCGAGGAACGAGGTCCGGAACAGATGCAGCACGCGGTCGACCTGGACCATCGCGCGCCAGCAGGCGTGGGCGGCGTCGCGGTCGTAAGTGGCGTGGACGGTGTCGTCGGGAAACGGGATCGGCTCCGGCATCTCGTTCGGCACGCGATCGATCGCGACCTCGATTCCCGCTGCGGCGAGCTCGGCCATCACGCGCCGATAGAAATCGGCGACCGACATCGGCGCGAGCGCGAAGCCGCGATCGAGGCCGCTCGACGTGCGCAGCACGAGGCGGTGGGCGACGAAATCGAACTCGATCTCGAAGGCGCCGCTGCCGACGTGGATCGCCGACGTGCCCAGGCCGCGCGCGGTGACGTAGAGCGCCACGTGCCAGCCGTGATTGAGCCACGGCGTCAGCGCGAGCCGGATCTTGCCGACGACCTGGGTCCAGCGCTGCAGGGTCGCGCCGGTGTCGCGCCAGGCGGCGTAGTCGAGGACGGGCCAGGCGGAACGGCGGTCTTGCATGCGAATCTCCTTGGCTTGGCAGAGAAGGCCGGCGGCTATTCGGCCTTGATTCCCGCCTGCTTGACGACGCCGGCCCAGCGCGCGGCGTCGCGGCGCATCAGCGCGGCCATGTCGTCGGGCGAGCTCGGCGCGACCTCCATGCCTTGCGCGGCGAGCGCGGTCCGGACCTCGGGCAGCGCCAGCGCCTTGGTCATGTCGGCGTTGACGCGGGCGACGATGTCGCGCGGCGTTCCCGCCGGCGCCAGCATCCCGTACCAGAGGTCGGCCTCGACGTTGGGATAGCCGAGCTCGGCGAGCGTCGGCACGTCGGGCGCGAGCGCCGAGCGGCGGTCGCCGGCGGCGGCGAGGACGACGAGGCGGCCGCCCCTGACCTGCGCCATCGCCACGTGCACCGGCAGGAACATCAGCGGCACGTCGCCCGCGAGCACCGCGTTCACCGCGCCGGCCGTGCCGGAGAACGGAATGTGCGTGATCGAGACCTTCGCCTGCAGCTTGAACAGCTCCATCGCCATGTGGTGCGGCGTGGCGATGCCGGGCGACGCGTAGTCGAGCCCGCCCGGGTTGGCGCGCGCTGCCCTGACGAGCTCGTCGACCGACTTGAACTTCGCGCCGGCGCCGGCGACGAGCAGGAACGAGCCGGTCGCGCACAGGCCGATCGGCGCCAGGTCCTTGAGCGGGTCGTACGTCATGTTGGCGTACAGCGCCGGGTTGATGATCAGCGTGTTGACGCCCATCAGCAGCGTCAGCCCGTCGGGCGGCGACTTCGCGACCGCGCTCGTGCCGAGGTTGCCGGACGCGCCGGGCCGGTTGTCGACGACGATGCCCTGACCCCACGCCGCCTGCAGGTGGGGCGCGAGGGTTCGCGCCAGGATGTCCATGCCGGTTCCCGGCGTGTAGGGAACGATGATGTGCACCGGCTTGCCAGGCCACGCCGGCTGGGCGCGGGCGGCGCCGGCGCCGAGGCCGGCGAGCGCGCCCGCGCCGAGCGAGGCGATGAAGCGGCGTCGGCGCAGCGTTGGACTCTCGATCAAGGGGTTCTCCTCGGTTCATCGGCGCCGGGCTTCATGCCGGCGACCTGCTGGTAATCGTTGGCGATCTGCGCGAGCGCTTCGCGCGAGACGACGTCTTCGATGCGCGCGAACGGCTTGTCGCCCGAGCGCTCGTGCACCTCGCGCAGGATCGTGTCGGGCGGCGTGCTGCGGTTGGCGAGGACGATCTTCGCCGTCGCCGCGTTGCGGAGCCGGTCGTATTCGGCGAGCGCGTCGGCGCCGACGCCGCGCGCCGCGAGCTGCTCGGCGAGGCAGACGGCATCGAGGATCGCCTGGCCGGCGCCGTTCGAGCCGCGCGGAACCATCGGATGCGCCGCGTCGCCGAGCAGGGTGACGCGGCCGAAGCTCCAGCGCGGCAAGGGGTCCTGGTCGACCATCGGATAGGCGAGCACGGTCTCGGTCGAGCGGATCAGCGCAGCGACGTCGAGCCAGTCGAAGTGCCAGTCGGCGAAGGCCGGGAAGAACTCGTCGAGGCTGCCGCGCGCGCTCCAGTCGCGTCGCACCGGCTCGGCGCATTCGAGCTCGGCGACCCAGTTGACGAGCTGACGCCCTTCGCTGTCGATCGCGTTCCTGATCGGATAGATCACCATCTTGCCGACCGAGAGCCAGCCGGCGCGGACCATGGTCGCGCCGCTCAGGAAGGGCGCATGTGGAACGACGCCGCGCCACATGTTGACGCCCGACCAGCGCGGCGGCCCTTCGTCGGGATGGAGCTGCCGGCGCAGCGCCGAATGGATGCCGTCGCAGCCGACCGCGACGGCGGCGAAGGCGTCGTCGCACGCCGCGCCGGCGGGATCCTGGAAGCGCAGGCGAACACGTGCGTCGTCGCCCGCGTCGACGCCGACGCAGGCGTGGCCGGTGATGACGCGATCGGCGCCGATCCGCGCCCGCACGGCGTCGAGCAGGACGGCCTGCAGATCGGCGCGGTGGATCGACAGCTGGGGCGCGTCGTGGCCGGCCCAGCGCCCCGCCGGCTCGCTGTAGACGTGCTGGCCGAAACGGTTGAAGAACGCGGCTTCGCGCGTGACGACGGCGACGCGCTCGAGCTCGGCGAGGACGCCGAGCGACCGCAGCGCCGCGCTCGCGTGCGGCAGGACGTTGATGCCGACGCCGAGCGGCCGGATCTCGGCGGCCGCTTCGTAGACGCGGCAGGCGATGTTCGCCCGGTGCAGGGCGAGCGCGAGCGTCAGGCCACCGATGCCGGCGCCGACGATGGCGACCTCGTCGCCGGGCCGCGCTGAACGACGTTCGGCCACGACGGGCGACTCGCGGCGCACCCTACTTCGCGGCGAAGATCTCGCCGCAGCGTGACGTGCTCTTCGTTCCCGGCGCGTCGTAGCGGACCTGGACGGCGCTGATCCGGCCGCGCTTGTCGGCGGTCAGGTGCAGCTTGCAGACGCGATCGTCGAGACCTTCCGGGCCGGGCCGCGCGTAGGCCACGCTCGAGATCCAGTCGTACGAGGTGGCGCCGTCGGCGATCTCGCTGCGCGAGCTGGCCCGGCCGTAGCGATCGAAGAAATCGCCGGCCGGCATGCCGAGGACGCGTGCGTTGATGATCGCCAGCGCCTCCTCGTTGTGCTTGAGCATTTCGCAGCCGCCGAGGGCGACGAGGAGCGCTGCGGCCGCGACAGCGCGGCCTGGAATGAAGAGGCGGTTCAAGGTTCGTTCTCCTGTGGTGGCGATGATGCCTGCTCTGGGAAAACCCGCCGCCGCGCCCCGCCGTCGGCACCGAATAATCGCCCGACCTCCTCCTCGTCTCTTCGAAAGCCGCCGCGATGACTTCACCGATCGCCCGCCTCGCCTGCGCGCTGGCCGTCGCCGCCGGCCTCGCCGCCGCGCCCGAGGCGCACGCGCAGGCGGCCACCGCCGGCAAGCCGATCCACATCGTCGTCACCTTCACGCCGGGCGGCGCGCCCGACATCCTGGCGCGGCTCATCGGCGAGAAGCTGAGCGTCGCCTGGAGCCAGCCGGTGCTGATCGACAACAAGCCCGGCGCCGGCGGCAACACCGGCGCCGATTCGGTCGCCAAGGCGCCGCCCGACGGCCTGACGATCGTCGTCGGCACGGTCGGCACGCACGCGATCAACGGCGCGCTCTACGCCAAGATGCCGTACGACATGGTGAAGGACTTCGCGCCGGTCACGCTGCTGGCGACGACGCCGAACCTGCTCGTCATCAACAACGACGTGCCGGCGAAGACGCTCGCCGAGTTCATCGCCCTCGGCAAGCGCGACGGCAAGATGACCTTCGCGTCGTCGGGATCGGGAACGTCGATCCACGTCTCGGGCGAGCTCTTCAAGACGATGACCGGCATCGACATGACGCACGTGCCGTACAAGGGCCGCGCCTCCGCGATTCCCGACCTGCTCGGCGGCCGCGTGACGATGATGTTCGACAACATGCCGTCGAGCCTGCCGCTCGTGAAGGAGGGCAAGCTCCGCGCGCTCGGCGTGACGAGCCTGAAGCGCTCGCCGGCAGCGCCCGAGATCCCGACCATCGCCGAGCAGGGCTTGGCCGGATTCGACGCCGTGTCGTGGTTCGCCCTCTTCGCGCCGGCGGGGACGCCGAAGCCGTTCGTCGATCGCCTGCAGGCCGAGGTCAAGAAGATCCTGGCCTCGCCCGACATCGCTCGGAAGCTGGCCGAAGCCGGCCTCGACGCGGTCGGCTCGACGCCCGACGAGCTCGCCGCCTACCAGCGCGCAGAGATCGCCAAGTGGGCGCGCGTCGTCAAGGACTCGGGCGCCAAGGTCGAGTGACGACGACGGCGCCTCGCGGCGCCGTCTCGCGCCGCTGCGCGGCCCTATTGGTTCAGCAGGATCGCCGCGATGATGCCGGTCGCGATCGCGACCAGGACGTAGTCGCCGCCGGTCTGCACCCACTGGTAGCCGCGTGGCGGCGCGCTCAAGCGGTGACCGCGCCAGTCGTCGACGACGTAGGAGCGACCGCGGTACTCGGCCGGCAGGCGGCCGCCGCGGTAGAAGCTGCGATCTGGGCCGGCGCCGCGGCCGTCGCGGCTCGAGTAGCCGTCTCCGTAGTAGCGGTAGCCGTCGGGGGCGGCGCCGCGGTAACCGGGGGCAGCGCGATAGCCGGGCGCGGCGCGGTTGTCGCCGCGTTCGTCGCGACGCTGCTCGACGACGCGCGGATCGTTGCGGCGCGCCGGGGTGCGCGCATCGCCGCTGCGCGGGTCGCCGCGCGGATAGCCGCGCTGGGCGTCGCGTTTCGCCTGGTCGAGCAGTTCCTGGTTGCGTTCGGCCTGGGCGAAGACGCCGCCACTGCTCAGCAAGAGCGAGGCGGCGGCGACGGCGGCGACGATTCGTTGGGTTTTCAAGTCGAGCTCCTTTCGAAGGGCATTCCAGGATGGTGGACCGCCGGGCGGGGCACGGCTGTAGGAGAAATCGCCCCCGTCCCGTCAGGCTTACTCTGACGCCTCCTCGGTGGTCTTTGGTCGACGCGCCGGGACCGGCAGTTCCGCGCAGGAGCGTTTCGCGACGTAAAGAAGATGCCTTGCAGCGCCGCCGGGCCGGGACGCGCAGAGAGGAACATCGAGCGCCATGTCATCGCGTGAAGTCGAAGTCGGCCGAGAGGCGGTGCGCGGCCTATCCTCTCGGCCGATGGATGTGCCGCCGCCGCTCTTGCGCTATCGCCAGAAGCGCAATTTCGAGGTCACGTCGGAGCCCGCCGGCGCGCCGGCGAAACGCAAGAAGGGCGCCGCCGCGGCGAAGGCGCTCTCGTTCGTCGTCCAGAAGCACTGGGCGAGCCGGCTCCACTACGACTTTCGCCTCGAGCTCGACGGCGTCCTCGTCAGCTGGGCGGTGCCGAAGGGGCCATCGTTGGACCCGGCGAAGATGCAGATGGCGATCCATGTCGAGGACCACCCCCTCGACTACGCGAGCTTCGAGGGAACCATCCCGCCGCGCCAGTACGGCGCCGGCACGGTGATCGTCTGGGACCGCGGCACCTGGCAGCCCGAGGGCGATCCGCGCGAGGGAATGGCCAAGGGCAAGCTCGTCTTTCGCCTCCACGGCGAGAAGCTCGCCGGCCTGTGGGAGCTGGTGCGGATCGCCAAGGCGGGCGACAAGCAGGACCCGTGGATGCTGTTCAAGAAAAAGGACGCGTGGGCGCGGCCGCTCGCCGAGTACGACGTGATCACGGCGTTGCCCGACAGCGTCGTCGCCAGGCCGCTCGGGCTCGTCGAGGCGCGCGAGCCGCGCGCCGGCGGCGCGGGTG
>JADGRJ010000330.1 GCA_017881025.1 Rhizobacter sp. | reverse complement strand
CTGCTTGCCCAGCATCCCGCAGTATTGGCGCGCCACCCCTACCGAGTGCCGGCCCTGCTTGGGGAACCCCGTGTCATCGATGATCCACCAGCCGTCGTCCCCCCCGTGCCAAATGACCTGCGCCACCTACCCCCGAGAGATCAGTGAGCAAAGAGGTAGGTATGACGAACAGCCAACAACCCAAGGTCCCGATGCACGCAGTGAAGGTTTCTGCCGATCCGGGTGCATCGCAAGAAGCCCGAAGGGCGACTGAAGATGCGCCCGGATCGGCGCCGCCGCCGATCCCGCCCGGCAGCGACTCCGAGGTCGCGCCGCGTGCCCGGCGGCGCACCTTCACCAACGCCGACAAGCGTCGCATTCTGCAGGCCGCGGACCTGTGCACCAAGCCCGGCGAGGTGGGCGCGCTGATGCGCCGCGAAGGCGTGTACTCATCGTCCCTGAGCACTTGGCGGCGCCAGCGCGAGGCCGCCGACCTGGCGGCACTGGCGCCGCAAAAGCGCGGTCCCAAGGCCGACCCCGCACGGGTCGATGCGCTGCAAATCGCCCAGCTCACCCGCGAGCGCGACAAGCTGCGCGTCGAACTCGACAAGGCGCAGTTGGTGATCGAGGTCCAAAAAAAAGTTGCCGCGCTGCTGGATCTCCTGGCGGCCGACAACAAGCGCGGGAACACCTGATGACCGCCGCGCTTGAACTCACCCCGGCGCTCGGTGCCGGCGCTGCGTGTCGTGCCATGGGCCTGTGGCGTGGCGTGCCTGCACGCCAGCAGGCACGCGCGCACCGCCGCACGGTGATGGGGCCGCCGAAGCCGCGGGCACCTCGGCCTTGCCCGCCTCTGGCCTTGGACGCCCAGGAGCGGCAGACGCTGCTGAACACCCTGAACAGCGAACGCTTCGCCGACACCGCCCCGGCGGCCGTGCACGCCACGCTGCTGGACGAGGGCACGTACATCGGCTCGGTGCGCACCATGTACCGGCTGCTGGCCTGCAGCGGCGGCAGCCGCGAGCGGCGCAACCAGCTCACCCACCCGGCCTACACCAAGCCCGAACTGCTGGCCATTGCACCGAACCAGGTCTGGTCCTGGGACATCACCAAGCTCAAGGGGCCGGCCAAGTGGACGTGCTTCCACCTCTACGTGATCCTGGACATCTTCAGCCGCTTCGTCGTGGGCTGGCTCATCGCCCCGCGCGAGTGCTCCGAGCTCGCCCAGCAGCTCATCGCCGACACCGTCTCGCGGCACAACGTCGAGTCCGGCATGCTGACCCTGCATGCCGACCGCGGTGCAGCCATGCGCTCCAAACCGGTGGCCAGCCTGCTGGTTGACCTGGACGTTGCCAAGAGCCACAGCCGACCTCACGTCTCGGACGACAACCCCTACTCGGAGTCGCAGTTCAAGACCATGAAGTACCGGCCCGAGTTCCCCGATCGCTTCGGCTGCATCGAGGACGCGCGAGCTCACTGTCAAGCCTTCTTCCCTTGGTACAACGCCGAGCACTGCCACAGCGGCATCGGCTACATGACGCCGCACAGCGTCCACTACGGCTTGGCCGCAGGCATGCGCGTCATCCGCCAGGCCACACTCGATGCCGCATTCCAGGCCAACCCCAACCGGTTCAAGAACAAGCGACCGCAACTGCCGCCGATGCCTACAGCCGCCTGGATCAACCCGCCACCTGAGGAGAAGAAACCAACCAGTGAACCCGTCGCCAGCACACTAAATTAATGTCCCCGGGTGTCGCAAACTCATTGACACGTTCCGCCGAGCATCGGCCGCACGATCCTCTTGATGGCCCGGTGGTCCTGCTCGACGATGTTGTTGAGGTACTTCGACTGGCGCAGCTCGATGTCTGCGCCAGAGTCGGCGCGCATGCCCTCGATGGCCGCCGTGTTGGCACCGCTCTTGTCGATGGTGATCTTCTCGGGCACACCGTGAAGCTCGATGGCTCGTTCAAAGAATCGCCGCGCCGCAGCGAGGTCTCGGTGAGCCCGAAGCAGAAAGTCGATCGTGGCACCGGCACGATCGACGGCCCGGTACAGGTATTTCCACTGGCCGGCGACTTTGATGTAGGGGTTAGTAGACCACGGGGCTTTCACCCGAAGCCTCTCGCAGAACCGTGCGTAAATCTCTCGATTTACACGGCTCCCGTTATCCAACCTTGCCCCCTCGAGCCTGCCAGTGTTCGAACAGCCGCGGTTGTGCTTCCTTCATCTCTTGCAACCACTCCTCACCGCGTCGCTTGTGGCGTCGCAGCGTTTTGTATTTGCGCCGAGCCCAGCGCACAAGCTTTCGGTCTAGATACCGATAGAGCCCGTGCATGGCGGATCGATAGAAAGCGCCGTAGTAGTTCCACCACCCTCGTATCGTGGGATTGCATTGCTTGGCGACCTCGCCGAGCGGCTTTGACGTTTGGCCCGTAAGCCGCCACCCTCGCACCTGGTCTCGCATCCGCTTCAAAGCAACGGGACTAACGCCGGGCAAGAAACTGGTAGAAACTTGCCCATACTTGGTCTGTGCCCTGCGCGGCCGAAACTGAAAACCCAAGAATGTGAAGGTCACATTCGGATAGGTTTGAGTGCGGCTGCGGTCCTTGCAATAGACGATCTTTGATTTCTCCGGATGCATCGTCAACCCACATTCAGCCAGCCGTGAGGCAATGGCTTGCATGGCTTCTTGCGCCTGCTCCAGGCTGCGGCAATGGACCACCGCATCATCGGCATAACGCGCAAAAGGGCATTGCGGGAAGTTGCGCTGCATCCAGCAGTCAAAGGCATAGTGCATGAACAAATTCATCAAGATCGGACTGACCACTCCCCCTTGCGGAGTTCCGCGATCCCGCGGCGAGCAAGTACCCTGCGCAGTCTCGAATGGCGCAGTCAGCCACCGCTCGATGTACAGCAGGATCCAGTCTTCCTTGATGTGCTTGCGTATCGCCTTGAGCAAGAGGCCATGATCGATTTGATCAAAGGCCGCTTTGATATCAAACTCCACCACCCAGTCGTACTTCCAGCACCGTTGTCGGGTGATGGCTACCGCCTGTTTGGCCGATCTCCCGGGCCGGTATCCATACGAATCCGCATGGAACAGTGGATCGAGAATCGGCTCGATGAGGAGCTTGACAGCGGTCTGCCCCACTCGATCAGCCACCGTGGGCACGCCCAACTTGCGAATGCCGCCCGTGGCCTTGGGAATCTCCACTTGCTTGACCGGAGGCGGGAAGTACGACCCCGACGACATCCGATTCCACAGCTTGTACAAATTCCTCGACAAGTCCTGCTCGAACATCGCGATGGTCTCACCATCAATGCCCGCAGCACCCCGGTTGGCCTGCACCCGTTGGTACGCCTCCCAGATCGTTCGCTTTGCAATGTCATAAGGTTTCGTTGATGTCATGTCACTCCTCCCCGACAAGCGGGTTGGTGACCTTCGTCAACCGGATAACGCTGCCCCTTCGCTCCACCCTCATTACAAGGGCTTCAGCACTACTACGGGCAGCTCCGCCCCTCGTTACGGCATCGGTATTCTTCCTCATGGTGTTGGCCACTTGTCATTTCCCTTCGCATCCGCAACAAGGTTCTCACGTTCCATACCAAAGCCTGTGCTGAGCTCATGCCGCCTCTACGCCGGCTGCCATCAGGGCCGTAAACAGGTATCGCCCTAACTGATCCTGGAGCGACGAGATGACTCCAGTTTTGACAGCGCTTTAACGAATTAACGACGCATCATCGAACGGTTTGCTTTCGCTCATCTTCTCAACACGTACCTGCCGCCCTCTAACGGACGACTTTTCCACGGTCGCTCACCACCACGCCTTTTGAACGCAGCAGCACCGGGCGGTTTGAAGCCTGCTCCTGCAAGCCGGCTCCGGGAGGCCGTCTCCCATCTTCAGTACAGCATCACAAGCTTGCACTTATGTTCGTGACACACACCACTGCTTGCCCTTCCGCGTTTGGTGCATGGCAGGGTCGCGCTTCTGCCC
>JADGRJ010000102.1 GCA_017881025.1 Rhizobacter sp. | reverse complement strand
CGAACGCCTTGCCGGTCAGGCCGAACAGGGTTTCGACGTTGGTCTTTTGGGTGTTGACGATTTGTTCAACGGTGATCATGAGGGGTCTCCTTGACGGTGGATGGGACTGGCTGTTTGCGGCGCTTTTTGCTGCACTGCAACATGACTGAAGTATAGAGGCCCGAAAGAGGATTGCAAGTGGTTTTTGGTGCGTCGCACCATGTTAGTGGGGAGCCCCTAGGAAGGGGCCTGGGGCGGCGCGCGGGCGAGCCGGCCGGGCGGTCCGCACAATGGCGGCGATGCAGGCGTTCCACTCCGACCGTCATCTCCTGCCGCTGCCGCCCGGGCACCGCTTTCCGCGCTCCAAGTACCGGCTCCTGCGCGAGCGCGTCGCGGCCCTCGCCGACCTCGAGGCGAACGAGGCGACGCCCGTGAGCGATGCCGATCTCGTCCGCGTCCACGACCCGGTGTATGTCGCGGAGGTGACATCGGGAACGCTCGGCGCCGCCGAGCAGCGCGCGATCGGCTTTCCGTGGAGCGAGGAGATGGTCGACCGTTCGCGCCGCTCGGTCGGCGCGACCGTGGCCGCGGCGCGTGCCGCGCTCGCCGAAGGCGTCGCCGCCAACCTCGCCGGCGGCACGCATCACGCGTCGGCCTCGCGCGGCAGCGGCTACTGCGTCTTCAACGACGTCGCCGTCGCGGCGCGGATCCTCCAGGCCGAGGCGCCGCTCAGGATCGTCGTCGTCGACCTCGACGTCCACCAGGGCGACGGCACCGCGGCGATCTTCGCCGGCGACGCGAGCGTGTTCACGATCTCGCTCCACGGCGCGAAGAACTTCCCGTTCCGCAAGGCCGCGAGCGACCTCGATGTCGCCCTGCCTGACGGTTGCGGCGACGCCGACTACCTGCCTGCCCTCGACCGCGCCCTGGCGGTGTTGGCCGACGAGCATGCCGAACGTCCGTTCGGCCTCGCCTTCTACCTCGCCGGCGCCGACCCGCACGAGGGCGACCGGCTCGGCCGGCTCAAGCTCAGCGCCGCCGGCCTGCTCGCGCGCGACCGGCGCGTCCTCGCGCTGCTCGGCGGGCTGGGCGTTCCGGTCGCGCTGGCGATGGCCGGCGGCTACGGCCACGACCTCGACGTCACGGTCGCGATCCAGGCGGCGACGATCGAGGCGGCGATCGACGCCTGGCGCGCTTGGCGCGGCCGCTCGCCAGCCGTCGTGTCGACGCCTTCTGCGCGACCGGCGCTCGCCGCCGACAATCGCGCCCCATGACCGCATCCCCCGCGAAAGCCCTGCAATGACCGATGCCGCGACGACCCGCGCCGTCGAGGCCGCGATCACCTCGCGCCGCGCGATCCGCGCCTTCCTGCCGACGCCGGTGCCGCGCGCGACGATCGAGGAGATCCTCGCCGTCGCCGCGCGCGCGCCGTCGGGAACGAACACGCAGCCGTGGCACGTCTACGTCCTGACCGGCGAATCGCTGAAGTCGCTCTCGAAGCGGCTCGTCGCCGCCTACGACGACCCGGTCGAGCGCGCCCGCCATACCGAGGAGTACGCGTACTACCCGACCGAATGGCGCTCGCCCTTCCTCGAGCGGCGCCGCAAGGTCGGCTGGGATCTCTACGGCCTGCTCGGCATCGCCAAGACCGACAAGGAGCGCATGCACGCGCAGCACCGACGCAACTACGAGTTCTTCGGCGCGCCGGTCGGCTTCATGTTCACGATCGACCGCGTCATGCGCCAGGGCAGCTGGCTCGACTTCGGCATGTTCCTGCAGAGCGTGATGGTCGCGGCGCGCGCGCACGGCCTCGACACCTGCCCGCAGGCCGCGTTCACGCAGTTCCACCGCATCATCTGCGAGGCGATCGGCGCGCCCGAGAGCGAGCAGCTGGTCTGCGGCATGTCGCTCGGCGTCCGCGACCCCGACGCGATCGAGAACACCCTCGTCACCGAGCGCGAGCCGGTCGCGAGCTTCGCCCGCTTCCTCGACTGAGCCATGACCGCATCGATCCTCGTCTGCCGCCGCATCTTCCCCGACGTCGTCGCCCGCCTGCGCGACCGCTTCGAGGTCGAGGCCAACGACGCCGACGACGTCTGGAGCCGCGACGAGCTGATCCGCCGCCTGCAGGGCAAGGACGGCGTCTTCGTCACCGGCACGCAGGCGATCGACGCGGCGCTGCTCGACGCCTGCCCGAAGCTGCGCGCGGTGTGCAGCCTCGCCGTCGGCTACAACAACATCGACGTCGCGGCGTGCACGGCGCACGGCGTCGCGGTGACGAACGCGCCCGGCGTCCTCACCGAGACGACCGCCGACTTCGGCTTCACCCTGCTGATGGCGGCGGCGCGCCGCGTCAGCGAGAGCGAGGCGTTCCTGCGTCGAGGCGAGTGGACGAAGTGGAGCGTCGACCTGTTCGCCGGCAGCGACGTTCACGGCGCGACGCTCGGCATCCTCGGCATGGGCAGGATCGGCCAGGCGATCGCGCGGCGCGGCGCGCACGGCTTCGCGATGCCCGTGATCTATCACAACCGCACGCCGCTGCCGGCCGATGTCGCCGCCGCGATCGGCGCGCGCTACGTCTCGCGCGAGGCGCTGCTGCGCGAGGCCGATCACGTCGTCGTCGTCGTTCCCTACAGCGCCGAGTCGCACCATCTCGTCGGCGCCGCCGAGCTGGCGCTGATGAAGCCGACGGCGACGCTCGTCAACATCGCGCGCGGCGGCGTCGTCGACGACGCCGCGCTCGCCGCGGCCCTGCGCGAAGGCCGGATCGCCGCCGCCGGCCTCGACGTCTTCGAAGGCGAGCCGGCGGTGCACCCCGACCTGCTCGCCTGCCGCAACGTCGTCCTCACGCCGCACATCGCCAGCGCGAGCGTGCCGACGCGGCGGGCGATGGCGTCGCTCGCCGCCGAGAACCTGATCTGCCTGCTCGACCCCGCGGCCGGCCGGCTGGCGCCGACGCTCCTGAACCCCGAAGCGCTGACGCGCCGACTGTAGGAGCGAACCCACAGGGCGCGCCGGCAGGGACCGATACGTCGTCCTCGCCGGGCCACCGACAATGCGCCGAATGAGAACTCCGCTCGCAGCCTGGCGTGCCGGCGGCCGCTGGCCGCTGGCGCTGCTCGCGGTGCTTGCGGCGGTCGTCGTCGCCATCGGCGTCTGCGAGGCGATCGGCTGGCCGTTCCTCGCCGGCCCGGTCGAACACCGGCTCGCCAAGGTGCTCGATCGTCGCGTCGTCTTCGGCACCGACCCGGGCAAAGCGTCCGGCGTGCGGATCGGCCTCATCGGCAGCGTGCGCGTTCGGGCCGCCTCGATCGAGATCGGCGCGCCGCCCTGGAGCCCGGCGCCCTACATGCTGCTCGCGCGCGACGCGCGGATGAAGCTCGGCTACCTCGACCTCTGGCGCGCCTGGAAGGGCGAGACGCTGCACGTCAAGGACCTCGAGGCCGCATCGCTCGACGCCCGTCTCGAGCGCCAAGCCGACGGCAAGGCTTCGTGGCACTTCGGCAGCAAGAAGGCCGCAGCGGCCGACGACGGGGCGGCGTCGCTGCCGACCTTCGGCCGGCTCGTCGTCAACGACGGCCACGTCCTGTTCGTCGACGCGATCATGCCGGCCGGCGTCGACGCGCGCTTCGCGCTCAGCGACGGCAGCGCGGGCTCGCCCGTGGCATCGGCGAGCCGGCCCGACGCGGCGTCGGCGCCGACGAGCGCCGTCGCGGCGAGCGGCGCGGCGAGCAGCGGCATCTTCATCCGCGCCGGCGGCGCGGCGAAGGGCGCATCGCAGGCGAGCGCCGAGAGCGTGCGGCTCGCTCCCGGCGAAAGCGGCCTGCGCCTGAAGGCGACCGGCCAGTACCGCCAGCTGCCGTTGCGCATCGACCTGCGCACCGCCGGCGTGCTCGGCTTCCTCGGTGACGGCGCCGACGCGAAGGCGCAACCGCTATCGCTGCGCGCGTTGATCGGACGCGCCGAGCTGAGCTTCGACGGCAGCACCGTCGACCCGCTCCACTTCACCGGCCTGAAGGGCCGCTTCAACCTCGCCGGCCCGTCGCTCGCGGCGGTCGGCGACGCGCTCGGCATCACGCTGCCGACGACGCCGGCGTTCAAGACGCACGGCACGCTGGCCAAGGACGGCGCGGTGTGGAAGGCAGTGTTCGAAGCGGCGAGCATCGGCTCGAGCCGGCTCGACGGTGCGTTCACGTACGACAAGCGGCCGAAGGTGCCTCTGCTTGCCGGCCGGATCGGCGGCTCGCGCCTCCTTCTCGCCGACCTGGGCCCGGCCGTCGGCGCGCCGGCCCTCGGCAGCGGCGAGGCTAAGAGCGCCGCCGCGTCGGGCGGCCGCGTCATCCCCGACAAGAAGTTCGACCTGCCGTCGCTGCGCGCGATGGACGCCAACGTCCTCATCGACATCGGCACCTTCGATTCCGGCACCGACATCCTCGAGCCGCTGCATCCGGCACGCGCGCATCTTCTGCTCGCCGACGGCGTGCTCACCATCGCCGACTTCGAAGGCGTGACGGCGCAGGGCAAGCTCGCCGGCTACCTGCAGCTCGACGGCCGCGGCAAGGAAGCGCTCTGGACCGCCGACATGCGCCTGCTCGGCGTCAACCTCGCGCAATGGCTGCGCATCAAGCGCTCGGGCGACGCGCCGCCCTACCTGACGGGCAAGCTCGACGCGCTCGTCAAGGTGAAAGGCGCCGGCCGCTCGACCGCCGAGATCCTCGCCAGCCTCGACGGCGACGTGCGCATGCACATGCGCGAGGCGAAGATCTCGCATCTGGCGATCGAAGCGGCGGGGATCGACATCGCGCAGGCGCTCGGCGTGATGTTCAAGGGCGATGAGGCGCTGCAGATCAACTGCAACGTCGTCGACCTCGATGTCGTCAAGGGCGTGGCCCGACCGAAGGTCTTCGTCCTGAACACGAACGTCACGACGATCTGGATCGACGGCACCGTGTCGCTGCGGGACGAGAGCCTCGATCTGCGCGCCGTCGTCTCGCCCAAGAACTTCAGTCCCTTGACGCTGCGGACGCCGGTGCACGTCAAGGGCACGCTCGGCAAGCCCGCGGTCTCGCTCGAGCTCGGCAGGCTCGCGGGCAAGGCGGGCGCGGCGGCGCTGCTCGCGCTGCTCAATCCGCTCGCGGCGATCGTCCCGTTCATCGACCCGGGGGCGAAGAAGAACGCCGCCGAGGCCGACGCCGAGTGCGCCGCGCTCGCCCGCACCAGCGGCGTCATCCCGGCGGCGGTTCGCACTCCGAAGGCGACGCACGTGCCGCCGGTGTCGCCCGGGGCGTCGGCGGCTTCGGCCGCCAAGCGCTGAGCGGTGAGCGAGGCGGGCTGAGCCAGGGACGCCGGGCGAGGCGCTCGCCCTCGCGAGCGGCGCCGGTGTCCGGACGGCTCAGGCGTCGCCGGCCTTGCGCTTGTCGCTGACGAGCGGGCCTTCGCCCTTCGCGTGCGACTTGCCTTCTTCCTCGGCGCGTTCCATGTCCTCGGCTTCGCGCGCGTCGCCCGGGGCGGCGTCGCGCGCCGCCGGCTCGACCTTGCCGGACTCGGCGAATTCGCGGCTCGCCTTGTCGTAGCGGCGGCCCGCCTCGTAGTCGCCTTCGCCCTGGACTTCGTCCTTGTTCGGTGTCGTCGCCATGCGATGTCTCCTTCGCGGTTGAAACGAAATGCGGCCCGGCGTCAGGCCGCGACGGCCGCTGCCTTGGGATCGACGACCTCGTCGGTGACGACGTCGAAGCGGAGCAGCGTGCTCGGCCCGAAGCACATCGTGATCGGCACGTCGCCGGCGTCGCGGCCGCGCGCCATGACGATGCGGCCGATGCGGCGCGCGTTGTGGCGCGCGTCCGAGGTATACCAGCGGTCGCCGAGGAAGACCTCGAACCAGGCGCTGAAATCCATCGGACCCGACTCCGGCACGCCGATGTCGCCGAGATAGCCGGTGGTGTAGCGCGCCGGGATGTTCATGCAGCGGCAGAGCGTGATCGCCAGGTGCGTGAAGTCGCGGCAGACGCCTTCCTTCTCGCGGAAGGCGTCGAGCGCGGTGCGCGTCGGCCGCGCCGTCTTGTAGTTGAAATTCAGGTGCTGGTGGACGAAGGTGCAAATCGCGCGGACGCGCGGCCAGCCAGGCTCGGTGCCGCCGAACTGGTTCCAGGCGAAGGCGAGGAGCTCGCTGTCGACCTCGCAGTAGCGGCTCGGCAGCAGGAACTGCAGGGTCGAAAACGGCAGCTCGGTCGGATCGTGCTGGCGCGCCTCGAGGTTGACCTCGTCGAGCTCGCCCGAATCGCGGATGAGCGCGTCGTTGGTGATGCGAACCGTCGCCATCCCGACCGGTACGTTGACCCGGCCGCAGTGGTTGCCGAACGAGTCGATGTACTCCTCGGGGACGAGTCCGCCGCTCACCTGCACGGACTCGGGGGCGACCAGGTCGGCGCGCCGCGAAGGATGAACGCGCAGCAGGTAGATGAGCGCCATCGGCGTGGCGACGGCGAGCTCGATGTCGTATCCGATCCGGATCAGCATTGGAAACGCTCCCTTTGATCTTTGGCCATCGTCGCACGATGCGTGCCCGGTCGGCGTCCGACCGGGCAGGGCGCCCCTGTAGGAAAGCGACGGGTCCCGGCAGGTGTAGGCAGCGTCCGACGCCATGGGGCGCGTTCGCCCGGCTGATCGCCCCTCGGCGCCACGCTAAGGTGGCGCCATGAAAACGGTCGACGCTCTCACCTTCTCCGAACGCGTCGACCGCTTCGTCCGCTGGTTCTTCACCACCTCCCCCGAGGCCGTGATCGAGCCCTGGCAGCCGACCCCGGCCAAGCCGAGGAGTCGGGCCGTCGCGCACCGCAAGCCGACGCGTCTTCGTCCACAACATTCAGGCCCGGTGC
Organism: Rhizobacter sp.; assembly: GCA_017881025.1. Classification (GTDB taxonomy): domain Bacteria; phylum Pseudomonadota; class Gammaproteobacteria; order Burkholderiales; family Burkholderiaceae_C; genus Schlegelella_A. Next base: position 6,462 of record JADGRJ010000102.1, on the reverse strand, counting down.
GCGTGGCCGTCAAGGGAAAGCCATGAGCCGCCGGGCCGTTCCCAAGGCGAATACCGAAGCGCGCAGCGCGAAGGAATCCAAATGAGCGAGCAACGCGTGCTGTTCCTGCGCAAGGGCTTCATCGGCACCTGCGCCTTCGCCGCGCTCGTGCTGCTCGCCAGCTTCTATTCGATCGTCAGCGGCGCCGTCGAGCGCGCCGCCAGGCAACGCTTCGCTTTGGCCGACGGCGGCTCGCCTGCCGCGCTGACGGCGCTGCCGCGGCAGCCGGCGCGTGCTGGCGCGTTGCTCGCTCGCATCGGCAACTGAACTTCGGCGGACCGACGGGCGTCGCCGCTTGTGGCGACACCCTGATAATCGCCGCGGGCCATGGCCCCGGAAGCGCGTCGCCGCGCTGCCGCTCCTGGTGCAAAGCTGAATGGGTCGGGTCGAAGACTCCCTCGTCGTCTGTGGGCAATGCGGGCTGGCGCACCGCTGGCAGCCATTGCGCGAAGCCTCCCTGGCGCGCTGCACGCGCTGCGAAGCCGTCCTCGGCCGCGCGCACCGACTGTCGATCCAGGGCATCCTCGCCCTCACCGTGGCGGCCGCGGCCGCGTACCTGATCGCCATCAACATGCCGCTGATGTCGCTCAGCCTGCGCGGCGGCGCGGAGACGGCAACCCTGCCGCAAGCGATCTCGCTCGCCTGGCAGAACGACCAGAAGCTCGTCGCGATACTCGCGTCGATCACCGCGCTGCTCGCGCCGGCGGCGTTCATCGGCCTGCGCCTGTACGTGCTGTTTCCGCTCGCCGCCGGCAACAAGCCGCCCGGCTTCGCCTGGTGCGTCCGCGTCCTGCACCAGGCCGGTCGCTGGAACATGGTCGAGGTGTTCACGGTCGGCGTCCTGCTGTCGCTGGTCCGCCTCTCGGGGCTGGCCGAGACGTCGCCCGAAGCCGGGCTGTTCGCGCTCGGCGCGATGACGGTGCTCTTCGCCGCGATCGAGTCGGCCGGGCTCAAGCATCTGTGGTGGGACGTGCAATGAGCGCGGCGAGCGACAGCGGCAGCGGCGGCCTGCTCGGTTGCGAGAGCTGCGGCCTGGTCTCGGTCGACGTCACCGGCGACGACCCGACGCTGGTCCAGCACTGCCCGCGCTGCGGCCACGTCCTGCACGGCACCAAGCCGTTCGCGGTGCAGCGCACCTGGGCCTGCGTGCTCGCCGCCGCGGTGCTCTACGTTCCCGCCAACACCTTGCCGGTGATGGTGACGACGTCGGCGCTGCAGCGCGACGAGCACACGCTGCTCGGCGGCATCCACGAGCTCTGGCTCGACGGCTCGTGGGGCCTGGCGATCATCGTCTTCATCGCCAGCATCGCCGTGCCGGTGCTGAAGATCGGCGTCCTCGGCCTGCTCGCCTGGACGGTGCGCAGGAAGCCGCAGTGGCGCCGCCTCGAGCGGGCGCGCCTGTACCGGCTGATCGAGACGGTAGGCCACTGGTCGATGCTCGACGTCTACGTCGTCGTCCTGCTCGCCGCGACCGTTCGCTTCGGTCCGCTCGCCAGCGTCAGCGCGGGAGGCGGGCTGTTGTCGTTCGCCGCCGTCGTCGTCCTCACCTTGCTCGCCACCTGGTCGTTCGACCCGCGCCTGATCTGGCGCGATCCCCCCGTCACGTCGACACGCCGCGATGGAAGACTCGCCTGACGCGCCGTTGACACCGCCGGGCGAGCCGGGCGGCCCGGCGCCGGAGAAAGACCTGCCGCGGCCGAACGTCGTCAAGGCGCGCCGCTGGAACGTCTCGCTCGTCTGGCTGGTGCCGGCGGTGGCGGTCGCGATCGCCGCGTCGATGCTGGTGCGAACGGTCTTCCTCGCCGGGCCGCGCATCGAGATCCAGTTCAAGTCGGCCGACGGCGTCGAGGCCGGCAAGACCGAGGTCCGCTACAAGGAGGTCGTGATCGGCAAGGTCGTCGCCGTCGGCCTGCGCGACGACCGCAAGAGCGTCGCCGTCGTCGTCCAGCTCGATCGCTCGGCGGCGAGCTTCGCGGTCGAGGACACGGCGTTCTGGGTGGTGCGGCCGCGGATCGGAACGGGCGGCGTCAGCGGCCTCGGCACGCTGCTCTCGGGCGCCTACATCGGCACCGACGCCGGCGTGTCGGAGAAGTCGCGCAGCGAGTTCGTCGGCCTCGAGGCGCCGCCGTTCGTCTTGCGCGGCGAGCCCGGTGCGATCTTCGTGCTGCGCGCCGACGACCTCGGCTCGCTCGACGTCGGCTCGCCGGTGTTCCATCGCCGCACGCCGGTCGGCCGCGTCGTCGGCTACACGCTCGACGCCGAGCGCGACGAGCTGTCGATGAAGATCTTCGTCGAGGCGCCGTACCAGAAGCTGGTCACGCTGAACAGCCGCTTCTGGAACGCCAGCGGCATCGACCTGACGCTGAACGCGAGCGGCCTCAGCGTCAACACGCAGACGCTCGCGTCGGTGCTCGCCGGCGGCATGGCCTTCGAGTCGCCGCCCGACAGCGGCCGCTCGCCGCCGGCGCCCGAGAACACCGTCTTCACGCTGTTCCCAGACCGGCGCTTGGCGCTGGCCCCACCCGACGGCGTCGCCGTGCCGGTCCGGATGGTGTTCGACCAGTCGGTGCGTGGCCTCGCGCCGGGCGCGGCGATCGACCTGCTCGGCGTCGACATCGGCCGCGTCCGCCACGTCGCGCTCCAGTACGACGCGCAGAGGAAGCGCTTCCCGGTCGAGGTCATGGGCGAGATCTATCCGCTCCGGCTCGGACCGGTGCGTGAGGCGCTGCTGCGCGACGCCGCCGGCGGAGGCGATGGCGTCGTCCTGCAGCAGCTTGTCGCCAGCGGCCTGCGCGCGCAGCTGCGCACCGGCAACCTCCTCACCGGCCAGCTCTACGTCGCGCTCGACTTCATCCCCGGTCCGCCGCGCACGGCGTCGATCGGCAGCGACGGTGCGGTGCGCATGCCGACGGCGCCGGGAACGCTGAGCGAGCTGCAGCCGCAGATCGCCGACATCGTCCAGAAGGTGAGCAAGATCCCGTTCGACGCCATCGGCCGCGACCTGCGCACGACGCTGCAGCACGCGAGCACGGCGATCGGCCAGCTCACGCCCGACGCGCAGAAAGCGCTCGCCGAAGTGCAGCGGACGCTGAACAGCGCCCAGAAGTCGCTCGAGAACCTCGACCGCAACGTCACCGATCCGAACGCGCCGGTGCAGCGCAACCTCGAGGACACCTTGCTCGAGCTGCAGCGCACCTCGCGCGCGCTGCGCGTCCTCTCCGACTACCTGCAACAGCATCCGGAAGCGCTGCTGCGCGGCAAGCCCGCCGACGCACCGGTGCCGAACCGCTAGGGCCTGTTAACGCTATGGGAGGACTCGCGTGACTCGACAAACAGGCGCCCGCAAGGCGCAAAGCGCAGCCGTAGCCGCTGCTACGGCGAGCATTTGCAACGCAGCGGGCGCCCGTTTGCTGAGATCACCCTCGGGCCGGGCTGGGGAAGGCCGGCGCGAGCCCTCCCATAGCGTCAATACGCCCTAGCCGCCATGCGACATCGCCTACTTTTCGTTCATCGCCGGGTTCGTTCGCTGCGGTGGGCCGGAGTCGTGCTCGGCGTGCTCGCGCTCGCGGCGTGCGGCACGACGCCACCGACCCATTTCCACAGCCTGATGCCGACCGAAATCGTCGCCCGGCCCGGCGCGCCGGCAGCGAGCGGCATCGCCGTCGTCCTCGAGCCGGTCCGCGTGCCGGCGCAGGTCGACCAGCCGCAGTGGCTAGTCCAGCTCGGCGACGACTCGATGGCGGTGCTCGAGCAGGAGCGCTGGGCCAGCCCGCTGCGCGACGAGTTCCGTCAGGCGCTGCTCGAAGAGCTGATCGTCGCCCAGGGCGCCGTCGATTCTCGAACGCAGCCGGCGGCGAGTGCGGCAGCGGTGCGGGTTACGGTCGACGTTCGCCGCTTCGACTCGTTGCCCGGTCGCGAGGCGCGCATCGAAGGATCGTGGACGATCACGGGAGGCGATGCGCGCGCTGCGTCGCGTTGCGAATGGCTGATCCGTGAACCCGCGGCGGGATCTTTTCCCGCGCTCGCCGCCGCGCACCGTCGCGCGGTGGCCCGGCTCGGCGCGGCGATCGGCCAGGCGCTGGCCCGCGCTGGCCGCGGCGAAGCGGCCGCGTGTCCCGCGCTCGACGACAGGCGCTAATCGGTCCTGGGCGGCGTGGCCGCGCGCTGCCCGACGTCAGGGACGGACGGCGACGTTGTTCTGCACCGTCTTCACGCCCTTGACCTTCATGGCGATGCTCTCGGCGGTGTTCTTCTCGAGCGAGCTCTTCGCGACTCCGAACAGCACGACATTGCCGTTCGACGTCTCGACCTTGATCGCGTCGGCGTCGACGGTCTTGTCTTCGACCATGCGCGCCTTGACCGACGTCGTGATCGCCGCGTCGTCGACATAGGCGCCGACCGATTCCTGGCCGCGCATGACGGCGCAGCCGGCACCGAGGACAAGGGTCGACGCGGCAACGAGCGCGGTGATGCCGCTGCGCAGGCTCATGGCGTGAGCCAGTCGCTCAGCTCGTCGGCGTGCTCCTGCTCCTGGCTGAGGATCGACTCGAGCATGCGACGGGTCGTCGAATCCTTGTCGCCGATCAGCTTGATCATCTGCCCGTACGCCTCGATGGCGACGCGCTCGGCGATCAGGTTGGCGCGGATCATCGCCTGCAGGTCGAGCGATTCGTCGTAGTCGGCGTGGCTGCGCGAGGTGAGTGTCGTCGGCGCGAAGTCGGGCTCGCCGCCGAGCTGGACGATGCGCTCGGCGATCATGTCGCCGTGCGCCGTCTCCTCGTTCGCATGGACCAGGAACTCCTCGGCGATCTTCGGCGAGGCCAGGCCCTTGGCGGTGAAGTAGTGGCGCTTGTAGCGCAGCGTGCAGACGATCTCGGTGGCGAGCGCGTCGTTGAGCAGCTTGATGATGTCCTCGCGCCACGGGCCGTAGCTCGGCGTCACGGCACCCATCTCGAGGCTGCGCTTGGCGGCCTCGAGGGCGTCGGTGTCGAGCTCGAGCCGCTCGGGCTGCGCAGCCGACGCGGCGCTGCCAGTTCTGGTGCGGTGGGTGGCGGCGCTCATTTGCCGGAGACCGCTTTCGCCCCGAGCAGCGCGAACAGCAGCACGGCGACGAAGAGGACCAGGAAGACGACGAAGAGGATCTTGGCGATGCCGGCTGCGCCGGCAGCGACGCCGGTGAAGCCGAGCATGCCGGCGACGAGCGCGATGACCGCGAAGATGATGGCCCACTTGAGCATGGAATTCTCCTGTTGGGGCCTGCGCTGGAATGGAGGCCCGCTGATGTTGGAGAAGACTCTATTCGACCCGGTGGCGCAAGCGCATCGGAGTGCCGCGTGAATGACTGTAGGACATGGGCGGGTAAGGGCCTCAGCCCGCGTTCGCGAGCTCGTCCGCAGCAGGATTTCGCGCTGCGCCGCCGGAATCCGCGATGACGACGAGGAGCGGCACCGCGCCATCGAGCGACGACCAGCGGACGGTCTCGCCGACGCCGAGGAGGCGCGCCGACGCCGCGGCGGCGAGCGCCTGCGGCGTCGCTCCCGTGGCGCGCGAGAAGAGGATGCGCACCGACTTGCCCTCGCGAGTGAGGCGAAGCTCGGCCTGGCTCCAAGCGCTCGGCAGGCACGGCCGGACGACGAGCTCGTCGCCGCGTTGCGAGACGCCGAAGATCGACTCGATCGCGGCACGGTGCATCCACGCCGCCGAGCCGGTGTACCAGCTCCAGCCGCCGCGGCCGACGTAGGGCGGCGCGCTGTAGACGTCGCCCGCCATCACGTAGGGCTCGATCCGGTACGCCTCGGCGCGGCCGGTGCGGCGCGCCCGGTGCGCGGGACTGAGGTAGGTGAAGTAGCGGTAGGCGGCGTCGGCGTCGCCGAGCGCCGCCTGCGCCATCACCGCCCAGACGCCGGCGTGCGAATACTGGCCGCCGTTCTCGCGCACGCCGGGTGGATAGGCCTGGATGTAGCCGGCGCTCGGCTCGGCGTGGACGAGCGGCGGATCGAGCAGGCGGACGAGTCCGGCGTCGCGGTCGACGAGCTCGCGGTCGAGCGCGGCCATCGCCTGGCGCGCGAGCGGCTCGGGCGCCGCGCCCGAGAGCACCGCCCACGACTGCGCGATCAGGTCGATGCGGCATTCGGCGTTGGCGCGCGAGCCGAGCGGCGTGCCGTCGTCGAAGAAGGCGCGCCGGTACCAGTCGCCGTCCCAGCCCGCGGCCTGCAGCGCGTCGCGCCAGCCGCGCGCGGCCTCCTGCCAGCGCGCCGCGCGCTCGTGCTCGCCGCGCTGCTCGGCCATCGGCGCGTAGCGGCCGACGAGATCGCACAGGAACCAGGCGAGCCACACCGATTCGCCGTGGCCTTGGTGGCCGACACGGTTCATGCCGTCGTTCCAGTCGCCGGTGCCCATCAGCGGCAGGCCGTGCGCGCCGAC
>JADGRJ010000329.1 GCA_017881025.1 Rhizobacter sp. | reverse complement strand
CAGTGATCAGTGTGTTGCATCGACCGGTTGAATCCGCCCTGCAAAGCGGACTGACATAGGTCGGCGCCGAACCTCCGCTTAGGGTCGATTCCTGCCAGCCAGTCGGCAAAACGGAACGGCTGGAATCGGTCCGGCAGCGGACGCGATCCGCCACCGCACGTCAGGTGACATGTGGCGGGGAGCCAGCGGAGCTGCGCTTACCGGCCTAAAACGGTTCACCGGTTTGGCAGTACGTCCGCGTCCCCGCTCGCGATGGCGCTGGACTGGCTATCCAGAGCCTGCAGCCCGCCACAGGCGACCCGCATTCACATGACGCTGGGCAATGCTCCGACTCAGAGATGTGAAGGTATCAAAGGGCCAAGCCTTGGTTGACACTTTGGCCATGAAGAGTGCGGGCCAGTCTACCTAAGTTGTTGATTTTATTGGTAGGCCGTGTTGGGATCGAACCAACGACCAAAGGATTATGAGTCCGTGCACTGAACCCGCACTAGGGTTGCGTTGGTATTCAAATCAACGACTTAGCGACCAACACCCCGCACTGTTCGGGCTTTGTCCCGCTACTCCGTTGACACTTGGTTGACACCCGCGAAACGTGCGTGAGGTTGGGGCCTAGGAGCGATCGCTTGTGGGATAAGTCCGAGCACCGCAGCCTGGATCAATGCGATGTGCTCGTCGCCGGTGAGCTGACCCTTCACGTAGCGCTCGCTGGCCTCGACCTCGAAAGACAAACTGAAGCCTCGAGTCGCACACTACCGGGCGCGACTTTTGTCGCATTGTCGTCCCTTCGTCGTGGGCGCAACCCCATACGCCTTTGCCGTACGTCGAAGGAATGAACTCAATCCCATGGCGGCGGTCCAGAGTAGTTGCGATAGCAGTCTGAGTCCAGCCCATGATCTACTTCGTACGCCATGGCCAAAGCACCGCCAATGCGGGCGGCGTGACGATGGCCCACGCCGAGATCCCGCTGTCAGAGCTAGGCCGGCGGCAGGCACGCATGATCGCCACGCTGCTAGACGTACAGCCACTTCTGCTGCTCAGCTCGACCTACGTGCGGGCTGCGGAGACGGCCCGTCCGTTCAGCGAGAAGACCGGCTGCCCAATCACGCTGCATCCGCTGCTGCATGAGTTCTCGGCGCTCGACGCCCGGTTGATCGAGGGCATGGTCACCGCGCAGAGACGACCGATCGCCGACTCCTTTTGGGACCAAGCCGATCCGGATCTGCGTCATGGGCCGGAGTCGGAGTCGTTTCGCGAATTCAGCGCCCGGGTGGAAGGCTTTGTGGACGAGATGCTTCACTTGCCTCAAGACACCGTCCTTTTCGGGCACGGCATCTGGTTCGCCCTCCTATGCTGGAAGCTCTGGCGCTTCAACTCGGATGACGCGACTGGGATGCGGGAATTCAGACGTTTTCAGAAGGCGCTGTCGATGCCGAATTGCGCGGTTTACGGTCTCGAGCCAGGCGCGAAGGGGCAGTGGCGTCTGCAGGCAAACGAGGCAGTTATGTGCAAGGTCGCCGCTGCAGCAAGCGAAGAGTCCCGCCCGGGTAGCTCAGGTCCGGCCGCCCCTCACTCGATGTGTGATGAGCGAAACCCCATGTTTTGATCCAATGAGGATTCTTAACGCTGCCAGCGGAAACGCGTGGCGGGTCGCACGGCCGGCAGTAGGCACCGCCTTGGAGGCACACCCAGGAGTAACCGCATGTACGGTCTAGGAATTGTTGGAATCACTCTGGCCGGCGACTTCTTCGTGGCCGGTTTGCTTGTTCTTATGCCCGGATTGAAAATTTCCGAGGCGGCCGCCTTGGCGTTGCTGTTTTGGTGCGCTACTTGGCCGGTGCCCAGACCGCAACGGAAACGGACACGCCGACCACTGACACCTGCGCCAAACTTCATTCGGACTTTTCGATGCGCGCTTATTGCCGTGTCGTGATCATCTGTGTGGCCGACGCACTGGCAACTGCGGGCTTTTCCCTTGCAGTGCCCGACTTGGGGGCTTTCCTAGCCGTCGCATTTACCCTCGCTTTCGTGCTTGGGACATGGCCGCTGCTGCGTGGCGCGATTTCGGATCTCAAGAAGGAGGAGCACCCGAAGCATCGTCGATGAAAGGGCTGAACCGAAGCGCACGCAGGAACGTGAGGGTTCCCTCGAAGGCCGACGGGTCATCGGAAGAGGCCGCAGCGGTCCTGGCAACGAGGGGGCTGACGGTTTCCGATGCATTTCGGATGATGCTGATCCGGTCGCCCGGGCAAAGGCGCTCCCCTTCGAGCCGCTCCTTCCCAACTCCGACGATCAGCGCGATAAAGGAAGCTCGAGCCGGGCGCCTGCCGCGCTTTGACACTGTTAAAGCGCTCACGGCCGACCTGCATGCGAAGGGGATTGAGCGAACCGCCCAATTCAAACGCGGCGGGGCGATAGCACCGCCAATGTCGGCACACAATGCTCGACAACGTGCGCGATGGAGTCTAGGAAGACCCTTTATGAATGACCGAAATCTTGTCAGGGGCCTCTTCATCGTGGCCATCTCCCTCGTCTTCGGCCTAGGGGCACTCGGTTACCAGATAGGGCGCTTCGAGCGCGCGGGACCGGGCCTGTTCCCGCTGATGGTGAGCTGCCTCCTGTTCCTGATCGGTGTGATCACGGTGGTGCGCTCGCGCTTCGTCCAACGCGTCCCGTTGGAATTCAACATCAAGAACATTGCGATCATCCTCGCAAGCCTGTGTGGATTCGCTCTCATCTCGGCGCATGTCAACATGATCGCCGGCATCGTGTTCATGGTGTTCTGTGCCGCCTTCGCAGGCAGCAGCTATTCGGTGATGCGCAATCTAAAGGTTGCGGCCGGCCTTATCGCTGTCGCACTCGCTTTCCAGAAACTGCTCGGCTTCAACCTGCCGCTCTACTGATGGATGTCCTGCACAACCTCGCGTTCGGCTTCGAGCACGCGCTGACTTGGCAGAACCTGCTGTTCTGCGCGATCGGCTGCACGGTCGGCACCCTCGTCGGCCTGCTGCCCGGGCTCGGCCCGCTGGCCACGATCAGCATCCTGCTGCCGCTGACCTATTCCATCCCCACCACTGGCGCCCTCATCATGCTCGCCGGCATCTATTACGGCGCTCAGTATGGCGACAGCGTGAGCGCGATAACGATGAAGATCCCGCACGCCAGCAGCATCGTCGCGTGCATCGACGGCTACCAGATGACGTTGAAGGGCGAGACCGGCCTGGCCTTGTTCACCGCGGGAGTCTCCAGCTTCATTGGCGGCACCGTGGCAATCGTCGTGCTCTCCTTCTTTGCGCCGATGCTGGGCGAAGTCGCCTTCCTGTTCGGGCCTGCCGACTACTGCGCGCTCATGCTGGTGGGGTTCGTGTGCGTGAGCTTCGTGACGACGGGCAGCCTGATTGACGGGATGGCCATGTGCCTGATCGGCGTGCTGCTCGGGCAGATCGGCACCGACGTCAACAGCGGCCAGCAGCGCTACACGATGGACTTTTCGTTCCTGGCCGAAGGCATCGGGCTCATCAGCATCGCCCTGGGATGCTTCGGGATTGCCGAGATCACCAAGAACCTCGACAACAAGGACGAGCGCACGCCCTTCAACGGCAAGATCAACCTCATACCGACCTGGCCCCAGTTCAAGCGGATCATCCCCAGCGCCCTGCGCGGCAGCGTGATCGGCTCTTTCCTCGGCATCCTGCCCGGTGGCGGCCCCGTGATCGCCCAGTTCGCGGCCTATGCAGTCGACAAGAAGGTCAGCAAGTACAAGCACGAGATCGGCTCCGGCGCGATCGAGGGCGTAGCCGGGCAGGCCGCCGCCGACGAAGCCGCCGCGCGCACGAGCTTCATTCCCCTGATGAGCATCGGCATTCCCGAGAACGCGGTCATGGCGCTCATGATGGCCGCCTTCATCGTCAAGGGCGTCCAGCCCGGACCGAACATGATCGCCAGTCACCCCGACCTGTTCTGGGGCCTGGTGGCCAGCATGTGGGTAGGCAA
>JADGRJ010000101.1 GCA_017881025.1 Rhizobacter sp. | reverse complement strand
CTTCGCCGGAGACGGTCGGCAGCTACAACCGGGCCGCCGAGGAGGCCGCCGAAGCGCTCAAGCACGCCGGCAAGCCGACGATCGCGATGATTCGGGGCTTCTGCATCGGTGGCGGCGTGTCGGTGGCGATGTCGTGCGACATGCGGATCGCCGCCGAGGGCGCCAGGTTCGGCGTGCCGGCCGCCAGGCTCGGGCTCGGCTACGAGTTCAAGGGTGTCCGCAAGCTCGTCGATGTCGTCGGCCCTTCGTTCGCGAAGGAAATCTTCTTCACCGCCCGACAGTTCACGGCCGAGGAAGCGCTGGCGATGGGGCTGATCAATCGGCTGCTGGCGGTGCCAGACCTGGAGAGGTTCGTGCGCGGCTATGCGCAAACGATTGCCGACAACGCCCCGATGACCGTGGCCTCGATCAAGACCATCGTCGAGGAGGTCATGAAGGACGAGTCGCAGCGCGACATCGCGCTCTGCCAGGAAGTGGTGGACCGCTGCTTCAACAGCGCCGACTACATCGAAGGGCGCACGGCCTTCATGGAAAAGCGCAAGCCCGTCTTCACCGGCAGGTGACGTCCGATGATCCGGATGCCCGCTGCCGATCTTCAACGAGGAAATTTCATGTCACGCCTCAGGAATGCACTGCCGCGAGCGCTGCTGATCGCCGCCTTCACCGCCGCCGCCGCCCCTGTCGCGGCGCAGATGGCACCCTGGGAGCAGGCTTTGTACGAGGGCGCCAAGAAGGAAAAGGAGTTCACGGTTTATACCGCGCACTACGACACCGAGACGATTGCCGACCTGTGCGCCGCCTTCGAAAAGAAATACGCCGGCGTGAAGTGCAATTTCGTTCGCACGACGGCGCAGGTCGCATTCCAGCGCCTGCAGCAGGACTTGAAGGCGAACCTGGCGGTCGCTTCGGTGTTCAGCAGCACCGACATCAGCCACTATCCGGATCTGAAGAAGAGCGGCGTTCTCGCTCCCTACCAGCCGCACAACCTCGGCAAGATGGTCGAGTCGCTGAAGCAATACAACGACAAGGACAACCAGTACTGGGTTACCGCCGCCGCGCTGGTCGTGATCGCCTACAACACCGCCCTGGTCTCGGAGAAGGATGCACCGAAGAGCTGGACCGAGCTGCTCGACCCCAAGTGGAAGGACAAGATCGCGATCGGCCATCCTGCGTTCAGCGGCTACGTCGGAACGTGGACGGTACAGATGAAGAAGCTCTATGGCTGGCAGTTCTTCGACAAGCTCGAGAAGAACAAGCCCCAGATCGGCCGCTCGATCAACGACACCGTGACCATGCTCAACGCCAAGGAGCGGTGGATCGCAGCGGGCCCGGAAGCGACCACCCTGCTCAGCCGCGACAAGGGAAATCCGCTGGCCGTGATCTACCCGAAAGACGGCACGCTGCTCATGGTCTCGGCCACCGGCATCCCCAAGAACGCGCCGGCACCCAACGCGGCCAAGCTGTTCGTCGAGTTCCTCCTCGACAAGGAAGCGGCCGAGGTGCAGGTCAAGAACCATCAGCTCTCGGTCATCAAGGGCATCAAACCGGCGCCAGGGGCCAAGCCGCTCGAGGAGATCAAGGTCATCCGGCCGACCGAAGAGGAAATCGCCAAGGGAATCCCCGAGGTGAAGGAGCAGTTCCGGGACACCTTCGGCATCTGAACCATGACGATGGGCGGCGCGTCGGCTCAGAGCACGGCGATGCAGCCCGCGGCATCGTCGCCGTTCGTTCAGCGATGGCGCCATCTCGACAAGTCGGCCTGGATCTGGCTGCTCGCCATTGCAGTGCTACTCATCCTGGTCATCAATCCGCTGTTTCGACTGCTCGTCGTCAGCTTCGAGCAGCCCGACACCGGCGCCTTCACCCTCGCCAACTACGCTGCGGCGTACAGCCGGTCGCGCTACGTCGACGCGCTCGTCAATTCGCTCATCCTCGGAGCGGCCGCGGCGACGCTCTGCCTGATCTTCGGTACGCCGCTGGCATGGGCGCTCTCGCGCACCGACATGCCTGCCAAAGGCCTGATCTGGGTGTCGATCCTGGGCACCTTCATCATCCCGCCGTACCTCGGCGCGGTCGGCTGGATCCTGCTGGCCGGGCCGAACGCCGGCTGGCTGAATCGGGCGGCCGTCGCCCTCACGGGCGCCGACAAGGGGCCGTTCAACATCTACACCATGCCCGGGCTGGTGCTGGTCACCGCCTGCTACAGCTTTCCGTACGTGTTCATGTTCACCAAGTCGGCGCTCGATCTCATTTCCTCGGAGATGGAGGACGCGGCGAACATCCTCGGCGCCGGCAACCTGCGCACGACTTTGTCGATCACTCTGCCGCTGGCGCTGCCGGCAATGCTCGGCGCCTTCATCCTGGTGTTCCTCGAAGCGATCGCGCTGTTCGGATCGCCGGCATTGATCGCCCTGCCCGGGCGCTTTCACGTCGTGACGACGCAGCTGTGGCAGTTCTTCGAGTACCCGCCCAAGGTCGGCGTCGCCGCGGCGTATGCCATGCCCCTGCTGGCGATCACCGTCTTGCTGTTCTGGATCCAGCGACGCATCACCAGCCGCAAGGGCTACATCTCGCTGACCGGCAAGGGCGGCGAACGCCGGCCGATCGAGCTCGGCGCTTGGAAATGGCCGCTGCTCGCCTACTGCCTGTTCGTCTGCACCCTGTCGTTCTTCATGCCGATGGTCGTGATCTGTCAGGCGGCCCTGGCCAAGGCCTGGGGACGCGGCTTCAGTCTCGACAACCTGACCTTGCGGAACCTGTACTTCACCCTGTTCGAGAACACCCTGACGCGCAACGCCGTCGTCAACACCTTCGTGTATGCCGGCTCGGCCGCGGTCATCGCCGTGCTGCTCGCGCTCAGCGTCGCCTACATCGTCAACCGGCAGCTGGTCGGAAAGGTCCTCGGCAACGTGCTGTCGTTCGTGACGATGGCACCCTTCGTCATCCCCGGCATCGTCCTGGCAATCGGCTTCTATGCGGCCTACACGCATCCCCCGCTGCTGCTCTACGGGACGGCGTGGATCCTGATCCTGGCGTTCGCGACCCGCTTCCTGCCGATCGCCTACGCCAACAGCAGCGCGGCGATTCGCAGCGTCAATCCCGAGCTCGAGGACGCCGTGCGCATCCTGGGCGGCACCCGGCTGACGGCCATCCGCAGGGTGGTGCTGCCGCTGCTCAAGCGCAGCCTGGCCGGCGCGTTCATCCTCGTCTTCATCCCCGGCACGCGCGAGCTGAGCTCGGCGATCTTCCTCTACTCGATCAACACCCAGGTGCTCTCGGTGCTGCTGTTCGACAAGAGCGACGAGGGCAACTTCGAGATGCTCGCCGCCATCGGCCTCATCCTCGTGGTCATCACCGTCATCCTGATCCTGATCGGCTTTCGCCTGCTCGGCCGCGACTTCATGCTCAGGAGAACCGCGGCATGAGCAGGCTCGTACTGCGCAACGTGGGCCGCACCTTCGGCGGCGTCACGGCGGTCGACGACTTCAACCTCGCCCTCGAGGAAGGCGAGCTGGTCTCGCTGCTCGGGCCGTCGGGATGCGGCAAGACGACGACGCTCAGAATGATCGCCGGCTTCATGGCGCCGACGGCCGGAACGATCGAGGTCGACGGACAGGTGATCTCGTCACCCGCTTCGGTGCTGCCGCCGGAAAAGCGCGGCATGTCGATGATCTTCCAGAGCTACGCGATCTGGCCGAACATGACGGTCGCCGAAAACGTCGGCTTCGGCCTCAAGGTGCGCAAGCTCGGTGGCGACGAGATTCGGCGCCGCGTCGACGAGATCCTCGAGGTCGTGCAGATGTCTGCCCTGCGCGACCGCTACCCCGCCGAGCTGAGCGGCGGGCAGCAGCAGCGCGTCGCCCTCGCCCGCTCGATCGTCGTCAAGCCCGCCTTGCTGCTGCTCGACGAACCTCTGTCGAACCTCGACGCCAACCTGCGCGAGGAAATGCGCTTCGAGATCCGCCGCCTGCACGACGAGTTCAAGATCGCGATGGTGTACGTGACGCACGATCAGGCCGAGGCCATGGTCACCTCCGACCGCATCGTCGTGATGAACAAGGGCCGCATCGAGCAGATCGACGCGCCCTACGCGCTCTACGCGCGACCGCGCACGCGCTTCGTCGCGGGCTTCATCGGCCGCACCAATTTCCTCGAGGGGAAGGCGAATGCCGTGAGCGTCGACTTCGGCGCCTTCTCGGTCCGCAAGGACGCCTTGCTCAGCGAAGGCGCCCTGCCCGACCGCGTCCTGGTGTCGCTGCGTCCGCAAAGCATTCACCTTGTCAGGCATGAGCAGGCGATCGCCGAAGGGCATTGCCGGGCGCGCGGGCGCGTGGAGCGCCGCGCCTACCTCGGCGAGTACTGGGACTACCACGTCGCCCTCGAAGGCGTCGCCGAGCCGCTGCGCGTGAGCACGCGGGCACAGGAGGTCTTTCAGGCCGGCGACACCGTGTTCGTCGACGTCGAGGCCGCGCAACTGACCGTGATCAGCTGAAGGGGAGGACATGGCGCTGCCGCTCGAAAACGTGAAGGTGCTCGACCTCACCAATGTCATGGCCGGACCTTACTGCACGATGGTCCTCGGCGACATGGGCGCAGACGTCGTCAAGATCGAGAGCTTCCCCGAGGGCGACGCCTCGCGCCGCTTCGATCCCAAGATCAACGACGAGTCGTATTGCTTCGCCGTGCTCAACCGGAACAAGAAAAGCCTCGCGCTCGACATGAAGGATGCCAAGGGCAAGGAGATCTTCGCCAGGCTCGCGGCCCAGGCCGACATCGTCGTCGAGAACTTCCGGCCGGGCGTGGTCGGCAAGCTCGGAATGGACTACGAGGCGGTTCGGCGCTTGAACCCGGAGGTGATCTACGCGTCGATGTCGGGATTCGGCCAGACTGGCCCGTACGGCAGGAAGGGCGGCTTCGACATCATCGCGCAAGGCATGTCCGGCATCATGCTGATGACGGGCCACCCGGGCGGCGCGCCGACCAAGGTCGGCATCGCGATGAACGACATCGCCTGCGGCGTGACGACGCTGTCCGGAATTCTGGCCGCCTACATCGCCAAGCTGAGAACGGGTCGCGGCCAGTTCCTCGAGACCTCGCTGCTGGAAGCGGGCTTGGCGTGGACGCCTTGGGAATTCGGCGCCTACTTCGGCTCGGGCGAGTTGCCGACGCCCACCGGCAGCCGCCACCGGCGCTCGTCGCCCTACCAGGCGTATCGCACGCAGGACGGGTATGTCACCGCCGGCGCAAGCAACGCCAAGCTGTGGAACAACTTCTGCACGATGGTGTGCGAGCGGCCCGAATGGCTCACGGACACGCGCTTTGCGACCGCACCGTCACGGCTCGATAACATCGACGCTCTCGAGAAGGAGATCGAAGCCGTGCTGATGACGAAGCCGACGGCCCACTGGGTCGAAAAGCTCGACGCCGCCGAAGTTCCGGGCGGCCCCGTCTATGGCTATGACCAGATCATGAACGACCCGCACATCAAGGCGAGGGCGATGGTGGTCGACATGGAGCATCCCAAGATCGGACCGATGAAGACGCTCGGGTTGCCCTTGAAGTCCAGCAGCGAACTGACGGCCATTCGCAAGCCGGCGCCTTGGCTCGGCCAGCATTCGGGGGAAGTGCTGCGTGAGATCGGCTACAGCCCTGGCGAAATCATCGAATTGTTCGCGCGCGACGTCGTCTACGACAAGTACCCCACGGACACGCGATAGTCTGGCCGCGCGAGCATCTTTCACTGGAGCGGGTGAAGGGAATCAAACGATCACCTAGATGCGGCGCCTACCTTGCGAGTCAGAGGTCCGACTGCGTACCTACCCCCAGGACTTACCCCCACTCGGATTGCAGTCGCGAATGTTCGCTCTCGGACCCACAACAGAAGTACAGCCCGCAAGAGTCATCGCCCGAAAGCTCAGCTATTTTGTGTGGGCTGACTCTCCGATGGAGAATGCCGGCTTGCGATGTTCATAGCATTGCGCGAGCTGAGCGGATTGCGCGGACGTGAGTCGCTTCGACTCCTTCGCGATGTCGGCATAGGTCCAGTCCGCATGCTCGGCCCTCAGCTTGATCGCGACGTCGGAATGGAACGCGCCACGCAAGCTCTCGCGCCACACGACAGACTTCGGAATGGGGCCCCAGTGGCCATTGAAGAAGTCATATTCGGTGAACAGCGTCGTCGCTGGTCCGAGGGAGTCCAGAACCACCAACCCATCGCTCGCGATGAGTTTGTCTCCGCGCAACAGCTTGTAGCGATAGATCAAGCGCCCCGGCATCGTCTTGTCGACGAGATGACTCAACTCGTAGGCGATATCAGGCATAAAGAAGATGGGGGCACGCTGAATCCACGCGCTCACATACCTCGGACCCAACCTCGTGCCGGCGACGATCCGAACATCGACCGTGTCAGGGAACAGATCCTTGAAATGGTCGATGTCATCGAGCACGCCGGCCACCACGGCGGGGCTGGCTTCTATCGTCATCCGTTGCAGCATGCCGACGTATCCATCCGCGCGAGGCGTCGCGATGCACGCAATCTCGAGCGATGCCGGGTGGGCCGACGAGCGCGGCGGGACCCATCGACGGAGGATCTGCGTCAGGTAATCACCATAGGCGCTCTCGACGCCGTCGAATCCGCCGGCCTCCTCTGCGCTCGCAGCGCCGACGATACCGACACACAACACGAGGGCGGCGCACGTCCTGCTCAATTGGCCGCCACGCGGTGTTTGGCGCCTGCCAGCTCGCAGCGTCGCAGATAGGCGGTGTAGCTCATCGGTGTGAGGCCAGGCAAGAGGCGGCGAAGGGTGCGCCGAACGGCTTTCGTCGAGGCCGCGCAATTCATGTCGGCTGGATGAATCGCCAAGCGAGTATCGGCGGGTCTACGCTTGGATTGCAGCCACGCATGGGCGACGGTCGCTCCTCTCTCGAAAGTTCCGAGCGATCCGAAGCCGATCAGGCGGCGCGCGAGAAGGCCGCTTTCCGCGACAACGATGCCCGAGAGTTCCTCGTGGAAGGCGAACCCGGCTTGCTCGACGACACGCCGCGCTGCCGACGACAGGAGCCACGCCGGTGGAACGAATCCGTGCATGTCACCGCTCAGGCCGGCGCGCTCGATGATGGCGCGACCAGCGTCCAGCCGGCGCTTGGCGTCCGCGGCGGAGATCAAGTAGAACTCGCCCTGGCCGCGTGCGAACGCCTGCCCCCAGACCCATCGCCATGGGTTGCCAGTCCTCTCGGCCATGCGGTGCGTGAACCCGTGCAAGCAGAGACAGGCGCCGGCAACGGCGAGTTCACACAGCCATTCCAACGTGGCGGGGTGCTCGTCCAACGGCACTTTATCCTCGTGTCGTGGAATGACCAGGACGGTCATGGCGTGAAGCGGAACGCCACTCGCGACCGCCAGCTCGACCATGCGGCGGCTTTCATCGAGGGTGAGCGGAGACACGTCATGAATCGAAACGAGCAGGGCCGCTCCGGCACCGGTCGCGTCGCCCTCGCCGTAGGATCGAGGCGGGTAAGCTGACCTCACCGCGCTGCGATCACGCGGGGTCGAGGCTGCGGTCGTGGCCCGCCATCTTCCGCCACACGTCATCGAAGTGCCCTTCCTCCCATTGCGCGAGGATTCGTCGGCGACCATTCGCGGTAAGGTCGGCCGCAAGCGCCGGGTCATCGAGCAATGCGCCCAGCACCTTCGCAAGGCCACCGACCTCGGCATCGAAGAACAGGGCGTCGTGACCGTCGCGCAGCGTCTGCGCAATCGCCGATCCCCGGGGTACCAGCACAGGCACACCGCTCGAAAGCGCCTCGAGGTTGACGAGCCCGAAGCTGTCGATCTCGCTGGCGAACACGAACGCGGATGCAGACGCATACAACTCGCGCAAGACTCGGCCGGTCTGAACGCCGACGAAGAAAGCAAAAGCATCGTTGCGCGCAGAGCGCTTCAAGGACGCTGCCGCCGGCCCGTCTCCCACGACGATGAGCAATGGCGCTGGCTGCCGATCCTGCAGTCCGCGCACTGCCTGGAGGATCGAAGCCACCTTCTTCTCCGTCGAAAGCCGTCCCACGCTCAGCACGACCGGCCGCCCACCCACGTGGACCCCAAGCTCGGAAAATATCGACGCCGAGTTGCGGGTCGGCGAGAAATCCTCGGGATCGACAGCCATGGCGATGCGGTCGATCTTCTCGGCCGGCACGCGCAGCTGCAGAAGTTTGCCACGCGACGATTCGGAAAACACGAAGGTCCGGTCCATGCCGCGATAGAACCAGCCGAGATATCCCTTGGCAAGGTCCACGAGCTTCGGGTCGTCGACCAGCAGTTGGACGAGGGCAGCGAAATCCGTGTGGTAAGTCGCCGTGACGGGCAGGCGCAGGATCCGGGCCGCCGCCAGCCCAACCAAACCCATCGGACCGGGCGTTGCCAGCTCGACGTGCGTGATGCCTTCTCGCCAGAGCCGATCGACCGTCGCCGCGAGGGAAGGCACGCAGACCTCGATGCCTTCGTAGCCCGGCAGGCCGAATCGCGCGAGCGCCGGGAACGGACGCGGCACGACCTCGAGGTCGAAATCGCGATCGGGTTCGTCGCAAGCTGCGAACCAGACGCGCTTTCCCGATGCCGCTGCGCGCTCTGCGAACTGATGGCACCACGTCGAGACGCCGTCGACCTTTCCAAGAGCGTCGGAAAAGACGGCCAGGTGCTCGGGCTTGCTCGGGATCGGTGTCGCTGTCCAGCCGGCCCAGATGCGTCGGAGCTGGGCGTCCTGGCGGGCGAAATGATCGGCGGCGAAAAGCAGCGGCGATGCGACGCCGAGTGCGGCGGCGAGATCGGTGAGGGACGCGAGAATGCCGTAGATATCGAAGCCGAGGAGCGCGTCGCCAAGACCACGGGCGGCGGCGCCGACGAGCGCGTCGCTCGTCCGCGCGACCGCCTCGACGATGGCTCGGTCGCTCGCATCGCTCGGCCAGGCGGGTGGCACGGTAATGTCGAGATCGGGGCCGGGATGAGTCCCTGCCTTCTGCGCCGCTCGAAGCAGGCTCTCCACGACAGCCGACGACCCCCGGGGCGCGTCGGCCCCGGTCACGGGTGGCCGTCCTGCGAGCACATCCATCACGTCGACAAAGGGATTTCTGCGAGCCTGCTGGCCCTCGTTGTTGGCCTGGAAATGGGCGTAGGTGGCCTGCTTGATGCAGGTCGCCATCGCGTTCAGGTCGCCGCCTTCGCCGACTGTGCGAACTTGACCCTTCATCACCCGGCGAAGGAACTCTGCTGGGCCAAGACTGCCTGCGGCTTCGCTGAAGATCGAGCCGCACCGGCGCTGGCCGTGATCATCCGAGCCGGCCGTGTACGCGAGGCGAGGCGGCGACCCGTGCGCGAGGACGATGTTGTGCTTACTTGCGAGATCCTTCAGGAGCTCCGGTGTGATCGATGCGAAGAAGTGATCCATGTCGAGGTCGGCGCGCCGATCCGACAGTCCATTGACTGCCTCGAAGACAGGGAACAGCGCGAGACATTTCTCGAGGGTGTCGGCGTCGAGCCGCCAATTGGGACTCAGCAAGGGATGCGGTAGGCTGTGTGCCAGCCGCTCGGAGCGGAGGTACTTTGACACCTCGTAGACGCTGGAGCGTCGCTGCTGCAATTCCGCGTGTTGCCTCGGCGCAATGCCGAAAACGAGAACGTGGATGGCGCAGTCGTTTTCAGGGAACTTCGTCGAGACTTCGACGGAGAGGAAGAAGTCGGGTCTGCCGATCAGCTTGAGCCCGCCTTCGATGGAGTCATGGTCGGTCAGCGTCACAAGTGACATGCCGCGCGACTTGCACAGCTCGTACTGACGGATCGGATCGGCGTAGCTTTCCGGAGCCTGGAAATATTGCGAGAACCATTGCCCGGTCGTCAACGACGCGGAGGAATGCAGGTGCAGGTCACAGCGTGTGGTCGCGGTGGCAATCGTGATTTCGATACTCCCAGTTGTCGGTCGCCGGCACATGGCGGATCGAATGATCGTAGTGCAACGACGTGATCAACCCGTGGACGCTTCGTGAAACTATCATTGGTTCAGTCGACGGGCGCGCGTGCCTCATGACCTAATAAGGTCATCGGGTGTTAATGGCTCAATAGCCGCGGGGGCCGCCCCATGGAGGAAGTATCCAGTGCCCCGGAGCGCTCGAATCTCGGCGACGCGTGTTCGTCGACCAACAGCAGTCGTTCGCGACCGGCAGCTTCTGGCCGAAAGCGGACGTCGCAGGGTGACCGCTCGACGCCGAGCGGCGTCATCCCGGCCTCCACGCCAAGTCAATGCGGCCGTCGACAATACCGATCCGCCGGTCCGCCGCGGCTGCGAACTGCGCGTCGTGCGTGACGGCGACCACGGTCTTGTTCAGCTCGCGCGTCAACCCGCGCAAGACGTCGCGCACGTTGGTGCTGGAAGCCGAATCGAGGTTGCCGGTTGGCTCGTCTGCAAGGATCACGAGCGGGTCGTTCGCCAGCGCGCGGGCGATCGCCACGCGCTGACGCTGGCCGCCCGACAACTGGCTCGGCTTCTTGTCATGCTGGCCCTCGAGCCCCAGTTGATCGAGCAATTTCGCGGCGCGTTCGCGCGCCGTATCGTCGCCGACCCGGCCGAGCTTGCGGATCGGCAGCGACACGTTGTCGACGACGCTGAACTCCGCCAGCAGGAAATGGAACTGGAACACGTAGCCGAGCCGCGCCAGGCGAAAGTCGGTGAGCCGATCGTCGTCGAAGCCGGTGGTGTCCTCGCCGTCGATCCAGATGCGACCGCGGGTGGGCACGTCGAGCAGGCCCAGCAGGTACAGCAGCGACGACTTGCCCGAGCCCGACGGCCCCATCACGCAGACGAACTCGCCGCGCTCGATCTCGAGGTTCACGTCCTGCACCAGTGTCACGGGCACCTCGCCGGCCAGCGTGCGCGTGACCTGCTCGACGCGGATCACCGGCGGCGATGCCGATTCGGCGCCACTCACGCCGCACCTCGCAGAATATCCACCGGATGCACCGCTCCGGCGCGTCGGGCCGGAAGGTAGGACGCCGCCAGGCACGACAGCATCGCAAAAGTGACCGCCAGCGCGTACTGCTCGGCGCCCCACCACACCGGCAGGTGCACGACCTCCGAAACACCGGGCGGGCGGATCGCCACCTGCCCCAGCACCTGCATCAGCACCAAGCCGAGCAGCACGCCCAGGCCGCTGCCGAGCACGCCGACGATCAGGCCCTCGAGCAGGAAGATGCGCTTCAGGTCGCGCGCATGAAAGCCCATCGCCTTCATGATCGCGATGTCGCGCGTCTTCTCCATCACGATGGTCGAGATGGTGTTGTAGATGCCGAACGCGGCCACCACCAGGATCGCTGAGACGACGCTGTACATGATGACGTTGCGCACCAGCAGCAGACTCAGGATGTCTTCCGACGCCTCGACCCACGACACCGATTTGTAGCCCGTGGCGGCCTCGATGGTCTGCGCCACGTCGCGCGCGTCGTACGGGTCGGCGAGCTGGATGATCACCCGGTTGACGCGGTCCTCCCGCCCGAGCAGCGCCTGGGCGCGCTTGAGCAGCACGAAGGCCTGGCCCTCGTCGTAGGCCGCGTTGCCGGTGCGGAAGATGCCCACCACGCGCAAGGGCCGGCTGGTGCCATCGGCCGCCAGCACGTTCAGCGTGCTCCTCAGATGCAGGCTGAACTTGTCGACCAGTCCCTGGCCGACGACGATGCCGTTGGGGTCGGCCGCCAGCGCGTCGAGCGAGCCTTCGATCATCTTCTCTTCGATGGTCGTCACTTGCTTCATCTTCTCGGGCACCGCGCCCGACAGCGACACCGCCTGCTGGCGCCCGGCGAAGGTGAGCACGGCCCCGCCGGTGAGCACCGGCGCCGCCCGCACGCCGGGCAGAGCCTCGATGAATTCCAGCCGCTGCGACCAGCCGCGGATGCCGCGCGTCTCGCGTGGCGGCTTCACGTTGCGCACGCTGACCGCGGCGTCCGGCCAGCGCAGCTCGGCCGGTTGGGGGCGCCCCTGTCGCACCTCGTCGTAGACGGTGATGTGCGGGCTGTTGTCGACCAGACGCTTCAGAAAGTCCTTCTCCGAGCCGCGCATCAGCGACGACACCGCGAGGAAGAACGCGACGCCGAGCACCACGCCCGTCAGCGAGACCAGCGTCTGGCGCTTGCGGTTCGTCAGATGCGCCAGCGCCACGTCCAGTGCGACGGCCATGGCTTCAGCGCCTCGCCGATGCCGAGGATGGCGATGACGCAGCCACCGGCACTCCGTTGGCACGCTGACCCTCGCGCAGCGTGTCGGCGGGCGACAGCACCACCATCTCGCCTTCCGCGAGCCCGGAGATGATTTCGCTGCGCTCGGCGCCCGAGACGCCCTTGCGCACCTCGCGCCGTTGCACACGACCCTGCTGCAGCACCCAGACCGCGTTGCCCTTCAGCGCGCGGCTGGGCACGAGCAAGGCGTTTTCGCGGCGCGACACGATCAGGTTGGCGTCCATCGTCATGCCGGTGCGCAGCGGGCCCGCGTCGACGGCGGGAGCATCGGCGAGGCGAATGCGCACTCGGTAGCTGCGCGACACCGGATCGCCCTTGGGCGTGATCTCGGCCACCTCGCCGTCGAACAGGCGCCCCGGCAGGGCATCGGTGCGCAGCGTGACCTTCTGGCCCACGACCACGCGGGGAATGTCTTCCTCGTCGACTTCTGCGCTCACGCGCAGCGGCGCGCAGCAGGCCAGCGTCAGCACCGTCTGGCCTGCGGCAACGACCTGGCCGGGCTCGCCGTCGCGGCGCAGGACGATGCCGTCGGCGGGCGCGACGAGCTGGTTGTAGTCGCGTTGCGCCTGGGCGCGCCGCACCGCGGCCTGCGCCGCCTGGAGCTCGGTGCGGGCGCGGTCGAGTTCGGCCGGTGAGACGAACTTCTGAGTCACCAGGTCGCGCGTGCGATCGTGCTGGGTGCGCGCGAGCTGCTCGCGTGCCGACATCTCTTGCACGGTCTGGTCGAGGTCGGCCGACTCGATGCGCGCAAGAACCTGGCCGCGGCGCACGTGTGCCCCCTCATCGGCCTGGACGGCCGCCAGCCGCCCCGCGCTGCGTGGCGCAAGCGGGACCATCACCGTGGGCTCGACGGTGCCGGTGGCGTACACCGCCTCGACTGCCGGGCCGCGTGTCACCGGCGCGATCTCGACTTGCTTGGGCCACTGCCACCAAGCGATGGCGGCCCCTGCCGCTGCGAGCGCGGCAAGCACGAGGGCGATTTTCATTGTTCGTTGCAAGCAGGTCCTAAGCGCACGAGTTCGGTGGTCACTATCGCATGCCGCCCGGCATGCACGACCGCACAGGGCAAGGCCCCCTTGCGCTAACGGGACTGGCCGAGAGCCGCCGTCCACGATCGACAGCAAATGGCCGTTCTGCGTCGCCGGCGATCGTCAGTTGTGGTGCGAGTTACCTCGA
>JADGRJ010000100.1 GCA_017881025.1 Rhizobacter sp. | reverse complement strand
AGCGCCTGCGCCTGCAGCGCGTCGAGGCGGGCGTCGCCGAAGCGCTGCCACCACGCCCCTTTCGGCGCGGCGTCGTCGGGCGTGCCTTCGCGCCATGGCGCCTCGACCTTCCACGCCGGAGGCGTCTCGACGGCAGGCCGGACGTAGTTCGGGCCGGCGACGCAGCCGGCAAGCACCGCCGCGAGGGCGACGACAAGCCCGACCCGTGCTGCCGTCGGCGCGCCCGAAGCGCGCGGCCGCGCGAGCGCTTCGATCACGGCAGCGCCTTGCTCGCGGCGCGCGCCGGCCGCGGCGCGCTGGCCGCGCCGCCCTCTTCGTTCGCCGCCACTGCGACCGTGTCGCCTTCGCCGAGTGAATCGGACGGATTGACGACGAGCCGGTCGCCGGCGGCGATGCCGTCGACGACCTCGATCGATTCGCCGAGGTTGCGGCCGAGCGTGACCGGCTTGAGGCGGATCCGGTTGGCGCCGTCGACGGCAGCGACGCGCGTGCCCTCGCCGCGGAAGAGCAGCACGTTGGCCGGCACGACGAGAGTGCGGCTGCCGGCGAGCGGCAGCTCGACCTGGACGTAGGCGCCCGGCAGCAGGGTGCCGTTCTTGTTCGGCAGCGCGATCTCGACCTGCATCGTCCGCGTCGCCGGATCGATCGACGCCGAGGTGCGCGCGACCTCGCCGGCGAACGACTGGCCGCGCAGCTCCGACTGGGTGACGACGACCTTCTGCCCCGGCCGCACGAGCTGCGCGTACGACTGCGGTACGTTGACGTAGACGCGCAGCGGATCCATCTGGGTCAGCACGAACAGCGTCTTGCCGCTCGAATCGATGAGGTCGCCGACGTCGACGTTGCGGCGCGTGATGACGCCGTCGAACGGCGCGGTGACGCGCGTGAAGCCCTGCAGCTGGCGCAGCCGCTGCACGTTGGCGTCGGCGGCGGCGAGGTTGGCGAGCGCCTGGGCGACGCCGCTGCGCCGCTCGTCGAGCTCCTGCTGCGAGACGACGTCCTTCTTGCGCAGCGCCTCCCAGCGCTCGACCGTGCTCCTGGCCAGGGCCAGGCTCGCCGCGGACTGGCCGCGCGCGGCCTCGGCCTGCGACAGCTGCTGGTCGATCTCGGGCGATTCGATGACGGCGAGCAGCTCGCCCTTCGTGACGTGGCTGCCGATGTCCTTGGTCCAGCGCTTGACGTAGCCGGCCGAGCGCGCCGCCAGCGGCGCCTGCTGGAAGCCCTGCAGCGAGCCGGGCAGCGCGAGCGTCTGGCCGCCTTCGCTGGTGCGCGCGACGGTGGTCTTGACGTACTGGACGGCGCCCTCGGCGACGTTGGCCTCGAGGATGCGCGCGTTCGCCATCCGGCCGACGATCGTCCGGCCGGCGCCGACGGCGAGCAGCACCAGGACGACGATGACGGCGATGCGCGTGCCGCGCGCGACGCCGGCCCGCTGCGCCGCGTCGAGCGGCGGCGAAGCCGGATCGGCGGGCGATGGTGCGGGGTGCTCGGCCATCGGTCAGGTCTCCCGCAACAACGGTGCCGGGGCGCCGCCCAGATGCGCGGCGCGCGCCGCGTGGCGGCGCGCCAGCCGCTCGTGCACGCCCGCGAAGACGACCGGCACGAACAGCAGCGTCGAGAAGGTCGCGAACAGCAGGCCGCCGATGACGGCGCGGCCGAGCGGCGCGTTCTGCTCGGCGCCTTCGCCGATGCCGAGCGCCATCGGGATCATGCCGATGATCATCGCCAGCGCGGTCATCAGCACCGGCCGGATGCGCGTCGCACCGGCCTCGAGCGCGGCGAGCGCCGGCGCCGCGCCTTCCTGCTGGCGCTGGCGCGCGAACGAGATGAGCAGGATGCTGTTCGCGGTCGCCACGCCCATCGTCATGATCGCGCCGGTGAGCGCCGGCACCGACAGCGTCGTGCCGCTGATGAAGAGCATCCAGGCGATGCCGGCGAGCGCCGCCGGCAGCGCGGCGACGATGATGACGGCGTCGATCCAGGACTGGAAGTTGACGACGATCAGCAGGTAGACGAGGACGATCGCCATGCCCAAGCCGACGCCGAGGCCGAGGAACGACGACTGCATCGTCTGCACCTGGCCGCGCAGGACGATCTGGCTGCCGCGCGGCAGCTTCGGCCGGACCTCGTCGACGAGCGCCTGCACGCGCGCCGCGACGCTGGCGAGGTCGGTGCCCTGGACGCCGACGTAGACGTCGATCGCCGGCATGATGTTGTAGCGCGAGACGACGGCCGCCTGGCGCGCCGAAGTCGCCTCGACGAGGTTGCCGAGCAGCTGCGTCGACGCCGCCGCCGTCGAAGTGCCGGGGCCGCCGGTGCCGGCGACCGGCACGTTGAGGAGCGCGTCGAGCGAATCGACACGGTACTGCGGCGCCTGGACGGCGATCGAGTAGACGACGCCGTTGGCCGGGTTGAGCCAGAACGCCGGTGCCGTCTGCGAGCTGCCCGAGAGCGAGACGAGGACGTTCTGGCCGACGTTCTGCGCCGACAGGCCCATCTGCTGCAGGCGCGTGCGGTCCATCTGCAGGTTGACGGCGGGTGCATCGAGGCGCTGGTGCACGTGCGCGTCGACGGCGCCGGGGATCTGCTTGATCCGCTTCACCAGGTCGGCGGCGAGCGCGGCGTTGGCGTTGATGTCGCTGCCCGTGAACTGCACGTCGATCGCCGCCGGCAGGCCGAAGTTGAGGATCTGGGTGACGATGTCGGCGGGCTGGAAGAAGAACTCGATGCCGGGGAAGCGCTTCGGCAATTCGGCGCGCAGGAGGCTGACGAACTCCTCGGTCGGCCGGTGCCCTTGCTTCAGCGACAGCTGGATCTCGCCGTCGAGCGTGCCGATCGTCCCGGCGTTGCTGTACGACAGGTTGATGCCGCTGTTCGGGACGCCGAGGTTGTCGAGGATCGTCTCGAGCTGGTCCTTCGGAATCAGCCGGCGGATCGCCGCCTCGACGTCGTCGGCGAGGCGCGCCGTCTCCTCGATCCGCGTGCCGGTCGGCGCGCGCAGGTGCAGGCGGATCTGGCCGGCGTCGACGCTAGGGAAGAAGTCGCGCCCGAGGAACGGATAGAGGCCGCACGAGAGCAGGCAGAAGGCGAGGAAGGCGACGCCGAAGACGCCGCGTTTCTGGAGCAGGCTCGACAACGCGACGGTGTAGGCGCCGCGGACGCGCTCGAACTGGCGGTCGAACGCGCGGTAGACGCGCTGCAGCGGGCTCGGCCGGGCCGCGTCTTCGGGCTTGCCGTCGGCGTGCGTGGCGCGCATCAGCAGCAGCACGAGCGTCGGCACCAGCGTCCGCGACAGGATGTACTAAGCGATCATCGCGATCACCACGGCTTCGGCGAGCGGCACGAACAGGAAGCGGGCGACGCCGGAGAGGAAGAACATCGGCACGAAGACGATGCAGATGCACAGGGTCGAGACGAACGCCGGCACGCCGATCTCGCCGGCGCCGATGACGATCGCCTCCTCGAGCGGCTGGCCGAGGTGAAGGTGCCGCTCGATGTTCTCGATTGTCACGATCGCCTGGTCGACGAGGATGCCGACCGACAGCGCCATGCCGCCGAGCGTCATCAGGTTGAGCGTCTCGCCGAGCATCTGCAGGACCAGGATCGAGGCCAGGATCGAGAGCGGGATCGTCAGGGCGATGATCAGCGTCGAGCGCCAGTTGCCGAGGAAGAGCAGCACCATCACCGCCGTCAGGCCGGCGGCGATCAGCGCCTCGACGACGACGCCCTGCACCGCCGCCTTGACGAACACCGACTGGTCGAAGAGCGGCGTCACCTTGACGTCGGCCGGCAGGATCGCCTGCACGCGCGGCAGGATCGCGCGCAGGTTGGCGACGATGTCGAGCGTCGACGCGCCGCCGTTCTTCAGCACCGACAGCAGCACGCCGCGCGCGCCGTCCTTGCGGACGATGTTGGTCTGCGGCGAAAAGCCGTCGCGCACGTTGGCGACGTCGCGCAGGTAGGTCGTCGTGCCGCCCGGCGAGGTCTGCACCGGCAGGTCGTTGAGGCCGGCGATCGCTTCCGGCGATCCGTTCATTCGCACCACGTACTCGGTATCGCCGAACTTGGCGGTTCCCGACGGCAGGATCAGGTTCTGCAGGTTGACGGCGTTGACGACGTCGGCAGGCGCCAGGCCGCGCGCCTGCAGCGCCTGCATGTCGAGGTCGACCGAGATCAGGCGGTTCTTGCCGCCGTAGGGGAAGGGAATCGCGATGCCCGGGATCGTGATCAGCTGCGGCCTGAGGATGTTGATCGCGGCGTCGAAAACGGTCTGCTCGGGCAGCGTCTGGCTCGACATGCCGAGCTGGACGACCGGGATGCTCGATGCCGAGTACTTGATGATGAGCGGCGGCGTGATCCCGGGCGGCAGCTGGCGCACCTGCGCCTGCTCGATCGCGACGACCTGCGCGATCGCGGTCTGGATGTTCGCCGTCGGCTGGAAGAAGACCTTGATGACGCTGATGCCGGCGAGCGAGGTCGACTCGATGTGCTCGATGTCGCTCACCGTCGTCGTCAGGCTGCGCTCGTTCTGCGCCGCGATCCGTTGGCCCATCTCCTGCGCCGGCAGGCCACCGTAGTTCCAGACGATCGAGATCACCGGGATGTTGATCTCGGGGAAGATGTCGGTCGCCATGTTGAGCAGCGCGAACGGCGTCGCCAGGACGATCAGCATCGCCATGACGATGAACGTGTAGGGGCGCTTCAGCGCGAGCTGGACGAGCGACATCGGAGGGCGCGGCGGCGGAGGCGGACGACGCCGGGGAAACGGCGGCGAAAGGTCGATGATATTCAGAGTCGCCTTTTCGCCGTCGGCGATGTCTTACCGGCGGCCGCCGGCTTGTCCCACATACCGCACGCCGCCCCTGAAATAACGTTGTCGATGCGAGCGACACTCCGCCGCTCCACCTTGCTGCGAGAACACCATGGCCAACAACACCTCCACCGCCGCCAGACCCTCCGATTCGGGCGACGACGGCAACGACAGCCTGACGGCCGTGCAGAAGCTGCGCGAGCAGGCCGATGCCGTCGTCCAGCGAATCCAGCCGCAGATCGCCGCCGTCACGACCTACGTCCGCGCGGAGCCGACCAAGGCGCTCCTCATGTCGGCCGCGGCCGGCGCCGCGTTGATGGGCCTGTTCGCCTTGATCGTCCGCTCCAGCGGCGGCAGCCGGACGCAGTCCACCGGCCGCTCGGCCATGGCAGCGATCCGCGACGCCGCCCTCGACCTCGCCGACAGCGCCCAGACCATGGCCCTCGACGCCCTCGACGCGACGCAGAAGCGTGCGGCCGACGCCCTCGGTGCGACGCAGAAGCGTGCCGCCGACGCTCTCGACACGACCCAAAGGCGCGCATCGGCCGCCGCCGACAGCGTCACGGAGTCGGTCGCCGACGCCTGGAAGAAGGTGCGCGACCAGGCCGGCCCGGTCGTCGACAGGATCAAGCCGCAGATCGACGCCGCGGCCGCCTATGCCAAGGAGGATCCGGCACGCGCCGCGCTCGGCCTCGCCGCGGCGGGTGCGATCGTTGCCGGGCTGATCGCCCTGGCGCGCCACGCCCAGGACGACACCACGACCTGAACTCGTCCGGCCGCGATGGCGCCGGCGCTCGGGCAGGCGCGGCGGCGGTATAAGCAGCGGACGCCCGCCGCCGCTCGGGCGACGGAGCTGCCATGTACGTTCGCAACGCCTGGTACGTCGCCTGCACGGCCGACGAGATCGCCGCCGCGCCGCTCGGCCGGACGATCTGCGGCAACCGCATGGTCCTGTTCCGCAGCGAAGGCGGTGCCGTTTCCGCGCTCGAGGATTTCTGCCCGCATCGCGGCGCGCCGCTCTCGCTCGGCAGCGTCCGCGCGGACGGCCGCATCGTCTGCGGCTACCACGGCCTGGTGATGGGCGGCGACGGCCGCTGCGTCAGCATGCCGGGGCAGCGCGTCCGGCCGACGATCAGGTCGTACCCGGCGCTCGAGCGGCACGGCTTCGTCTGGGTCTGGCCGGGCGAGAAGAGCGCGGCCGATCCCGCGAAGCTGCACCCCCTGCCTTGGGCCGAGAGCCCCGAGTGGACGTACGCCGGCGGCCTCTTCCACGTCAAGTGCGACTACCGGCTGATGATCGACAACCTGATGGACCTGACGCACGAGACCTACGTCCACGCGACCAGCATCGGCCAGCCCGAGATCGAGGAGGCGGCGCCGGCGACTCGCGTCGAGGGCGATTCGGCGATCACCAGCCGCTTCATGTCGAACATCTCCGCGCCGCCGTTCTGGCGCGCCGCGCTGCGCGGCAACCACCTCGCCGACGACGTGCCGGTCGACCGCTGGCAGATCTGCCGCTTCACGCCGCCGAGCCACGTGATGATCGAGGTCGGCGTCGCCCACACCGGCCACGGCGGCCACGACGCGCCGGCGGAGCGCAAGGTCTCGAGCGTCGTCGTCGACTTCATCACCCCGGAGACCGACACCTCGATCTGGTACTTCTGGGGCATGGCGCGCAGCTTCAACGTCGAGGACAAGGCGCTCACCGAGACGATCCGCGCCGGCCAGGCGGCGATCTTCGGCGAGGACGTCGGCATCCTCGAGGCGCAGCAGCGAAACCTCTCCGAGCAGCCGAGCCGCCACCTGATGCGCCTCAACATCGACATGGGCGGCTTCGAGGCGCGCCGCATCCTCGAGCGGCTCGTCGCCGAAGAGCAGAACGATCTGCTGAAGGCGTAGGCGCCGGCGAGCCGCCGCCGACGTAACATCGATCGCGAAGCGGCGGGCCGCAGGGCCGCGCAGGAGTCGAGATGGCCAGGAAGAAGACGCGCGAGCCGACGATCATCCGCCCCGAGGACATCGACCCGCACCACGACTGGACCCGCCCGCTGCAGGCGCCGGGCCACATGCAGGTCGACTTCGAGGAGCGCGTCGACTTTCGCCGCCTGCACGGCTACCGCCTGGCGCGCACGCGCGACGCGCTCGCCCGATCCGGCCTCGGCGCCCTGCTCTGCTTCGACCAGCACAACATCCGCTACACGACGAGCACGGTGATCGGCGAGTGGGCGCGCGACAAGCTGACGCGCTATTCGCTCCTCACCGGCAACGGCGATCCCTACCTCTGGGACTTCGGCTCGGCGGCGAAGCACCACCGCCTCTACACGCCCTGGCTCTGCAAGGACCACTGCAAGGCCGGCCTGCTCGGCCTGCGCGGCGCGGTCGGCGGTGACGGCAAGCTGTTCCGGAGCGCGGCGCGCGAGATCAAGGCGCTGCTCGAGGACGAAGGCGTCGCCGACATGCCGCTCGGCGTCGACATCGTCGAGGTGCCGATGATGCTCGAGCTGCAGAAGCTCGGCATCGAGGTGCGCGACGCGCAGCAGACGATGCTCGAGGCGCGCGAGATCAAGAACATCGACGAGCTGATGCTGCTCAACATGGCGGCGGCGATGGTCGACGGCGTCTACCAGGACATCGCCGAGGCGCTCAAGCCCGGCGTCCGCGAGAGCGACATCGTTGCGCTGGCGACGATGCGGCTCTACAGCATGGGCTCCGACTGCGTCGAGGCGATCAATGCGATCTCGGGCGAGCGCTGCAATCCGCACCCGCACAACTTCACCGACCG
Source organism: Rhizobacter sp. (assembly GCA_017881025.1). GTDB lineage: Bacteria > Pseudomonadota > Gammaproteobacteria > Burkholderiales > Burkholderiaceae_C > Schlegelella_A. Next base: position 5,886 of record JADGRJ010000100.1, on the reverse strand, counting down.
GCTGATCCGGCCCGGCGACCAGGCGTTCTTCGACATCATCCATTCGTACATGGGCTACCGCACCTGCTACTACCGCACGTTCAGCGTCGGCATGGCGACCCAGCCGCAGCGCGACGCGTACCGGCGGGCGCGCGAATGGATGGACCGCGCGATCGCTCTGCTCAAGCCGGGCATCTCGTCGGACGTCGTCGCGCGCTCGTTCCCGACCGCCGAGGACATCGGCATCGCCGGCGAGATGGACGCGTTCGGCCTCAACTTCTGCCACGGCCTGGGCCTCGGCCTGCACGAGCGGCCGCTGATCTCGCGCCTCAGCTCGCTCGACGAGCCGATCGAGCTCAAGACCGGCATGGTGTTCGCGGTCGAGACCTACTGCCCGGCGAGCGACGGCTTCTCGGCGGCGCGGATCGAGGAGGAGGTGATCCTGACGCCCACCGGTCCGAAGGTCATCTCGCTCTATCCGGCGCAGGAGCTGCCGATCGCCAACCCGTACTGAACCGCCATGGCAAACACTGCACCCAAGATCGGCTGGATCGGCATCGGCCGGATGGGCCATGCGATGGCCGAGCGGCTCGCCAAGGGCGGCGCGGACCTGACGGTCTGGAACCGCACGCGCGCCAAGGCCGAGCCGCTCGCCGCCGCGGGCGCGAAGGTCGCCGATGCGATCGTCGATCTCGCCGCGTGCGACATCGTCTTCGTCATGGTCTCGACCTGGGACGACGTGAAGCAGGTCGTCGCCGGACCCGGCGGCCTGCTCAGCGGCGCAAGGGCACCGGGACTCGTCGTCGAGTGCTCGTCGATCTCGCTCGAAGGCTCCGCCGAGCTGCGCGCGCTGCTCGCCGCGCGCGGCGTGGCGATGCTCGCCGCGCCGGTGTCGGGCAACGCCAAGGTGATCAAGGCCGGGCGGCTGTCGTTCGTCTGCTCGGGCCCGAGGAGCGCGTTCGACGCAGCACTGCCGTGGCTGCGCCTGATCGCGCCTTCGGCGAGCTACGTCGGCGAAGGCGAGCTGTCGCGCATCGTCAAGATCTGCCACAACGTCTTCCTCGGCGTCGTCACGCAGTCGCTGGCCGAGATCACGGTGCTGGCGCAGAAGGCCGGCGTGCCGCGCCACGCGTTCCTCGACTTCATGAACCAGAGCGTGATGGGATCGACCTTCTCGCGCTACAAGAGCCCGGCGTTCGTGAACCTCGACTTCAAGGTCACGTTCACGCCCAAGCTGCTGAGGAAGGACCTCGACCTGGGCCTCGACGCGGCGCGCCGCTTCGAAGTGCCGATGCCGCTCGCGTCGCTGACGCGCGATCTCGTCCAGACGCTGATCGGCCACGGCATGGACGAAGAGGACTTCGCCAAGCTGATCGTGTTGCAGGCGATGGCGTCGGGGCTCGAGCTCGCGCCCGAGAACGTTCCGGTCGACGACGGCCTTGGCGGGGGGCCGCGATGAGCGCCGACGCGACCCTCGCCGGCCAGGTCGCGTGGATCACTGGCGGCGGCAGCGGCATCGGCCTCGCCGGCGCGGTCGAGCTTGCCAAGGCGGGCTGTCGCGTCGTCGTCTCCGGACGCGACGCCGGCAAGCTCGACGCGGCGATCGAATCCGCGCAAGCGCGCGGCGCGCCGCGCGGCTCGATCGGCGCCGCGCCGCTCGACGTCGCCGACGCCGCCGCGGTGGCGCGCGTCGCGGCGGAGATCGAGGCACGCCACGGCGGCGTCGACATCCTCGTCAACAGCGCCGGCGTCAACGTGCCGAAGCGCTACTGGAACCAGACCGACAGCGCGACCTTCGCCGACGTCATCGCGATCAACCTGAACGGCGCGACCGCGTGCACGCTCGCGGTCCTGGACGGAATGCGGCGGCGCCGGCGCGGAACGGTCGTCAACGTCGCCTCGTTCGCCGGCTGGCACCTCAGCTACCTCACCGGACCGGCGTACACCGCGAGCAAGGCGGCGCTGATCGCGCTGACGCATTCCTTCAACATCGAGGAATGTGTCAACGGCCTGCGGGCGACGGCGCTCTGCCCGGGCGAGGTCGCGACGCCGATCCTGAAGAAGCGCCCGGTCGAGCCGAGCGCCGAGGAGAAGGCGCGCATGCTCCAGGAAGACGATCTCGGCCGGACGATCCGCTTCATCGCCGGGATGCCGCCGCACGTGTGCATCAACGAGCTCGTGATCACCCCGGTCTGGAACCGGCTCTACATCGGCGGGGACGATCTCAAGCGCAACTGAGCGGCGACCTCGCGCCGCGACGGGAAGGAGAACGACAGTGGGTCCGATTGCCTTGAAGCGGCGCGACGCGATCCTGCTCGGCGCCGCCGCGCTGCTCGCGGCCGGCCGGGCCCGCGCGCAGGCCGAGCCGCTGCGCGGGCAGACGATCAAGCTCGTCGTGCCGTTCACGGCAGGCAGCGGCACCGACGTCGTCGCGCGCATGCTCGCCGAATCGCTCGGGCCTGCGCTGGGCGCGACCGTCGTCGTCGACAACCGCGCCGGCGCAGGCGGCACGCTGGGCGCGGCGCTGGTCGCCAAGGCGCCGGCCGACGGCACGACGCTGCTCGTCCATTCCGCAGGCCACCTCGTCAACCCGGCGCTGTATCCAAACCTCCCCTACGACACGCTGAACGACTTCGCCGGCATCACGCCGCTCGCCAGCCTGCCCAACGTGCTCGTCACCGCGCCCGGACGGTTCAAGGACGTTCGCGATCTCGTCGAGCAAGCGAAGTCGAAGCCGGGCGTCCTCAACTACGGCTCGGCCGGCAATGGCTCGGCGACGCACATGAACGCCGAGGTGTTCCGCTTTGCCGCCGGAATCCAGGCGCAGCACGTGCCGTTCAAGGGAACTCCGGAGGCGCTGAGCGAGACGATGGCCGGCCGCATCGACTGGTTCTTCGCGCCCATGGTCTCGGCGCTGACCCTGGTGCAGGGCGGCAAGCTGAAGGCGCTCGCGGTCGGCACGGCCAAACGGTCGGACGTGCTGCCGCAGCTGCCGACGACCGTCGAAGCCGGCGTTCCCGGCTCGGAGTATTTGTTCTGGGTCGGCCTGTTCGCGCCAGCGAAGACGCCGCGGCCGCTGATCGATCGGCTGCACGCGGAAGTCGCGCGGATCATGATCTCCGCCGAGACCAAGGACCGGCTCAACAAGCTCGGCGCCGAGCCGTTCGTCATGGCACCGGCGGCGTTCGACCGATTCCTCGCCGACGAGACGACGAAGACGCTGCAGCTGGTGCGCGCCGCCGGAATCAAGCTCAACTGAGCAACGCGCCGAGCGCGGGGCAGCGGCGATCGCCGCGCCAGGAAGGAGCGCGGCACGCCGGCCGGCGCGCGACCTCAGGCGAAGATGCGACGCCGGAAGGGGCTCGATGTCACCGGGCCGCGGCGCACGCGGCGGGCGAGCCGGGCGACCGACGTCCCTGCCAGCCACACCAGGGCGACGATGACCCAGACACCGAGATGCGGCGATGCGAAGGTGGCGACGAAGAGAAACGCCGCCAGTCCGCACCACATCGCGGCTTCGGCTGCCGAGGAACGGTCCGTCGCGGCGCGTGCGTGGAGCGCGCCGAGCGTGAGCGCGAGGATCGCCAGGCCCAGGCAGGGAAAGCGCTCCGCGAGCGTGACGACACCGGCCGGATGCGCCCCGACGTAGAGCATCGCGAAGGCGGACGCCGGCGCGCCGACGGCGACGAGCAAGAACAGGATTCGATTCAGCATGGCCAGCCCCGGAAGGATCGGTGGGGTCGACGCCCGACGGGCTCGACCGAAGACGTGCAGCGTAGCCAGCACGGCACGCCGCGGGACCCCCGCGCGTGCGGGGATCGCGACAGCCGGTGCGTGCCGGCGACGCGGAACGGCCACACGCAGCGCCCGAATCTCGCGCCGGCCGTGACATCCGTCACGCGCGCACGGCGACGACCGCGGCGATGCGTCAGCGCTTGCGTGCGAGCGTCAGCCCGTCGCCGATGGGAAGCAGCGAGAGGTCGATGCGCTGGTCGTCGTGCAGCTTGGCGTTGAGCGCCTGCAGCGCGGCGGTGTCGGCGTCGTCGTCGGCCGCGGGGTGCGCCACCTTGCCGCCCCACAAGGTGTTGTCGATCGCGATCAGCCCGCCCGCACGCAGCAGCTCGAGGCAGCATTCGTAGTAGGCGTCGTAGCCGGTCTTGTCGGCATCGATGAAGGCGAAGTCGTAGCGCCCCGCCTCGCCGGCGGCGAGCCGCGCGTCGAGGGTCGTGCGCGCCGGTGCCAGGCGCAGCTCGATCTTGTTCGCCACGCCGGCCTGTTCCCAGTAGGGCTGGCCGACCCGCGTGTACTCGTCGTTGATGTCGCAGGCGAGCAGCCTGCCGTCGTCGGGCAGCGCGAGCGCGACGGTCAAGGCGCTGTAGCCCGTGAACACGCCGACCTCGATCGCGCGGCGGGCACCCAGCAGCTTGACGAGCAGCGCCATGAACTGGCCCTGCTCGGGCGAGATCTGCATCCCCGCGTGCGGGTGCGTGGCGGTCGCGGCACGGAGCGCCGCCTGCGCGGGATGCTCGCGCAGCGAGTGCTCGAGCAGGTAGCGGTACAGCGCGTCGTCGACGGTGAGGGTGCGGCGCGACATCGTTCAGTCGAGGCCGATCGTGCCGTCGAACTTGACGTTCAGCTTCAGGCCGGGGATCTCGAGCGTCATCGTCGCCGGAAACGAGGTGCCCGTTTCACCGGCGGCGACCGCCTTGGCCACCGCCTGCTCGATCTCGCGCTGCGAGCTGACGCCGACCGTCTTCAGGAATTTGCGAATGCTGAGGTTCAAGGTCTCTTCGTTCATGGCGTTCTCCGCGGGTCGGTGAAGTCCCGTAGTCTGGGCCAAGAAGGGAGCCGACGGCTCGGACAGGTCTTGCGATCCGTCAGTCGATCTTCAGCCCGAGTGCCTTGACGACGGAGGTCCAAAGCGCAACGTCGGCTGCCAGGGACCGCCGGAATTCTTCGGGATTCGAGTCGAGCGTGGGTTCGATGCCAGCGTCGATCAGCATGCGCTGGCAGGCCGGTTCGGCGATCGCCGTCCGCGTCGCCTGGGCAATCTGTTCGATGATCGCGTTCGGGGTCCCGGCCGGTGCGAGCAGCCCGATGGAGCCCCTCACGGTCAGGCCGGGGAAGCCCAGCTCGGCCGCCGTCGGAAGCTCAGGCGCGGCGACGAGCCGCGTCGGACTCGTCACGGCAAGAACCCGCAGCTTGCCGGACCGATGGAATTCGAGCACCTGCCCGGTCACGCCCGGTGTCCCCATCGGAACTTGCCCGCCGAGCAGGTCGGTGATCAGCGGGCCGGTGCCGCGATAGGGCACCTGCACGATGTCGGGAGTTCCGGCGATCGATTTGAGCAACTCGCCGGTCAGATGCTGGATCGAGCCGACGCCGGCGTGCCCATAGGACAGCTTGCCGGGATGGGCTTTCGCGTAAGCGATCAACTCCTTCAAGGTCTGGACCGGCACCGAAGGATGCACGGCGACGCAGAGGACATTGGCGGCCACGGCCGCGATCGGAACCAGGTCCTTGACCGGGTCATAGAGCGGCGTGCTCTTGAGCACGGCCTCGTTCACGTGCGGCAGCGTCCCGCCGAGCAGGAGCGTGTAGCCGTCAGGCCGGGCGCGCGCGACGGCAGCGGCGCCGAGCGAAGCGCCGCCACCCCCGATGTTGTCGACGACCACCGTGCCGAGCAAGGGCCTCAGCTTGTCCGCCAACGGGCGTCCGACGGCGTCGAATGCGCCCCCTGGGGGGAAAAGGAATCACGAGCCTGATCGAACGCGCCGGATAGGCTTGCGCCCGTGCAATGCGGGAGACGACCGGCAGCGCGACAGCGCCTGCGGCCAGATGCAGAACATGTCGACGGGGAACTTTCATCGCAGTGCTGCCACAAGTCGCCTCCGTCCGCTCGATGGA
>JADGRJ010000099.1 GCA_017881025.1 Rhizobacter sp. | reverse complement strand
CGCAGTTCGTCCGGCGGGCGCGCGGCTACACGCCGACGCCCGTCAAGCTGCCGCGCCCGGGGCCCTCGGTGCTCGCCGCCGGCGCCTGGTTGAAGAACACGATCTGCATCACGCGGGGCGACGAGGCCTTTCTCTCGCCGCACATCGGCGACCTCGACAACGCCGTCACTTGCGGCGCCCTCGTCGACATGGCGGCGCACCTGTGCGCGGTGCTCGACGTGCAGCCGCAGGCGGTGGCGCACGACCTGCATCCCGACTTCTTCAGCACCCGGTTCGCGCTCGAGTTCGCGGCCGATCGTTCCCTGCCCGTGGTGCCCGTCCAGCATCACCACGCCCATGTCGCGGCGGTTGCTGCCGAGCACGGCGTCGACGGCCCGCTGCTCGGCCTGGCTCTCGACGGCATCGGCCTCGGCGAGGACAAGACAGCCTGGGGCGGCGAGCTGCTCGTCGTCGACGGTGCGGCGTTCACTCGGCTCGGTCATCTTTCGACGCTCGCCATGCCGGGCGGTGACGCGGCGGCGCGCGAGCCCTGGCGCATGGCCGCTGCCGCCTTGCACCGGATCGGCCGCGGCGGCCAGATCGAAGCGCGCTTTCGCGGCCGCGCCGCCGCCGCCGCGGTGGCGCAGATGCTGGCGCGCGACCTGCGCTGTCCGCCGACGACCAGCATGGGCCGCTGGTTCGACGCCGCTGCGGCGCTGCTGCATGTTCGCGAAACGAGCGCCTACGAAGGCCAGGCGCCGATGCTGCTCGAAGCCCTGGCCGCCAGCGGCGAAGCCTGCGCTTCGGAGCGCGAGCTCGGCGAGCTCGTTCGCCTTCTGCCCGATGGCACGCTCGACCCGAGCTTGCTCATCGCCCGCCTGGCCGATGCCGACGACGCGCGCAACGGGGCCATGCTGTTCCATCGCGCGATCGCCGACGGGCTGGCCCGCTGGGTCGCCGCTGCAGCGGAGGCCACCGGTATCCGTACCGTCGCGCTGGCCGGCGGTTGCTTCCTGAACGCCTTGCTGACGGCGCTCCTGGCCGCGCGCCTCGGCGAGCTCGCGATCCGCGTCCTCGAGGCCCGCCAGGCGCCGCCCAACGACGGCGGCATCGCGCTCGGCCAGGCCTGGGTCGCGATCTGCAGGCAGACGACGGGAGACTGAACATGTGCCTTGCCATTCCGGTCCGCGTGGTCGAGCTTCGCGACGAAGCGACGGCGATCGTCGACCTCGACGGCATCCGCAAGGAGATCTCGCTGGCGCTCGTCGACGGCGTCGAGGTCGGCGACTACGTGATCCTGCACGTCGGCTACGCCCTGGCGCGGCTCGATCCCGGAGAGGCCGAGCGGACGCTGGCATTGTTCGCCGGCGTCGTTGCAGGCGAGCCGGCATGAAGTACATCGACGAGTTCCGCGACGGCGAGCTGGCGCGGCGCATCGCCGCCGCCATCGCCGCGGAGGCGGACGCGGGCCGCAGCTACAACCTGATGGAGTTCTGCGGCGGTCATACCCATGCGATCTCGCGCTACGGCGTCGCCGACCTGCTGCCGGAGCCGGTACGCATGATCCACGGCCCGGGCTGTCCGGTGTGCGTGCTGCCGATCGGCCGCGTCGACCTCGCGATCGGGCTCGCCCTCGACGCGAAGGCGATCGTCGCCACTTACGGTGACTGCCTGCGCGTGCCGGCGTCGAACAACCTGTCGCTGCTCAAGGCCAAGGCGCGCGGCGGCGACGTGCGGATGATCTATTCACCGGCCGATGCGCTGAAGATCGCCCAGGCGCATCCGGAGCGCGAAGTCGTGTTCTTCGCGATCGGCTTCGAGACGACGACGCCGCCCACCGCGCTCGTGATCAAGGAAGCGGCGCGCCTCGGCCTGGCCAACTTCAGCGTCCTGTGCAACCACGTGCTGACGCCGGCGGCTATCACCAACATCCTCGAGTCGCCCGAGGTGCGCCGCCTCGGCACGCTGCCCCTCGACGGCTTCATCGGCCCGGCCCACGTGTCGACGGTGATCGGCAGCCGGCCGTACGAGTTCTTCGCCGAGGAATACAGGAAGCCCGTGGTGATCGCCGGCTTCGAGCCGCTCGACGTCATGCAGGCGATCCTGATGCTGGTGCGCCAGATCAACGAAGGCCGGGCCGAGGTCGAGAACGAATTCACCCGCGCCGTCACGCGCGACGGCAACCTGAAGGCGCAGGCGCTGGTGTCCGAGGTGTTCGAGCTGCGCCGCTCGTTCGAGTGGCGCGGCCTCGGCGAGGTGCCGTACAGCGCCCTGCGCATCCGCTCGGCTTTCGCCGCCTTCGACGCGGAGCGGCGCTTCGGCCTCGAGACCCGCTCGGTCGCCGACAACAAGGCCTGCGAATGCGGCGCGATCCTGCGCGGCGTCAAGCACCCGCGCGACTGCAAGGTGTTCGGCACCGTCTGCACGCCGGAGAATCCGATCGGCTCGTGCATGGTCTCCTCCGAGGGAGCGTGCGCCGCCTACTACAGCTACGGGCGGTTCCGCGAGATCCCCGTGGTCGCCGCGGCATGAGGCGAAAGGGCCGGCCGTGAGCGGGATCCGCCCGGGGTATGTGCGCCCGCTCGACATCCGCAACGGCCGCGTCGACATGTCGCACGGCTCGGGCGGCCGGGCGATGGCGCAGCTCGTCGAGCAGCTCTTTGCCGCGGCGTTCGCCAACGAATGGCTGGCCCAGCGCAACGACCAGGCGCTCCTGCCCCGGCCCGAGGGCCGCATCGTCATCTCCACCGACTGCCACGTCGTCTCGCCGCTGTTCTTTCCCGGCGGCGACATCGGCTGCCTGTCGGTGCACGGCACGATCAACGACGTCGCGATGTCGGGTGCGCAACCGCTGTGGCTTGCCGCCGGCTTCATCCTCGAGGAAGGCTTTCCCCTGGCCGACCTGCAGCGCATCGTCGATTCGATGGCGCGCGCCGCGCGCGAGGCCGGCGTGCCGATCGTCACCGGCGACACCAAGGTCGTCGAGGCGGGAAAGGGCGACGGCGTCTTCATCGCGACGACCGGCGTCGGCGTCGTGCCGGCGGGTCTGCAGATCTCCGGCGACCGGGCCCGCGCGGGCGACCGCATCATCGTCTCCGGCAGCGTCGGCGATCACGGCATGGCGGTGATGTCGCAGCGCGAGTCGCTCGCCTTCGGCACCGACCTCGTGTCCGACACCGCGGCGCTGCACGGCCTGGTCGCGGCGATGGTCGCGGCCGTCCCCGAAGTGCGCGCCCTGCGGGACCCGACCCGCGGCGGCCTGGCGACGACGCTGAACGAGCTCGCCGCCCAGTCCGGCGTCGGCATGACGATCGACGAGACGGCGGTGCCGGTGCAGCGCCAGGTGGCGGCGGCCTGCGAATTCCTCGGCCTCGACCCGCTCTACGTCGCCAACGAAGGCAAGCTGGTGGCGATCGTTCCGGCGGCGCAGGCCGAGCGCCTGCTCGAGGTCATGCGCGGGCACCCGCTCGGCCGCCAGGCGGCGCTGATCGGCGAAGTGATCGAGGATGCGCACCGCTTCGTGCAGATGCGCACCCGCTTCGGCGGCCGGCGCATCGTCGACTGGCTCGCCGGCGACCAGCTGCCGCGCATCTGCTGAGCACTGCGCAGCATGCGCATCCTGTTCCTGACGCGCAGCTTCAACGGCCTGGCGCAGCGCCTCTACCTTGAACTCACGGCGCTGGGCCACGAGGTCTCGGTGGAGCTCGACATCGCCGACGCGGTGACGATCGAGGCGGTGGCGTTGTACCGTCCGGATCTCGTCATCGCCCCGTTCCTGAAGCGCGCGATTCCCGAGGCCGTCTGGCGCGATACGGTCTGCCTCGTCGTCCACCCCGGCATCGTCGGCGACCGCGGGCCTTCGGCGCTCGATTGGGCCATCGTCGACGGCGAGCGCGCCTGGGGCGTCACCGTGCTGCAGGCCGAGGCCGAGCTCGACGCCGGTCCGGTCTGGGCGAGCGAGCCGTTCGCGATGCGCGAGGCGACGAAGTCGAGCCTGTACCGGCGCGAGGTGACCGAGGCGGCGGCACGCGCGGTGACGCGCGCCGTGCAGCGCTTCGCGGCGACCGGGCCGTGCCCGCCGCCGATCGACACGCGCGGCGCGCGCGGGCGCTGGCGCGCGCCGATGCAGCAGGCCGACCGGCGCATCGATTGGGAGCGCGACGCCGCCGCCACCGTCGTGCGCAAGATCCGCGCTGCCGACGGCGCACCCGGCGTGCTCGACCGCCTGTTCGGCGTGCCCTGCCGCCTGTTCGATGCCCACGCCGAACGGCAGGCGCCGGATGCGCCGCCGGGCTGCGTGGTCGGTCGGCGCGAGGGCGCGGTGCTGCGCGCCACCGTCGACGGCGCGGTCTGGATCGGTCATGTGCGTCGCGAAGACCGCGGCGACGCGTTCAAGCTGCCGACGGCCGTGGCGTTCGAGGACCAGGTCGCAAGCCTGCCCGAGCGTTCGATCGAAGTCGATGCGCCGGCCGACCCTTGCGGCTGGCGCGAGATCCGCTACGAGGCCGCGGGCGGCGTCGGCTACCTGTCCTTCGACTTCTACAACGGCGCGATGAGCACGGCGCAATGCGAGCGCCTGAAGGCCGCGCTCCGCCTCGCGCTGGCCCGGCCGGAGCGCGTCCTCGTCCTGTTCGGCGGCACCGACTTCTGGTCGAACGGAATCCATCTCAACGTCATCGAGGCGGCGGAAAGCCCGGCCGACGAATCGTGGCGCAACATCATCGCGATCGACGATCTCACCCAGGCGCTGATCGAGGCCACCGACTGCCTGGTCGTGGCGGCGATGCAGGGCAATGCCGGCGCCGGCGGCGCGTTCATGGCGCTCGCCGCCGATCAGGTCTGGGCCCGCCACGGCGTCATCCTGAACCCGCACTACAAGAACATGGGCAACCTCTACGGCTCCGAGTACTGGACCTACCTTCTGCCGCGCCGGCTGCGAGCAGGCGGGCCCGGTGCGGTGATGGAGCATCGGCTGCCGGTGCCGGCGAGCCGGGCGGCGGAGCTGGGACTCGTCGACGCCGTTTTCGGCGACACCGCGCAGGAGTTTGTCGCCACGGTCCGGGAACGGGCGACCGCGCTCGCGGCCCGCTCCGACCTGCCGGCCCTGCTGGATGCCAAGCGCCTGCAGCGCGGGCGCGACGAGGCCGCCAAGCCGCTGGCCGCCTATCGCGAGGAAGAGCTGGCACGCATGCGGCGCAACTTCTACGGCTTCGACCCGAGCTATCACATCGCCCGCTCGAACTTCGTGCGTCGCGTCGCCCCGTCGTGGACGCCGCGCCACCTGGCGATCCATCGCCGCGGCGGCGGCTGACCCGTCGTCTTCCGGTTCACGGCGGTCGCGCCCGCGGGCCGGTACCGCGGCCACCCCTTGAGTTGAGTCAAGCCGCGGCGAGGACCTGCAGCGCAAGATGACCCATCGCGGCAGGCGGGCCGCAAGGGGCGATGCAGTGAAGCCGATCGCTGACGAGGAGGCCTTCAACGACGCAGCCGGCGCGGCCATCGCGCGCGTGCTCGCCGCCGAGCGCGAAGCCTGTGCGGCGGTCGAGCAGGCCCGGCTCGAGGTCGGTCGCATCGCCGAGAACGCGCGCCTGGCAGACCGCGCTGTGGCCGAAAGGACCGAGCGTCGCATCCGCGCCGTCGCCGGTGCGTTCGAGCGCGAGCTGGCCGAACGTCTGGCCGGGATCGAGGCCGCCGCGGCGCAGATCGCCCATCCGCAGCCGGTCTCGCCCACCGAGATGGCGTCGCTGCAGCGTGCCATTCGGTCCCTGGCTGGCGAGCTGATCAAGGCGCCGCCATGATCGAGTGCGGCAGCCTCGAATACGCCCAGGCCCGACTCAATGCGCGCCACGGCCAGCGCCTGCGCGAGGCCGACTGGCGCCGCATCGAGTTGCTGCGCGAGTTCGGACCGTTGCTCGAGGCGGCGCGGGGCACGTCGTTGCGGCCGTGGCTCGGCGGCATCACCGCCGAGAGCTCCGTGCATCAGGTCGAATCGATCTTGCGCCGCCACTGGCGCGACATCGTCGCCGAAGTCGCCGGCTGGATGCCCGGGTCGTGGCGGCCGGCGCTCGCCTGGTGGGCCGTGCTGCCCGATCTCGCACCGCTGCAGCATCTCGCCGGTGAGGGCGAGGCTGCGCCCTGGATGCGCGACGACAGCACTTGGCGCGAGCTTTGCGCGGTTGAGCCCGGGTCGCGCGCGGCACGGCTGGCTGCCGGGCCGCTCGCCTCGCTGGCGGCCGCGTGGTCTGCGCCGCAGACGCTGGCCCGGGCCTGGCAGGCCGAGTGGCTGCGCCGATGGCCGCCGCATCGGCGCGGCCCCGACGGCACCTTGCAGCACCTCGTTCGCACCTTGCTCGATCATGAACGGGCCTTCGTCGCCGCCGACCCGGCGCAAGGCTGGCATCTGCGCGGCTCGCTGCGCGCGCGGCTGGCACTGCTGCTGCGCCGCGCGACCCTCGAGCCGGCAGCAGCCTTCATCCACCTCGCGCTGTGCGCGCTCGACCTCGAGCGGTTGCGCGCAGAGTTGCTGAGGCGCCTCGTGTTTGCGCGCTGGCAGGGGGCCTGAGATGCTGCGACCGCGCCCGGCCCGCTGGTTCGAGATCCTCGCCGCTCGCGACGACGCGACGCTGGTGCTGGAGGCGCTGGCGCGCACCAGCGCGGTCGAGCTCGAACCGCGCGGCAGCGCCGGGCTGCCGGCAGCGCTCGCCGACGTGCTGCCGCTGCTCGCGCAGTACCTCGATCTGGCGGCGCGCTATCGCGCCTACTGGCCGCTCGCCGACGCGTGCCGGCCCTCGGCCTTTCCCGAGGCACCGGTCGCGGCTCTGCAACGCAGCCTGGCGGCGATCCGCGCCTGGGCTCAGGAGAGCGAGCCCGTGATCCTGGCGTTGCAGCGTTGCGAGTCGGAGCGCGAGGAGTTGCGCCTCTGGGAGCCCCTGCTGGACACGCTCGGGCAGCGTGCCCTCGATCCCGCGGTGCTCGCCGATGCCGGCCCCTGGCTGCGTGTTCGCCTGTTCGTGCTGCCGCCCGGCAGCGAGGTCGAACCGGCGCCGCAAGGCGGCGCCGGCCGGCTCGAGACGCTGGCCTGCAAGCTGGAGGTCGGCGGCGCGACCCACCTTCTCGTCGCCGGGCCGCCGCAAGCGCTGCAGGCGATGGCGCAGGTGGTGACGACGCAAAAGGGCAGCGCCCATCCGGTGCCGACCTGGCTCGAGGCCGATACAGGGCGCAATCACGGCCACGTGGAGCGGCGCCTGCGCGAGCTCGAGCGCGAGATGGCGGAGCTCGGTGCGACGCTCGCGTTGCAGCACGGCCGCCACGACCTGCCGCGCGCGCTCGGCGACGCGAATCGCCTGCAATGGGTGCTGCAGAACGTGCATGCGCTCGAGGCCGGCGAGTTGCTGTGCTGGATCACCGGCTGGTCGAGCGACCCGCAGGTCCGCGCGGTGGCGCGGGCGCTGCAGGAGTGCGGTGCGAGAGCGCTGCCGCACTTCGCCGCGCCGCCTGCCGGAGCGCAGGCGCCGCTGCTCCTGAGCAACCCGCGCTGGGCCCGGCCGTTCGAGATCTTCAGCCGCGCCTTCGGCATGCCGTCTTCGAGCGAAGCGGATCCGAGCGCCTTGCTGGCGGTCGCCGTGCCGCTGATGTTCGGCTACATGTTCGGCGATGTTGGCCAGGGCCTGGTGCTCGCCGCCGCGGGCTGGTGGTTGCGCAAGCGATTCGCGGTGGCGCGCCTGCTCATGGTGGGCGGCTTGTCGGCGGCGGCGTTCGGCTTCCTGTTCGGCAGCGTCTTCGGCCTGCACGGGCTCGTGCCCGCGTTGTGGCTGCACCCCTTCGACGCGCCGCTGACATTGCTGCTGGCGCCGCTCGTCGGCGGCGTCGTGCTGTTGACGCTGGGCCTCGGCCTGAACGCGATCGAGGCCTGGTGGGGCGGCGAGGTGCGCCGCTGGCTGCTCACGGATGCGGCGCTGATCGTCGTCTACCTCGGCCTGCTCGCGGCGTTCGTCGCGCCCGCCGGTCTGCTCGCAGCGGCCGCGGGTGCACTCTGGTTCTGCATCGGTCATGCGGTGCGGGAGCGGCGCATCGCGGCCGTTTTCGCCGCCGTCGGCGAGGCGGTCGAGAAGACGCTGCAGATCCTCATCAACACGCTCTCCTTCGCCCGCGTCGGCGCCTTCGCGCTTGCCCACGCCGGGCTGTCCTCGGCCGTCGTGACCCTGATGGACGCATCGCAAAGCATCGTCGCCAAGGCGCTGGTGCTGGTCGTCGGCAATGCGCTGGTGATCGTGCTCGAGGCCATGGTGGTGTCGATCCAGACGACGCGCCTCGTCCTCTTCGAATTCTTCACACGCTTCATGCAGGGGCAGGGGCGCGTGTTTCGCCCCCTGCCGGCGCCACCTTTCAGCTACCAGGAGAGCCCCCGATGAAAACCCCCCTTGGCGTTGTTGCGCCGGCGCTGCTCGCGTCGACCCTGCTGCTCGGGCTCGCCGCCACGGCACTGCTTCTGTGGGCACCCTCGGCGCGCGCCGCAACCGAGGCCGGCGCGACCTTGCGCGGACTCGACGCGAGCTGGGTCTTCATCGGCGCCGCGCTCGCCACCGGCATGTCGTCCCTGGGCGCCGGCCTGGCCGTCGCCAAGGTGGGCACCGCCGCGGTCGGCGCGCTGGCCGAAAAGCCCGAGCTCTTCGGCCGGTTGCTGATCTTCATCGGCCTGGCCGAAGGGATCGCGATCTACGGCCTGATCGTGTCGATCCTCATGCTCAACCGGCTCGGCGGATGAGTGCACCCATCTACCTGGGCGACGAGGTCGATGCCGCGGGCTACCGGCTCGCCGGCGCGCGGGTGCGCACGCCGCGGGTCGGCGAGGGCGCCGCTGCCCTGGCCCAGGCGTGCGCGCAGGCGCCGCTGGTCCTGCTATCAGCGGCCGTGGCCGCCGGCGTCGGCGAGCGGCAGCTGCGTGCCGCCTTGTCGGCGCTGTCACCGCTGGTCCTGATCGTTCCGGACTTGCAGGCAGAGGTGCCGCTGCCCGACTTGGCGGCGCGCCTGCAGGCGCAACTGGGGCTCGAGGCATGAAGCCCGAAGCGCCGGCCGCGCTCGGGGTCGAACCAGCGATGCAGGCATTGCTCGGCCTGGTCGAGTCCCACCGCGCCCGCCTGTGCGAGGAGATCCTCGGCGAGGCCAACGGCCGTGCCCAGGCGCTGCGCCGCCAGGCATACGCCGACGCCCGCGCGCGCATGCGCCAGACCTTCGAAGAGCAGCGGCTGCTCCGGCGCGAGCGCATTGCCGCGGCCGAGGCGCGACTGGCGACTCAGCGCCGCCTTCACGAGCAACAGCGCACCGCGGCGCTGCTTCGCCTTGCATGGGAGCAATTGCCGGGCGAGCTGGAAGCCCTGTGGCGCCAGCCGGCGACGCGCGCGACGTGGGTCGATGCCGTGCTCGCCGCGGCGCGACCGCGCCTGCCACCCGGCACCTGGCGCATCGTTCACGCAGCCGACTGGCCCGAGGGCGAGCAGCGGCTGCTCGCTCAGACCTCCGGCGTCGTGCCGGAGGAAGCGCCCCGCTTCGAGGCGGACCCGACCATCGCCGCCGGGCTCAAGGTCGTGTCGGGCGGCAACGTCGTCGATGGAACCCTCGAGGGGCTGCTTGCCGACCGGACCGATTTCGAAGCCGGTCTTCTGCGCGCGTTGGAGCCCGCGACATGAGCCTGGCCATCGTGCGCTGGATCGCCGGGCCGGTGCTGCACGCCGTCAAGCAGGGGCCGTTCTCGCTGCGCGAATCGGTTCGTGTCGGCCCGCAGGCGCTGCTCGGCGAAGTGGTGCGCATCCGCGACGAGGAGATCGTCGTCCAGGTCTACGAAGACACCGCCGGACTGCGCCCGGGGACCGAGGTGCGCGGCGACGGGCTGCCGCTGTCGATCCGCGTCGGGCCCGGCCTGCTCGGCCGCATCTTCGACGGCCTGCTGCGGCCGCTGTCGGGCACCGGCTCGGTCCATGTGCAGCCGGGGATGCGCAGCGGCGGCGCCGTGCGCGTGCGCTTCGAGCCGCGTATCGCCGCAGGCGCCCTGTTGCCGCCCGGCGCGGTGATCGGCAGCGCGACGGGTGCCGAGGGCCGCGCCCAGCTCTGCCTGGCGCCGCCCGACGTCGGCGGCGTCGTCGAATCGGTGGTGGCTTGCGGCGAGTTCGCCGACGATGCCGTCGTCTGCGTCGTGCGTCAGGGCGACGGCGGGCGGAGCGAGCTCGCGATGAGCCACGTCTGGCCGGTGCGCGTGCCGCGGCCGGTGCTCCGGCGCCTGCCCGCGCAGACGCCGCTGGTGACCGGCCAGCGCATCCTCGACTGCCTGTTCCCCGTCGCCCAGGGCGGCAAGGCGGCGATCCCGGGCGGCTTCGGCACCGGCAAGACGGTGCTGCTCGAAGCCCTGGCCAAGGGCTGCAACGCCGACGTCATCGTCTATCTCGGCTGCGGCGAGCGCGGCAACGAGATGGCCGGCGTGCTCGACGAATTTCCGACGCTGACCGACCCGCGCACCGGCCGGCCGCTGATGGAGCGCACGGTGATCATCGCCAACACCTCGAACATGCCGGTGGCGGCGCGCGAGGCGAGCATCTATTGCGGCATCACGGTCGCCGAGTACTTCCGTGACCAGGGCCTGCACGTGGCGCTGATGGCCGATTCGACCAGCCGCTGGGCGGAGGCGCTGCGCGAGGTGTCGGGCCGCTTCGGCGAGCTGCCGGGCGAGGGCGGCTACCCCGCCTACCTGTCGAGCCGGCTCGCCGACTTCTACGAGCGAGCCGCGCGGGTCGAGACGCTCGCCGGCAGCATCGGCTCGGTGACGGTGATGGGCGCGATCAGCCCGCCGTCGGGGGATTTCTCCGAGCCCGTGACGAGCCACACCAAGCGCTACGTCAAGGCCTTCTGGGCCCTCGACGTGAAGCGCGCGCAGGCGCGCTTCTACCCGGCCATCCATCCGCTGCAGTCGTACGCCGAGGATGCCGGCGAGTTCGCGCCGTGGTGGGCGGCGCAGGGCAACGGCCAGTGGCTCGCCTTGCGCCGGCGCTTCCTCACGCTCCTCGACGAGCAGGCGCAGCTCGAGCGCATGGCGCGAATCATCGGCAAGGACGCGCTGCCCGCGCGCCAGCAGCTCACGCTGCTTTGCGCCGAGCTCGTCAACGAGGCCTTCCTGCGCCAGTCGGCGTTCTCCGAGATCGACCGCGTCTGCAGCCCGGCGCGCCAAGCGGCGATGATGCGCCTGCTCGGCCGCTTCATCGACCTCGCCGAAGCAGCGCTGGCGGCCGGCGTCGAGCCTGAACGCATCGGCGGCCTGGCCTGCCTGCGGGCGCTGCAGCGCATGGGCGAGGAGATCGCCGACGACCGGCTGCCGCTCATCGCGGAGCTCGAGGCGCGTGTCGGGCGCGAATTCGCGCAGCTTGCGCCGACCACGGAAGCCAGCGATGCGGCTCACGGTTGAAGGCGCGGCGACACGGCTCGAGGGCCCGCTGCTCTTCCTGCGGCGCACGCTCGACGTCGGCCTGCAGGACGCGGTCGAGGTGCGCGGCGGCGACGGGCGGCCGCGGCTCGGCCGCATTGCGGCGATCGACGAGGACTTCATGACCATCGAGGTGCTCGAGTCGACCGCCGGCATGGCGCTCGAGAGCACCGTCGTGCGCTTCCGCGGCGAGCCGCTCGCGTTCGACATCGGACCGGGCATCCTCGGCCGCATCTTCAACGGCGTTGGCCGGGTCATCGACGGCGGTCCGCAGATCGCAGCGCACCGGCGCATGCCGATCGACGGCCTGCCGATGAATCCGGTCGCGCGGGCCTCGCCGCACGACTTCATCGAGACCGGCATCACCACGCTCGACCTGATGAACAGCCTCGTGCGCGGCCAGAAGCTGCCGCTGTTCTCGGGCGGCGGCCTGCCGCACGACCGCCTCGCGGTGGAGATCGCCGGCCACGCGCGCCTGCGTCCGCGGCCGCCGGATCGCTTTGCGGCGCCTGGCCCGCAAGGGAGCGAGTCGTCGCCGGGAGCGGCCGGTGAAGCGACCGGCGGCGACGACTTCGTGATCGTCTTCGCCGGCATCGGCGTGCCCCATGACAGCGCCGAGTACTTCCGGCGCAGTCTCGAGCAGCGCGGTGCCCTCGAGCGCACCGCGCTCTTCCTGAACCTGGCCAGCGACTCGAGCACGCAGCGGCTGCTGACGCCGCGCTTCGCGCTCAGTGCCGCCGAGTACCTGGCCTTCGAGCTCGGCAAGCACGTGCTGGTCATCCTCACCGACATGACCAACTACTGCGAGGCGCTGCGCGAGGTGTCGTCGAGCAAGGGCGAGATCCCGAGCCGAAAGGGCTTCCCCGGCTATCTGTACTCGGACCTGGCGACGCTGTTCGAGCGTGCCGGCTGCCTGCGCGGCAGGCAGGGGACGCTGACGCAACTGTCGATCCTGACGATGCCGGCCGACGACATCGGCCATCCGATTCCCGATCTCACGGGCTACATCACCGAAGGCCAGATCGTCCTGTCGCGCGACCTCGACCGGCGCGGCATCTATCCGCCCGTGAACGTGCTGCCCAGCCTGTCGCGGCTGATGAAGGACGGCACCGGCGCGAAGTACACCCACCCCGACCACCCGGCGCTGGCGAGCCAGCTCTATGCCGCCTATGCCCGCGCTGCGCAGGTGCGCGTTCTCGCCAGCGTCGTCGGCATCGAGGGGCTGGCCGATGCCGACCGCAGGTACCTCGCCTTCGGCACGGCGTTCGAGCAGACGCTTGCCAGCCAGAGCGAGGCGCGCACGCTGGAGCAGAGCATGGCGATCGGCTGGACGCTGCTCTCCGACCTGCCGAAGAACGAGCTGACGCGCCTCTCGGATGCGCAGATCGCGGCCCACATCGAGACACGACCGTGAGCGACGCCAATCCGACCCGCAGCGTCGTCATCGAGATGAAGGACGAGCGGACGGCGATGCACGAGGGCTACGTCTTCCTCGACGAGAAGTGCCTGCTGCTGGCCGGCGAGATCCTGCGCCAGCTGGAGCGCTACAGCCGGCTGCGGCGCGACTTCATCGCGCTTCACGACGCTGCGCTGAAGGCCTTGCGGGAGGCGGTGCTGCGCCATGGGCTCGAGGGGCTGCAGGTCTATCCGCCGGCCGACCTGGCGCAGGCGCAGGTGCCCGTGCGCGCGCGCGCGCTGATGGGCGTACGCCTGCAGGAGGCCGAGCTCGACGCCAGGACGGCGCCCGCGCCGGAGGCCATCGACCGCTCGCCCGAAGGCGAGGCCTGCCGGCGCGCCTTTGCCGCGGTGCTGGCGGCTGCGGCGACGCTTGCCGCCGTATCGGGCAACCTGGAGCGCCTGTCGCTCGAATACCGGCGCTCGGTGCGTCGGGCGCGAGCGCTGCAGGACGTGATGCTGCCCGAGCTCGAGCGGTCGATCTACGAGATCGAGAACCGGCTCGAAGAACTCGAACAGGAAGACGCGATCTGGATGCGCCGTGCCGCCGTCGACGCAGAGCCCGCCGCCGCGGCAGGCCCGC
>JADGRJ010000014.1 GCA_017881025.1 Rhizobacter sp. | reverse complement strand
TGAGAACGGCGATCGAGCGCCACGGCGTGCGCGGCAGCGTCGCGGGCTTGCTTCGCGTCGAGACGGGCCTCGGGCTCGCCGAGATGAAGGCGCTGCTCGATGCACAAGGGCTTCCCGGCGACTACGTCGAGGCGCTCGACGCCGACGCGGCGAGCCGCCTCGCCGGCGCGTGGCTGTCATCGCCGGCCTGGCACTACCCGGACGCGGGCTGGGTCGATCCGCGCGGCCTCGCGCGTTCCTGGCTCGTCGGCGCCGGCGCCGATGTCGATCTGCGCCTGGGCTGCGCGGCGAATTCGCTGCGCCGCGTCGACGACACCTGGCAGGTTCGCGACGCGGACGGCGCGACCCTCGCGGCCGCGCCGGTCGTCGTCCTTTGCAACGGCGACGGCGTGCTGGCGGGACCGACGCCGTGGCCGATCCGGCGCCAGCGGGGCCAGCTCAGCGCGATCGCGGCGTCGGACCTGGCGTCGAACGCGCTGCCACGCCTGCCGATCGCCGGCGCCGGCTACGTGCTGCCGGTGCTCGACGACACCGTCTGGTTCGGCGCGAGCTCGGCATGGCACGACGACGACCCGGCACTGCGCTCCGAAGACCAGCAGCGCAACCTCGACCGCCTGGCGGCGCTGCTCGCCCTTCGCGCGCCGCCCGACATCAGTCGGCTCGGCGGCCGGGTCGGATTCCGCTGGGCGAGCGACGATCGCCTGCCGATCATCGGCGCGGTGCCGGCGAGCGTCGCCGAGGGCCTCGTCCCGGGATTCGTCGGGGCGCGATCGACCCGCTTCGATCAGCCGCGCTTCGTCGCGCGGGCACCGGGGCTCTTCGTGTGTTGCGCGCTCGGCTCGCGCGGCATCGCGTCGGCGGCCTTCGGCGCTGAGTTGCTGGCGGCGGCGATCACCGGGGCGCCGTTGCCGGCCGAGGCCGATCTGCTCGA
The DNA here is from genome assembly GCA_017881025.1 of Rhizobacter sp. Lineage (GTDB taxonomy): Bacteria > Pseudomonadota > Gammaproteobacteria > Burkholderiales > Burkholderiaceae_C > Schlegelella_A. Next base: position 33,700 of record JADGRJ010000014.1, on the reverse strand, counting down.
TGCGGTCGACCCGGCGCGCTTCCTGAGTCGACGCTTTCGCCAGGGCGAGGCGGCGCGTCAGCGCCTCGCGGCGAGTCCGGGTCAGCCCACGGCGGGGCCCATCGCCGGGTCGGCGGGCGCCTGAGCGGGGTCGGCGCCGGTCTCGGGCGCCGCATCGCCGTCGCCGGCGCTGCCGAGCTTGCGCCCGGCCTTGTCCTTTTCCTTTTGTTCCTTCTTCTTCTTCTTGGCGAGCTCGCGTTGTCGTTTCTCAAATGAATAGTTGGGTTTGGCCACGGGCCGTCCTTCCTGTGAGCTGCACGGGGCGTGCACGGGTGCGGAGGTTACGCGTTTTTCGCAGCCCGACTTTTCGCTCTAGTGTCAGAACGTCAAGGTGCGCACACCTTCGGCAGTGCCGAGCAGACAGACGGTCGCCCGGCGGCGCGCGAAGATGCCCACGCAGACCACACCCGGCCACTGGTTGACCTCGGTCTCGAGCGCGACCGGATCGTCGATCGCGAGGCCGTGGACATCGAGGATGAGGCCGCCGTTGTCGGTAACGACGCCTTCGCGGCGCTGCGCCCGCCCACCCATCGCCGCGAACCGGCGCGTCACCTGCGCTGCCGCCATCGGAATCACCTCGACGGGCAGCGGGAAGCGGCCGAGCCGGGCGACGAGCTTCGAGCCGTCGGCGATGCAGACGAAGCGCTCGGCCAGGTCGGCGACGATCTTCTCTCGCGTCAACGCCGCGCCGCCGCCCTTGATCATGCAGCCCGACGCGTCGATCTCGTCGGCGCCATCGACGCAGACCGGCAGCGATTCGATGTCGCCGGCGTCGACGACCGGGATGCCACGCGCGACCAGCCGCACCGTGCTCGCCGCGCTGCTCGACACCGCGCCGGCGATGCGGCTTTCGCCTTCGAGCCGGGCCAGCGCGTCGATGAAGAGGTTGACGGTCGACCCGGAGCCGACGCCGATCACCGTGCCGGGCGGCACGTACGCGAGCGCCGCCTCGGCGACCAGACGCTTGAGCTCGTCCTGGGTCATTTCTGGATGTGACCGACCATCTGCTCGGGAACGATCCAGGCGTCGAACTGCTCGGCCGTGACCCAGCCCGACGCGAGCGCCGCTTCGCGCAAGGTGCTGCCGCTGCTGTGCGCCGCCTTCGCGATCTTGGCCGCCTTGTCGTAGCCGATGTGCGGATTGAGCGCCGTGACGAGCATCAGCGAGCGCTGCACCAGCTCGGCGATGCGCTCGCGGTCGGGCTCGATGCCGCGCGCGCAGTGCTCTTCGAAGCTGCGTGCGCCGTCGCCGAGGAGGCGCGCGCTCTGCAGGAAGTTGTGGATGATCAGCGGCTTGTAGACGTTGAGCTCGAAATTGCCCGACGCACCGCCGATGTTGACCGCGACGTCATTGCCGAGCACTTGCGCCGAGAGCATCGTCAGCGCCTCGCACTGGGTCGGATTGACCTTGCCCGGCATGATCGAGCTGCCCGGCTCGTTCTCCGGAATGCGGATCTCACCCAGCCCCGAGCGCGGCCCCGAGGCGAGCCAGCGAACGTCGTTGGCGATCTTGATGAACGAAGCGGCGAGCGTCTTCAGGGCGCCGTGCGCGAAGACGATCGCGTCGTGCGCGGCGAGCGCCTCGAACTTGTTCGGCGCGGTGACGAACGGCAGGTTCAGGCGCGCCGCGAGCTCGGCGGCGACGCGCGCGCCGAACTCGGGCGGCGCGTTCAGCCCGGTGCCGACCGCCGTCCCGCCGAGGGCGAGCTCGCCCAGGTGCGGCAGCGCGTCGCGAACGTGCGCCATGCCGTGATCGAGCTGCGCAACCCAGCCCGAGATCTCCTGGCCAAGGGTGAGCGGCGTCGCGTCCTGCAGGTGGGTGCGGCCAATCTTGACGATCGAGGCGAACTCGGCGGCTTTCTTCGCGAGCGTTTCGCGCAGCGCCGCGACCGGGGGCAGCAGCCGGCCGACGAGCGACTCGACGGCGGCGACGTTCATCGCGGTCGGGAAAACGTCATTCGACGACTGGCTGCGATTGACGTCGTCGTTGGGATGGACGAGGCGGCCTTCGCCGACCGGCCCGCCGAGCAGCTGCGAGGCGCGGTTGGCGAGGACCTCGTTCATGTTCATGTTGCTCTGCGTCCCGGAGCCGGTCTGCCAGATCGAGAGCGGAAACTCGCCGGCATGACGGCCGGCAAGGACTTCGTCGGCGGCGGCGACGATCGCGTCGGCCTTCTCTGCCGGCAAGGTGCCGAGCTCGCGGTTGACGACGGCGCTGCTGCGCTTGACCCACGCGAGCGCGCGGATCAGCTCGGCCGGCATCTTCTCGGTCGAGATATCGAAATGATGGAGCGACCGCTCGGTCTGCGCGCCCCACAGGCGATCGGCGGCGACTGCGATGTCGCCGAAGGTGTCTTTCTCGATGCGCTGCTCGGCCATGGCGGGGCTCCTGCCGCGAAGTATGCACGGCGATGCCAGAATCGGCGCCCGTCATGTCGCTCATTCCCTTCCCGCTCGCCCGACCTTTTCTGTTCGGGCTCGATCCGGAGCACGCGCATGACCTGACGCTGGCGGTGCTCGCGGCGATCCAGCGAACGCCGCTCGTCGCGCTCATCGAGCAGGCGCGCGTTCGCGACCCGGTGACGATCGCCGGGCTGACGTTCCCGAACCGCATCGGCCTGGCCGCGGGGCTCGACAAGAACGGCCGCTGCATCGACGCCTTCGGCGCGATGGGCTTCGGCTTCGTCGAGGTCGGCACGGTGACGCCGCTGGCGCAGCCGGGCAATCCGAAGCCGCGCATCTTTCGCCTGCCGCAGGCGGGCGCGCTGATCAATCGGCTCGGCTTCAACAACGACGGCCTCGCCGCTTTCGTCGCCAACGTCAGGCAGGCGCGCTTTCGCGCGCGCGGCGGCATCCTCGGCCTCAACATCGGCAAGAACGCGGCGACGCCGATCGAGCGCGCCGCCGACGACTACCTGCTCGGGCTCGCGGGCGTCTACGCACACGCCGACTACGTGACCGTCAACATCTCGAGCCCGAACACGAAGAACCTGCGCACGCTGCAGTCCGACGACGCCCTCGATGCCTTGCTCGCCGCGTTGGGCGCGCGGCGCGCCGAGCTCGCCGAGCAGCACGGCAGAAGAGTGCCGATGTTCCTCAAGATCGCGCCCGACCTCGACGCCGCGCAAGTCGAGGCGATCGCCGCCATCGTCTCGCGCCATCGGGTCGACGGCCTGATCGCGACCAACACGACGCTCGCCCGGGACGGCGTCGCCGGCCTCGCCCACGCCGAGGAGAGCGGCGGCCTGTCGGGAGCGCCGCTTGCTGCACGCTCGAACGTCGTCATCGCCGGCCTGCGCGCCGCACTGGGCCGGGGCTTTCCGATCATCGGTGTCGGCGGCGTGATGTCGGGCGCCGACGCGCGCGCCAAACGCGAGGCCGGTGCAGATCTGGTCCAGATCTACACCGGCTTCATCTACAAAGGCCCGGCGCTGGTGACGGAATCGGCACGCGCGCTCGCCGGCGCCTGATCGAAAGGCACCACACTCGGAACGAACCCTGACCGGAGATCAAGCTTGAACCGTTCCTCGTTATCGAAGTGGCTGACTCGCGGCGCGGCGAGCGCTGCGGTCGCGCTGGCGGGCTGCAGCTCCCTGCCCGTCATCACGCCCGACCTGACGCGGCCCGACCCCGCCAGCGTGCAGTTCCAGGCGGCCAATGGCCGCATCCTGTCAACCGAGCGCAGCAAGGAGCTGATCGACAAGCTGGGCGGCGCCGAACACGACGACGTCCTGGCGCGTCACCTCGCGCTCGAGCAAGCCGTCGCCGGCGGCCCGCTCGTCCTCGGCAACCGCGTCGTCATCCTCGAGAACGGCCCGAACACCTACGCCGCCATGTTCAGCGCCATCGCCGCGGCGCGCGACAGCATCAACATGGAGACCTACATCCTCGAGGACGACGAAGTCGGCCGGCAGCTGGCCGACGCGTTGATCGCCAAGCAGGCGCAAGGCGTCCAAGTCAACCTGATCCACGACGGCGTCGGCACGCTCGCCACGAAGAAGGAGTACTTCAAGCGCCTGAGCGACGCCGGCATCAACGTCCTCGAGTTCAACCCGGTCAACCCGCTCGCCGCCAAGGCCGGCTGGACGGTCAACAACCGCGACCATCGCAAGCTCCTGGTCATCGACGGGCGCACCGCCGTGATGGGCGGCATCAACATCAGCAGCGTCTATTCGAGCAGCCTCCAGGGCAGCTCGGGCGGCAGCACGAGCGGCGGCTCGGGCGGCGGCGACAAGAAGAGCCTGCCCTGGCGCGACACCGACCTGCTGATCGAAGGGCCTGTCGTCGCGCCGCTGCAGAAGCTCTTCATGGAAACCTGGGAGGGACAGAAGGGCAAGCCGCTCGCGCAGCGCCAATACTTCCCTGCCCTGAAGGCGCAAGGCCAGGAGGTCGTGCGCGCGATCGGCAGCTCGCCCGACGAGCCGTTCAGCCAGATCTACGTGACGCTGATCTCGGCGCTCAACAGCGCCGAAAGCGAGATCCTCCTCACCAACGCGTACTTCGTCCCCGACCCGCAGCTGATGCGCTCGCTGATCGGCGCCGTCGCGCGCGGCGTCGACGTCAAGCTGATCGTCCCGAGCATGAGCGACTCCTCGCTCGTCTTCCACGCCGGCCGCTCGCACTACGAGCCCCTGCTGCGCGGCGGCGTCAAGCTCTATGAACGCCGCGAGGCGCTGCTGCACGCGAAGACCGCCGTCATCGACGGCGTCTGGGCGACGGTCGGCTCGACCAACCTGGACTGGCGCAGCTTCCTGCACAACCAGGAGCTGACCGCCGTCGTCCTCGGCGCAGAATTCGCCGCGAAGATGCGCGCAGCGTTCGAGCGCGACCTGGCCGCGTCCGAACCGATCACGCTCGAGGCCTGGCAGCGGCGCCCGCTCACGACGCGCGCCAAGGAAATGTTCGCTCGACTCTGGGAGTACTGGCTGTGAGCATCCTTCCCTCGTCTCGCTTCCTGCGTGCTGCCTGTCTCGCACTGGCGGTCGCCCTCGTCCCGGCGGTTGCATCGGCGCAGGACGCCGCCACCCTGCGCGCGCGCCACTCGGCGATGCACGACAAGTTCGCCAGCAATCAGTTCGGCCGGCCCCTGGTGCTCGAGTCGACCCAGACCTCGGGCGACCTCAAGGGCGACGTCTACGCGATCGTCGAGCACCCGTTCGCGATGGTGCAGCAGGCGCTGCAAGCGCCCGAGCACTGGTGCGACATCCTCATCCTGCACCTGAACGTCAAGCGCTGCCGGGCCGGCGGCGGCACGCCGAAGATGCTGAACCTGAACGTCGGCCGCAAGTTCGACCAGCCGATCGAAGACGCCTACCAGCTCAACTTCAGCTACAGCGTCGTCGCGGCAACGCCCGAGTACCTGCAGGTGCAGCTGAGCGCCGACGAAGGCCCGCTCAGCACGAAGAACTACCGCATCCAGGTCGAGGTGGTGCCGATCGACGCCAAGCGCAGCGTCATCCACATGTCGTATGCCTACGGCTACGGCTTCGCCGCGCGCGTCGCGATGCAGACCTATTTGTCGACGCTCGGCAGCCAGAAGGTCGGCTTCACCGTGCTCGAGCGCAAGCCAGACGGCAAGCCGGTCTACCAGAGCGGCGTGCTCGGCCTCCTCGAGCGCAACACCATGCGCTACTACCTGGCGATCGACGCCTACCTGTCCGCCTACGCATTGCCGGCGGCCGAGCAGGCCGAGAAGCGCATCCGCGAGTGGTATGCGAGCACCGAGCGCTACGCGGAGCAGCTCCACGAGATGGAGCAGAACGAGTACCTCGAGATGAAGAGGAAGGAGATGCGCCGCCAACAGCAGGGCTAGCGGCGCGGCCCGCGCCGGTCAGAAGAGGAGCGGCACGCCGGTCTTCGACTGGAGCTCGTCGGGGCTGACGCCGTCGGCGATGGCGAGCACCGCCAGCCCGCGATCGGTGACGTCGAGCACGGCCAGGTCGGTGACGATGCGGTTGACGACGCCGACGCCGGTGAGCGGCAAGGTGCACGCCGGCAGGATCTTCAGGTCGATCGTGCCGTCCTTCTTGCGGGCGACGTGCTCCATCAGGACGATCACGCGCTCGACGCCGGCGACGAGATCCATCGCGCCGCCCATGCCCTTGACCATCTTGCCCGGGATCATCCAGTTGGCGAGGTCGCCCTTGGCGCTGACCTGCATCGCGCCGAGGATCGAAAGATTGATCTTGCCGCCGCGGATCATCGCGAACGAATCGTGCGAGCCGAAGATCGACGAGCCGGGTAGCGTCGTCACGGTCTGCTTGCCGGCGTTGATGAGATCGGCGTCGACCTCGTCCTCGGTCGGGAACGGGCCGATGCCGAGCATGCCGTTCTCGCTCTGCAGCCAGACCTCGATACCGGCCGGCACGTAGTTGGCGACGAGCGTCGGCAAGCCGATGCCGAGGTTGACGTAGAAGCCGTCCTTCAGCTCCTGGGCGGCGCGGGCCGCCATCTGGTCGTGCGTCCAGGCCATGTCAGGCTCCTGTCTTTTCTGCCGCCTTGGCGATGGCGTCGACCGCTTCCTGGGCGGCCGTGGCGGCGGGCGTTCCGGCCGGCGTCGCGAGGCTGGCGGCCGCGCGCAGGGTGCGCTTCTCGATCCGCTTCTCGGGGTGAGCGTTGAGGACGATGCGGTGCACGTAGATCCCGGGCAGGTGCACGGCGTCGGGGTCGATCGCGCCGGTCTCGACGATTTCCTCGACCTCGACGATCGTGACCTTGCCGGCCATCGCCACCGCCGGGTTGAAGTTGCGCGCGGTGCGGCGAAAGACGAGGTTGCCGGACTTGTCGGCGCGCTGCGCCTTCACCAGCGAGACCTCGGGCAGCAAGGCGCGCTCCATGATGTAGGTGTGGCCGTCGAACTCGCGCGACTCCTTGCCCTCGGCGACCAGCGTGCCGACGCCGGTGCGCGTGAAGAACGCCGGGATCCCGGCGCCGCCGGCGCGGAGCTTCTCGGCGAGCGTCCCTTGCGGCGTGAACTCGAGCTCGAGCTCGCCGGCGAGGTACTGGCGCTCGAACTCCTTGTTCTCGCCGACGTAGCTCGAGATCATCTTTCTGATCTGGCGCGTCTCGAGCAGCTTGCCGAGACCGAAGCCGTCGACGCCGGCGTTGTTGGAGATGACCGTCAGGTCCTTGACGCGTGAATCGCGCAGCGCCTCGATGAGCGCCTCCGGAATGCCGCACAGGCCGAAGCCGCCGACGGCCATCAGCTGGCCGTCGCGAACGACGCCGGCCAGGGCGGCTGCAGCGCTCGGAAAGATCTTGTTCATTCGCCGAATCCCTTGAGTCGAATCGACGAGATTATCAGCGCGGGCGCTGCCTAGAATGGCCGCAGGGAGATCACGGACGATGGATGCAGCCGCTTTGCAGGCGACGCTGGACAGGCTCGCCGCCGACTACGTCGATCGACTGGGGCTTCGCGTCGAGTCGGTCGAGCCGGGCCAGGTGACGCTGAGCCTGCCGGTTTCGGCCGAGATCGTCCACGCCGGCGGCGTCGTCTGCGGCCAGGCGATCATGGCCGCCGCCGACACGGCGATGCTGGTGGCGATGATCGCGCAGCTCGGCGAGTTCAGGCCGATGACGACGGTGCAGCTGCAGACGAGCTTCGTGCGGCCGGTGCCGAAGGACGCAGCCAGCGTCGCCATCGTGGCCCGCGTTTTGCGTCACGGGAAGAGCTTGTCTTACGGTGATGTCGAGTTCCGGACGGCGGGCGGGAAGCTGGTGGCGCACGCGACGACGACGTACGCTTTGCTGTAGGGGCTCGCCCCGAATGACTTAGGCTGCTCGAGCTGCAGCCACGGCGTCTTGCGCTTTCGGCTCGGAACTTTCCGCGTTGGCCGCTGCGCGCTGGTTGCCGAGCCACTTGGCAACAAGCAAGCTCAGCTGGCGCAACTCGATGGGCTTGCTGAGGTAGTCGTCCATCCCTTGGCGCAAGCAATGCTCGCGATCACCACTGAGGGCGTTGGCCGTAAGCGCAATGATCGGCGTCCGAGGAGCCTCAGTGAGCGCCTCATGATCGCGAATGAGTCTGGTCGCCGCGAATCCGTCCATGACTGGCATTTCGCAATCCATCAGTACGGCGTCGAAGCGCCGCTCTTGGAACAGATCCACGGCCTCTTTACCGTTGCTTGCGTGGACCGACGCAACACCCATCGTTTCCAGAGACGCAGCCGAGATGAAAGCATTCACCGCGTTGTCTTCGACAAGCAAGACCGTCTTGCCGCGCGCGGCAGCAAGCGCACGGTGGGGCAGCGGCACGTCGAGCGGCGCGGGCACCCAGTTCTCGACACTTTCCGGTAGCAAGAGGCGCACAGTGAAGACACTGCCCCGACCGAGGGTGCTGCGCACTCGCACCGTGCCTCCCATCACATGGGCCAGCTGACGCGAGATCGCCAAGCCCAGCCCGGTGCCGCCGTAACTCCGCGACATCCCTGACTCAACTTGGAAGAACGGGTCGAACAGGAGCGGAATCTTGTCGGCGGCAATGCCTATGCCGGTGTCGGCAATCCGGACGATTAGGCGGACCCCCTGTGTAGTTCGCGCTCCGCGCAGACGGACGGTGACGCCACCGACGGCCGTGAACTTGATGGCATTGCTTACCAAGTTCATGATGATGCGGCGAAGCTTCTCTTCGTCACCTTGGACTATCGCCACGTCTGAAGGCAAGTGGAATGGATCGAATTTGAGCGCGATTCCCTTAGCGATCGCATTGGCTTGAAACGTCTGCACGGCAACCTGGCACACGCGGCGGATATCAAGCGGGGCCAAGTGCAACGAACCGCCCTTCGCATCTAACTTCGCGTAGTCCAGGATCTCATTCAAAGTCTGCAGGAGGCCATCAGCGGCCTGGCGCGCCACAGCGGTAAGTGTTCGACGTCGAGCCTCGGAATCCGTGCATTCGAGAAGGGCCAGCGAGCCGATGATCCCGTTCATGGGCGTACGAATCTCGTGGCTCATATTGGCCAGAAAGGCGGACTTTGCCCGACTCGCCTCCTCCGCGCGGTCTCTGGCGCGTTTGAGTTCGTTGATGCTGCGCTGACGTTTTACCTTCAGGAAGAGCTTCCGCTCTCTGATGCTGATGACGCGGTACAAGGCGTAGCACATGAAATTGATGCCGCCTAAATGCACGACTAGCCGCTGCATCACCGCCGCATCTCCGCCATGGCGTAGTGCGAACCAGATAGCTAGCCCTGCGTTGAGGAGCGCGAGCAGGATAGTCGTGAGGGGCGACAGTCTCGTGAAGCCATATATGATTCCGGTAATGAAAACTGCGGCGGAGAAGATCGCCCAGTACCGAGAGTACGGTGACTCATCCACTTGGTTCAGGCTGCCGATGACTGAGGTACAAATGATGCAGACGACAGCAATCGAACTGCATATCCACTCATAGTGCCTAGCAACGAAATGACGCCTAAAGCGAATTAGCGCAGCGCCGGACAAGAGCGCTACGACCATCGCCAAGCGAATGGGCTGGGGTTGCGCGAAAGCGGCAGTCTTCCCCGCCAGCGCGTAGATTAGAAAGAAGCCAAGAAATGCCAGGCCGCCGACACCTGTCGCCACTTCCAACGAGCGCACCCCGGCCGATCGGAAGACGTGGCGAAATTCGTGCTCTAGTTCACGATCGCGGAAAGGGCGAACGCCGAAACGTCGCCAGCTGTGAAGGATTCGATTGATCGACATGCATTCTGTCGTCGAAGGCCTGCTTGACGAGTACGTCTATATCGGCACTCTCTCCGCAAATTGAATCAGCTAAGCGTTTCCCGACCTTCTTCCAAAGCCTATTCGGTTGCACCGGATCGGGTTGAGCGCCTGCCGTTCACGGTCCGTGTCGTCACTACTCCTCAAGATCTGGCCAAAGCGGTCGAAGTCAGGTCCTCCGCGTACGCACGCCACATGCCCTCCTTGGGGCAGATATTGCGGACGCCCGAAGCTGAGGATCTGAAGTCAGATGTGCTTGTCCTACTTGCCGAAAGAAAGCTCGACGCGCAGCCGCTCGGTACGCTTCGGCTTCAGTCGAACGTCATCCGACCACTTCGGCTGGAAGGCGAGGCGCCACTCTTGGCATCCTTCACCGGCAATCGTCTTATCGAAAGTACCCGTCTCGGCGTGGACCTCGGAGGAACCAGCAAGATGGTCACCGCCGCCTTGGTCAAGGCCACTTACGAAATCTGCTACACCACCGCTGCGGACTTCAACATCACCGGCGGCCGCCGCTCGATGGTCCAATTCTTTCGGGCTCTCCAGTACGACGAGCTGGAGGGCGGTCCCTTTCCGATATCGTTCGGGAACGACATTCCGCATTGGATTTTCGTCATGCCCGTTCGCGAGTTCGAGGCGCGACTTCGAGCAGCGCAGCATTGGTATTACGACTTCATGTCCAAGACCGAGCATCCCGACATCGAAATCGATTGGGACTACGTACTTTCAGTCTTCGACTGGACGTAGTCGAAACGTCTCATCGGCTCAGGATTGCGCTGGGCCATGAAGAAGACGACGCGCATCGTCCGCTGGGAATCCACGGCCGACTCATCCCGGTGCGGTATCGAGGTCTGCGGTCTGGAGTTCGGGGAAGGTCGACTGGAGGCCGAACTCGACCGGGCCCTCGGAAGGCTCAAGGGATCTCAACCGGCGTTCGTCATCGCCGGCTTTGCCTCCTCCTTGCCCCGCGACCTAGCCAAGGCGATCTCTCAGTCTCGCGATTTCTCTTCGTGTGCACACGTGTGCCTAGCACTTGACTACAAGACTCTGTTGGCCTTGGACCCAGCGATCCTTAGAAATGAGAAATTCGGTGTCCTGCTCGACCAAGTTGATGCCAGTACTCCCCTTAGCGCGATCAGTGCCGAGCCCGTAGAGGCCCTCCGCTTCGAGGAAGATTTTGTGCAGAGGGCGTCCACGGATCTTCGACTTTCTTGCATCGTTGATTCGATGCTGAAGCTTGCGCACGACCTCGGGCTAGCCACCCTCGGGTCGACGTCCGATTCCGAGCGACCCCAAAAGAGCGGATTCGATTTTGACTATGTCTGCCGTGCGCAAGTCTCGACATCCGCGTCAGTGACTCTGGTTGCGGGATCGGCGAGGTCGAGCTAGAGAAGGTCTTCCTTCCCTTATGTCAGCGGCGCCATGATGGAGATGCTGCGTCGCGTGGCACAGGGCTCGGTTTGTCGATCGTCAAGCAGCTCGTCCACACACTTGGCGGCGAAATGCCTGTGCATATCTCGCTTGGGGCGGCGATCGGATTCGAAGTCGTCACCGCCGAAAACGGGGCTATCGCGGTCGAGACCCTCGAACGACAAGAGTTCGACGTCATCCTGATGGATTGCCAGATGCCGGTGATGGACGGATATGACGCGACTCGCGCCACTAGACGATCAGAGGGGCGGAGGTCCAAGCGGCGAACCCCCATCATCGCTGTCACCGTTAACACGCTGGCAGGAGATCGCGAAAAATGCCTTGCTGCGGGGATGGACGACTTCCTCGCGAAGCCATACTCCCTAAGCGATCTCAGACCTAAGCTACAGCATTGGGTGCGTTCCACTTCTCAGGCGATGAGAGCCCTCAGCGTCTCTGGCAGCGGGACCGCCTTGCCCTCGCGATAATTCACCCACACCGTCTTCGCCCCTCCGCTCGCGTACAGCACCCCCTTCTCGTCAGTGCGCTCGAGGATGACGTACGCCTCGAAGCTGCTCCGCCCTGGGTTCGCGACGTAGTGCTTCGCCAACACGTCCCCCGGATACTTCAGCTGCCGCAGGAAGTTGCAGAAGGTGTTGACGATCACCGGCCCCTCCCCCGCCGGATCCGGCGCCCCCGCGACCTGGTGCAGCCACTCGATTCGAACGATTTCGAGGTAGCGGAAGTAGATCGTGTTGTTGACATGGCCCATCGCGTCCATGTCGCCCCAGCGGATCGGGATCACCATCTCCAGCGTGAGCTTCTTGGCTTCCGGCAGCTCGAATCGCATGTCGCCGCCAATGATCAGCGTTGGACGCCGAGCTCGGTGTAGAGCCTGTCGACCAGGCCACGCAGTCGGTCCAGCTCGGCTTCGGCCATCGAGACCCGCGACTTCAGCGCCGCCAACTCGCTGACCGGAACGATCGTCTCGCCGTCGCTCGCGGCGGGAAACGCGCTCGGATCGACCGCACCGCTCAGCTGATGCGCCCAGCGCTGCTCGCGGGCGCCCGGCGCGCGCGGCAGCTTGACGGCGAGCGCGCCGCCCTTCTCGTCCGGGCGCGCCGCCAGCTCGTCGAGAAAGCCTTCCACCGCCGAGATGTCGGCGAAGCGGTGCAGCCGCTCGGTCGCGGTGCGCAGCTCCGACGCGGTCTGCGGGCCGCGCAGCATCAAGGTCGCCAGCAGCGCGACCGATTGCGAAGGCAGGGCGAGCGCGCGGCCCATGTTGTGCTCGTAGCGCGAGACCCGCGATCCGCTCGACTCGAACGCGAGCGACAGCGTCTTCAGCGCGTCGACCGCGCCCTGCACCTCGGCCTCGCTCGCCGCCAGCACCGGATCGCGCGCCGTCTTCTGGTTGCAGCCGAGCGTGAGCGAATTCAGCGACAGCGGATAGCTGTCCGGAACCGTCAGCGACTTTTCGACGAGCACGCCGAGGACGCGCGCCTCGAGCAGCGAGAGCGGCCGCATCGACATCGACGCGACGACCGCCTACAGCGCGAAGCCGTCGTCGGCCTGGATCACGGCGCCGTTGATGAAGTGGCTCTCGTTGGCGCACAGCATCATCAGCACGACGTCGAGGTCGGCCGCGCTGCCGACGCGCCGGCGCGGCAGCATGGCGATCAGCTTCTTGCCCTGATCGGTCGACCACTGCATGTGGTTCATCTCGGTGTCGATGTAGCCGGGGCAGATCGCGTTGACGTTGATGCCGAAGCGGCCCCACTCGAGCGCCATCGCCTTGGTCATCTGGACGACCGCCGCCTTGCTCATGCAGTAGACGCCGATCTTCGGCATCACCTTGAGGCCGGCCATCGACGCGATGTTGACGATGCGCCCGCCGGTGAAGGTGCCGGGCGCCGCGCCCTTCGCTCGGGCGATCATCCGCTTGCCGACTTCCTGGGCGACGAAGAACGCGCCGCGCGTGTTGACGTCGAAGACGTAGTCGTAGTCGTCGGGCTCGACGTCGACCAGCGCCTGCGTCGTCGCCACGCCCGAGTTGTTGACGAGGATGTCGATCGTTCCCATCTCCGTCTCGGTGTGGGCGACCGCCGAGCGGATGCTGGCGTGGTCGGTGACGTCGAGCGCGACGACGTGCGCGTCGCCGCCCTCGGCCTCGATCTCGGCACGCAGGCTCTTCAGCCGCTCGACGCGCCGGCCGGCGAGGGCGACGCCGGCGCCGGCCTTGGCGAGAACGCGCGCGAACTGCGCGCCGAGGCCGCCCGAGGCGCCGGTGACGAGGGCGACGCGGCCCGACAGATCGATCTGATAGCTCATGAACGTGCAGCGACTGCGCTCCGTAGAATCGACCGCCAGTTTAGACGCGTGCCCGGGCCGACAACAAAAGCGAGACAGCATGACCCCTGACGAGATCCTTGCCCGACACGGGCCGCGTGAGGCGATGGAGTACGACGTCGCGATCGTCGGCGCCGGGCCGTCAGGGCTGGCCACCGCGATCCGCCTCAAGCAGCTCGCCGCCGAACGCTCGCACGAGATCTCGGTCGTCGTCCTCGAGAAGGGCTCCGAGCCGGGCGCCCACATCATCTCGGGCGCGATCATGGATCCGCGTGCGATTACCGAGCTGATTCCCGACTGGAAGGAAAAGGGCGCGCCGCTCAACCAGCCCGTCACCGGCGACAAGTTTCTCTTCTTCACCGAGACCGGCGCGACGGCGACCCCACACGCGCTCCTGCCCGACTGCTTTCGCAACGACGGCAACTACGTCGTCAGCCTCGGCAACGTCGTGCGCTGGCTGGCGACGCAGGCCGAGGCGCTCGGCGTCGAGATCTTCCCGGGCTTTCCCGCCGCCGAAGTGCTGTACGACGAGAACGGCGCGGTGCGCGGCGTCGCCACCGGCAACCTCGGCATCGGCAAGGATGGCGAGCCGACCGCGAACTTCCAGCTTGGCATGGAGCTGCATGCCAGGTACACGATCTTCGCCGAAGGGTCCAGGGGCAGCCTCGGTCGCCAGCTGATCGCGCGCTACAAGCTCGACGAGGGGCGAGATCCGCAAAGCTACGCCATCGGCCTGAAGGAGCTGTGGGAGGTTCGCCCGGAGCAGGCGCAGCCCGGGCTGACCCTGCACACCGGCGGCTGGCCGCTCGACGCTGACACGTACGGCGGATCCTTTCTCTACCACCTCGACGGCAACCAGGTCGAGCTCGGCTTCGTCGTCGGCCTCGACTACGAGAACCCGTACATGAGCCCGTTCGAGGAGTTCCAGCGCTGGAAGTCGCATCCCGAGATCAGGAAGACGCTCGAAGGCGGCAAGCGCCTGGGCTACGGCGCCCGCTCGATCACCGCGGGCGGCATCCTCAGCCTGCCGAAGACCGTGTTCCCCGGCGGCGCGTTCGTCGGCTGCGAGGCGGGCTATCTCAACTCGAGCCGGATCAAGGGCAGCCACGCCGCGCTCAAGTCGGGAATGCTCGCCGCAGAGGCCGCGTTCGACGCCCTCGTCGCCGGGCGCCGGCACGACGAGCTCGCCGCCTATCCCGCAGCGTTCGAGAAGAGCTGGCTGCGCGCCGAGCTCGACAAGTCGCGCAACTTCAAGCAGTGGTTCAAGAAGGGTTTCCTGGTCGCCTCGGTGATGACCGCCATCGAGCAGTGGCTGCTGCCGCGCCTGGGAATCCACGCGCCGCCCTGGACGATCCACCGGCCGAAACCCGACCACCTCTACCTGCGCCCGGCGGCCGAGTGCAAGCCGATCGCCTACCCGAAGCCCGACAACGTGATCACCTTCGATCGCCTGTCGAGCGTCTTCGTCAGCAACACCAACCACGCCGAGGACCAGCCGGCGCACCTGACGCTGAAGGACAACAGCGTTCCGGTCCAGGTCAACCTCGCGAAGTACGCGGGCCCGGAAAGCCGATACTGCCCCGCCGGCGTCTACGAGTTCGTCGACGACAAGGGCACCGAGCGGCTGCAGATCAACGCGCAGAACTGCGTCCACTGCAAGACCTGCGACATCAAGGACCCGACCCAGAACATCGTCTGGGTCACGCCCGAAGGCGGCGGCGGTCCCAACTACGTCGGCATGTGAGGGAAGGCGCGATGGCTGAGACCGATCGGATCGAGGTGCTGACGGCGGCCAAGCTCTGGCCGCCGATGATGGAATCGCTGCGCGGCGCGTTCAAGGTACACGACCGGACGCACCAGAGCGATGACGGCACCGCCTTCGCCGCCGCGGCGCCGCGCATCCGCGCGATCGCGGCGAGCGGCGAATCGAAGGTGCCGCGCGAGCTGATCGCGCAGCTGCCGAAGCTCGAGATCGTCTCGGTGTTCGGCGTCGGCTACGACGGCGTCGACGTCGCCGCGGCGCGCGAGCGCGGCATCGCCGTCACGCACACGCCGAACGTCCTCAACGACGAGGTCGCCGACCTGGCGATCGCTCTCGTCCTCGCCGTCTCGCGGCGCCTCATCGAAGCCGACCGCTACGTGCGGAGCGGCGCCTGGGCGGCGAACGGGCCGATGCCGCTCGCGCGCAAGGTGAGCGGCGCGCGCCTGGGCATCGTCGGTCTCGGCCGCATCGGCATGGCGATCGCCAGGCGCGCCGAGGCGTTCGGCATGTCGATCGCCTACACCTCGCGCAACGCCAAGGCCGAAGCGCCCTACCCTTACTTCGCGAGCGCCGAGGCGTTGGCGCGCGAGGTCGATTTCCTGGTCGTCATCACTCCCGGCGGCGCCGGAACGAGAAAGCTCATCGACGCCAAGGTCCTTGCGGCGCTCGGCAAGAAGGGCTTCCTCGTCAACGTCGCGCGCGGCTCGGTCGTCGACGAGCAGGCGCTGGTGAGCGCGCTGCGCGACGGCACGATCGCCGGCGCCGCCCTCGACGTGTTCGAGAACGAGCCGAGCGTGCCGAGCGAGCTGCTCGCCCTCGACAACGTCGTCCTCACGCCGCACATCGGCAGCGCGACCTGGCAGACGCGCCAGGCGATGGCCGACCTCGCCTTCGGCAACCTCGAGGCGCACTTCGCCGGCAAGCCGCTGCTCTCGCCGGTGCCATGAGCCGCCGGGCCGCTCCCAAGTCGAATACCGCAGCGCGCAGCGCGGAGGTACCCAATTGAGCGCCGCGACGCCGGGCTTCGATCTCTCGGGCAAGCTCGCCCTCGTCACCGGCGGCGGCTCGGGCCTCGGTCTGGCGATCGCGCGCGGCCTTGCCGGCGCGGGCGCGCGCGTCGTCCTCAACGGCCGCAATCGCGACAAGCTCGAGGCCGCCGTGTCGTCGTTGCGCGGCGAGGGCCTCGCCGCCGAGGCGGCAGCGTTCGACGTCGCCGATCCCGACGCGGTGCGCAGCGGCGTCGCCGCGGTGCAGGCGTCGTTCGGGCCGGTCGACATCCTCGTCAACAACGCCGGCATCCAGCACCGCGCGCCGATCGTCGATTTCAGCGACGCCGACTGGCGCCGCCTGATGGCGACCAACCTCGACGCGCCGTTCTACATGGCGCGCGCCGTCATCCCGGCGATGCAGGCCAAGCGGGCCGGCAAGATCATCAACATCGCCTCGCTGATGTCGAGCCTGGCGCGGCCGACGACGGTGCCGTACCAGACGAGCAAGGGCGGCATCGCGATGCTGACGCGCGGCCTCGCGGTCGAGCTCGCGCCGCACGACATCCAGGTCAACGCGATCGCACCGGGATTCTTTCGCACCGAGCTGAACGCGGCGCTCACCGCCAACGCCGAGTTCACGGCCTGGGTCGAGCGGCGCACGCCGGCCGGCCGCTGGGCCGAGCCGCACGAGCTCGCCGGCGCTGCGGTCTTCCTCGCCTCGCCGGCGGCGCGCTTCGTCACCGGCCAGGTCCTCTACGTCGACGGCGGCTTCACCGCCGGGATGTGAGGCCGGCGGCGGCGATCCTCAGTTCTGCCCTTCGGTCAGGGCGTCGAGCTGGAAGCGACCGTCCTTGTGGACGAGCCAGATCTCGGTGAAGCTGACCGGGCCCGCGAAACGCGTCGGTGCCGGCAGCGGGCCGGCGCGCTTGATCATCTCGACGACCGCCTGGGTGACGTCCGGCGCATGCGAGGGACCGCGAACGACCTTGATGCTGCGCGGTTGGCCGCTGGCGTCGACCGTCGTCTCGACGACGACGACGGCGTGAATCAACGGCGGCAGCCGGCCCTTGAAGATGCGCGGCGCGTACGCGGCGTAGATGTGGCGTGCCGCGTCCATCCGGTACGAGCGCGCATCGCCGGCGGCCGAGACCTTCTGCATGGAGTGATGCAGTGGCTCGGTGAGGTAGGCGACCTCGGTCGCTCCGGTTCCCAGGTGAGCCGCTAACAGCAGTGCGCCGGCGGCGAGGTGAAGACGCTTCATGACGATCTCCGCGCGGCTTCGACACCGCAGAACCGAGCGGCTTCGCCACCGTCATGGCGCAATCAGCCGATGGGGCTCAGCGTAGGAGATCGCCTTGTCGCCGTGTCGGAACCGTCCTACCGGCCGACCGGTGGCCGCAACCGAGCGTGGTGTCCGTCACGGTGTCAGCCGTAACGGGATTTGTCTCAGGCGGTGAGCGCGATACCGCTCGTCGGATCGAAGAGATGGACGGCGCCGGTGTCGATCGACAGATGGATCGTTTCGCCGGGCTGGGCCTGCGTGCGGCCATGGATGACGACGACGAACTGCGATGCGCCGACGCGGACCAGCAGCTCGGTCTCCGCGCCCGTCGGCTCGACGACGATGACTTCGGCCGGCACCGAGCGCGAATCGGCACCGCCGCCGACGCCGAGGTCGCCCGGGCGCACGCCGTAGGCGACGGGCTGACCGTCCTGGCCGGGACTCGCCGGCGCGATCGGCCAGCGAACGCCGCCTTCGGCCTCGACCCACGCCTGCCCCTGGCCACGACGAACGACGCCGCTGACGACGTTCATCGCCGGCGAGCCGATGAACTGGGCGACGAACAGGTTGGCCGGATGGTCGTAGAGCTCGAGCGGCGTGCCGATCTGCTCGATGCGCCCTTCCTGCATGACGACGATGCGGTCTGCCATCGTCATCGCCTCGACCTGGTCGTGGGTGACGTAGACCGTCGTCGTCTTCAGCCGCTGGTGCAGCGCCTTGATCTCGGCGCGCATCGCCACGCGCAGCTTGGCGTCGAGGTTGGAGAGCGGCTCGTCGAACAGGAAGACCTTGGGATCGCGGACGATCGCGCGGCCCATCGCGACGCGCTGGCGCTGCCCGCCCGAGAGCTCGCGCGGATAGCGCTCGAGGTAGGGGCCGAGGTTGAGGATCCTGGCGGCGTTGGCGACCCGCGCCCTGGTCAGCGCCGGATCGGCCTTCCTCAGCCTCAGGCTGAAGCCCATGTTGTCGCCGACCGTCATGTGCGGATAGAGCGCGTAGCTCTGGAACACCATGGCGATGTCGCGGTCCTTCGACTCGATGTCGTTGACGACGTGGTCGTCGATGGCGATCGTCCCGCCGCTGATCTCCTCCAAGCCGGCGAGCATTCGCAGCAGGGTCGACTTGCCGCAACCCGACGGCCCGACCAGGACGGTGAACTCGCCGTCGGCGATGTCGAAGCCGATGCCGTGGATGATCCTGGTCGAGCCGAAGCTCTTCTCGACGTTGCGAAACGACACCGAGGCCATCAGGCCAGGCCTCCCGCCGGGCCGCCCCAAGGGAGGCCTGCGCCCCCTCGGGGGGCATCGAGCGCGAGCGAGCGTGGGCGCATCATGACTGCTCAGCTCTTGACGGCGCCGGCCGTGAGGCCGCCGACCATGTAGCGCTTGAAGACGTAGTAGATCGCTGCCGGCGGCAAGGCATAGATGAGGCCGGTCGTCATCAGCAGCTCCCACGGCGAGTCGTCGGCCGAGAGGAAGCTGCCGAGGGCGACGCCGAGCGTCGTGCTCTTGTCGTCGGACAGAAGGAGGAATGCATAGAGATATTCGTTCCACGCCAGCAGCAGCGCATAGGTGCCGACGGCAACCAGCGACGGCATCATCAGCGGCAGGTAGACGAGGCGGAACAGCTGCAGCGGCGTCGCGCCGTCGATTCGCGCCGCCTCGTCGAGCTCGAGCGGCAGCTTGTCGGACGCCTGCTTCAGGACCCAGATCGAGTACGGCGTCGCGATCGTCACCATCGCCAGGATCAGTGCCCACTGGCTGTTGAGGAGGCCGTAGTTGCCCATCGTCTTGTACATGGGCACGGCGAGGAAAGCCGCCGGGATGAAGTAGGTGAAGAGCGCCAGGTTCATGATCGTGCGGCCGCCCTTGACGCGCAGGCGGCTGATCGCGAACGCCGCCGCGGTGGCGATGAAGAGCGTGATCGCGCCGACGGCGACGGCGATCAGCACCGAGTTCCACATCTGCAGCCAGAAGTGGCTGAGGTAGTGGTGCTGCTGGTGAAAGACCATCGAGAAGTTGTGCAGCGTCGGGTGCTCGGGCCAGAGCTTGCCCGAGACCGCCTGCTCCTTCGGCGACAGGGCGAACAGCACCATGTGATAGATCGGCAGCAGCGTCCAGATCGCGAGCGGGATGCCGATCAGCAGCAGCCGCGCCTCGGCCGAGGCCTTCTTCAGCGTCGATGCCTTCATCGCGACAGCCGCTTCATCATGAAGTAGACAAGCGGCAGCACCAGCGGCATCGCGCAGACCACCGTCGCGAGCGACATGTCGACCTGATCGAGGCGCAGGTATCGCAGGCCGAGCGTCGCCAGCACGTGGGTCTGGTCGGCGGGCTGGCCGCCGGTCAGCAGGTAGACGCTGTTGAAGTCGCCGAGCGTCCAGATCATCGACAGGATGCTCGAAGTGAGATAGAGCGTCTGCAGCGACGGCCAGGTGATGAACTTGAACTTCTGCCAGCTCGTCGCGCCGTCGACCGAGGCGGCTTCGTACATCTCCGCCGGAATGGCGAGCCGCCCGGCGATCAGGATCAGCGTCCAGAACGGCAACGACTTCCAGATGTGGACGAGGATCGACAACGCCAGCGCGATCTGCGGGTTGTTGAGCCAGTTCGGCCCGTCGGCCCCGGTGAGGCGAAAGATCGTCGAGTTGATGATCCCCCACTCCGGGTTGAGCATGAAGCGCAGCGACAGGATGGTCGGGATCGACGGCACCGCCCAGGGCAGGATGAAGAGCAGCGACAGCCACTTGATCCACGGCCGCGTGCGGACGAAGAATCCCGACAGGAAGAGCGCCAGCAGCATCTTCAGGTTGATGCCGACGATCAGGAAGATCAGCGTGTTGACGACCGTGCGCGCGAACACCGGATCGTCGAACAGCTTGACGTAGCTCGCCGGATGACGCGCCAGCCAGAGGCCGTAGCCGATCGGATAGAGGACGAAGACCGCGAAGATCAGCACATAAGGCGCGACCAGGACCATGCCCCACGCCTGCCACGGCGTGAGGCGCTTCCTGGTGGGGCCGACCGGCGCCGACTGGCGCTTCGGCTGCCCGGCGCCGTCGAGCGCGAGCGTCGACACGTGCGGGCCGTCAGGTCAGCCGGCGAGCGCCTTGATGCGGGCGATCATCTCGGTCACCGCCTGGTCGACCGAGACCTTGTCGTTGACGACGCGGTTCATCGCCTTGGCCCACACGTTCTCGTTGTTGACGATCGTGAACTTGTAGTTCTTGGTGAATTCGAAGTTCACCGTGCCGGCGCCGAACTGGTTGAACACCGACCTGCGGTGCGGGTCGGCCTGCCAGAACGGCCGTTGCGTCGCCGTCGTCACGACCGGGAACCAGCGGCCGAGCGAGCCTTCGACGTAGGGCGTCAGGTTCTCGTCCTGGAGCAGGAAGGCGACGAACTCCTTGGCGCGCGCCTTGTTCTTCGCGGCCGAGAAGACGACGCCGGTCTTGACGGCGGCGCGATACACCATCTTCGAGCCGTCCGGCTTGTTCGGGAAGCCCGCGGTGCGGATCAGCTCGTCGTAGTTCTTCTTGGCGGTCGCGCGCTGCTCGGCGTTGAGGGCTTCGTTGTTGGCGTCGTCGAGCCACTTGGCGGCGATCGAGATCGTCGCGTTGTGCGTCATCAGCGTCGTCTTGTTGAAGAAGGCGACGTTGTTGTCGGGATCCTTCCAGCTCGTCGACGACGGCGGCGTGCAGCCCTTGACGGCGACGTCGGTGTAGTCCTTGAGGGCGCTCACCAGTCCGGCCTTGACCTTGGGATCGTCGACCAGCAGCTTGCCGTTGTCATCGACGAGCTTGACGTTGTAGGCGTCCATGAAGGTCAGGAACGAATAGAACGAGTCGCTCGAGTCGACGCCCATCGGCTGGCCGATGGCGAAGACGCGCGAGCCGGTCTTCTGGCGATAGGCCGGCTGCACCTTGTCGCACCAGAACGACCAGTAGTCGCTCCACTTGGTCGGGATGTCGGCTTCCTTGAAGCCCGCCGCCTGCAGCATGTCGAGCCAGATCTCGACGTGCATCGTCTGCTGCTTGAGCGGGAACGCGTAGTAGGCGCGCTTCTTCGCCTTATCGTCGTAGAGCCAGGTCGTCTCGAGCGTGTTCTTGAGGAAGCGCGCCTTCATCGGCGTGAGGATGTCGCTGATGTCCTCGAGCTTGCCGTCGAAGGCCCACTTGCCGGTGACCTGGAAGTCGTAGACATCGGCGTAGGCGACGTCCGGCGGCGAGCCGGCGTCGAGCGCGGCGACCGTCTTCGGGATCATGTCCTGGATCGGGTACTGCGAGAGCTCGACCTTGACGCCGCTCTTGGCCTCGAACTTCTTGATCGCCTCGAACAGGGCGTCGTCCTCGGACTTGTAGAAGCCCTTGACCCACCAGACGGTGAGCTTTTCCTGCGCCAGCGCGTGGCCGCCGAAGGCGAGCGCGCAGACGGCGATGACGCCGGCAATCGTCTTTCTCATGGAGTCTCCTTGGGTTCTGTCTCGGGCGGCCCGGGGCCGCCCCTGGAAAACATAACCGAAGCCGAACCGGTTCTCAATCCGGGATTGGCGAGGGTTGTCCGGACAACCGCGCGAGACCCGCGGCGCGCGCCCTTCCCCGGTGCGCTAGCTCGGCCAGGCGGGCTTGCGCTTGTCGATGAACGCCTGGACACCCTCGAGGGTATCGGCTTCCATCATGTTGCAGGCCATGGTCCGTCCCGCGTCCTCGTATGCCGCTTCGATGCCGCTTTCGACCTGGCGATAGAAGAGCGCCTTGCCCAGCGCGATCGCCGCGCGCGGCTTGGCGACGATCGTCGCGACCAGCGACTCGACCGCGCCGGCGAGCGCCTCGGCGGCGGCGACCCGGTTGACGAGGCCCCTGGCGCGCGCTTCCTCGGCGGAGATGAACTCGCCGGTGACGAGCATCTCGAAGGCCGGCTTCCTGGCGAGGTTGCGCGCGAGCGCGACGCTCGGCGACGAGCAGAAGAGGCCGAGGTTGACCCCGCTCACGGCGAAGCGCGCAACGTCGGCGGCGACGGCGAGGTCGCAGGCGGCGACGAGCTGGCAGCCGGCCGCGGTGGCGATCCCCTGCACGCGCGCGATCACAGGCACCGGCAGGCGCTGGATCGTCAGCATCACGCGTGCGCACTTCGCGAACAGGTCTTCGTAGTACGCGAGCGACGGCGCCGCTCGCATCTCCTTCAGGTCGTGGCCGGCGCAGAACGCCTTGCCTTCGGCGGCGATGACGACGACGCGGGCGGTCTCGTCGGTCGCGACCGCGTCGAGCTCGGCCTGCAGCGCGGCGAGCATGCCTTCGCTGAGGGCGTTGAACGACTGCGGCCGGTCGAGGGTGAGGGTGACGACGCCGCGCTTGTCGACGCCGCGCCGGACGAAGGGAGTGAGCTCGGTCGCGACCCGGTCGTTCATGGCAGACCCCCGTACATCGTCTATTCGAACGCCGCCGCCGAGCGGGCACGCTGGCGCAGCTGGAACTTCTGGATCTTGCCGGTCGACGTCTTCGGGATCGGCTCGAAGCGGATCTCGCGCGGCACCTTGTAGCCGGCGAGGAGCTGGCGGCAGTGCGCGACCAGCTCGGCCGCGGTGACGCCGGCGCCTTCCTTCAGCTCGACGAAGGCGAGCGGCGTCTCGCCCCACTTCGCATCGGGCCGGGCGACCACCGCGCAGGCCAGGACGTCGGGGTGGCGGTAGAGCGCGTCCTCGACCTCGATCGAGCTGATGTTCTCGCCGCCCGAGATAATGACGTCCTTGCTGCGGTCCTTGATCTTGACGTAGCGGTCGGCCTCGAGCACGGCAAGGTCGCCGGTGTGGAACCAGCCGCCCGCGAACGACTCGGCGGTCGCCTTCGCGTTCTTCAGGTAGCCCTTCATGACGATGTTGCCGCGGAACATGATCTCGCCCATCGTCTGGCCGTCGGCAGGCACCTCGGCGAGCGTCACCGGGTCGCGCACCGTCATCGCCTCCTGGAGCACATAGCGAACGCCCTGGCGGCCGTTCAGCCGGGTCTGCTCGGAGAGCGCCTCGTCCTGCCACGACTGCCGCTTCACCGCCACCGCCGCCGGGCCATAGACCTCGGTCAGACCGTAGACATGGGTGATGTCGAAGCCGATCCGCGCCATGCCCTCGATCATCGACGCCGGCGGCGCCGCGCCCGCGACCATCGCCCTCACCTTCTGCGTGATGCCAGCGCGCGACGCCTCCGGCGCGCCGATCAACAGACTGTGGACGATCGGCGCGGCGCAGTAGTGGTCGACGCGCTCATCGCGCATCGCCGCCAGGATCGACGCCGCGTCGACCCGGCGCAGGCAGATGTGCGTGCCGCCGAGCAGCGCCACCGTCCACGGGAAGCACCAGCCGTTGCAGTGGAACATCGGCAGCGTCCAGAGATAGCGCGGGAAGTGCGGCATGGTCCAGGTCGCCGCGTTGCACACCGCGTTCAGGTAGGCGCCCCGGTGGTGGGTGACGACGCCCTTCGGGTCGCCCGTCGTTCCCGACGTGTACGAGACCGCGATCGCGTCCCACTCGTCGGCCGGACCCCCGAGCGCCGGCAGCGGATCGCTCGCCGCGAGCAGCGCCTCGTACTCGTGCGCGCCGAGACGATCGCCGGCGCCGGCGTATTCGCTGTCGCAGACGTCGATGACGACAGGCCTTCGGCCATGCGTCTCGGCCAGGATGCGCAGCGCCGGGCCGACGGTCGGCACGAGCTCGCGGTCGGTGATCAGCACCGCGCACTCGCAGTGGTCGAGCTGCCAGGCGATGAGCGCCGCGTCGAGGCGCGTGTTGAGCGTGTTGAGAACGGCGTTCAACGCCGGCACCGCGTAGTGCGCCTCGACCATCTCGGGCGTGTTGTGGAGCATCGCGCTCACGGTCGTGCCACGACCGACGCCGAACGAGCGCAAGGCGGCGGCGAGCCGCGCCGCGCGGTCGCGCGTCTCGCGCCAGGTGTAGCGGCGCCGGCCATGGACTACCGCCTCGAGGTCGCCGAACACCTCGGCGCTGCGCTCGACGAAGCTGGTCGGCGACAGCGCCACGAAGTTCGCGCCGGTCTTGCCCAGCCCCTGCTCGTATGGATTCATGACCGTCCGTCCTGCCTCGCGGCCATGTTACGCGCCGGGCGAGGTGCTGCCGAGGGCGGAGAAACGCGAGTCGAACTCGGCGCGATCGATCCAGATGAAACGAAAGGCGTCCCAGAAACCGAGGAAGAGCGGCGCGAACAGGAGCGGGATCGTCAGGATGTAGATCACGCCCAGGCGGCGCCGGCCGAGATAGAACCAGTGCGCCCCGGACCAGCCGAAGAAGACCGCCAGAAGCGCGGCGACCGCGCGGGAGCGGCCGGCGCTGTCGGAGCCGGGCAGCTCGAGCCGGGCGAAGACCTCGCGCAAGGCGCGACGCAGCGGCGCGGCCGAAGGTCGCGCCATCACCAGATAAGGCACGTCCTGCCAGTGCATGGGCCAGAGTTGAACCGGAACGGCGCATGCGGTGGCGTCGGCGGCGAAGCAGACGAAGCCGCCGATGCGACGACGCGGGTCCCGGTACAGCGCGGCCAGCCAGCCGACCGGGGCCGGCTGCGGCAGCACGAGCTCGAACGTCGGGCCGAGAACGGCGGCCAGGCGTGCCGCGAGCGCGGGCGCGAGCGCCGCGCTGCCGAGGACGGCGAAGATGATCCGCCGCCGCGGCAGCCTTTCGAGCGACTGCTCGATTTCCCAGAGCAGCCCGGGCGAAGCGCCGAGCCGGATCACGACCAGCGCGGCCTTGTCCATCAGCTCGATGACCTTGGCTTGCCATTGGTCGTCGGAGACGTAGAGCCGCGCCGCGCCGAGCTCGGGCAACGGCTCGCCGGGCTTGCCGATCGCCACCACGGGGCCGACGTGGGCGAGGATCTCCGCCATCTCCTGCTCGGGAGTGACGGGAGCGAAGATCTTCGTGCCGCGCCGGACCAGCGCCGAGACGCTGCCGTCGATGACCGCCTCGCCATCGTCGACGAAAGAGCGCAGATAGAGCACAGGCGCGCGCCGGTCGCGCGCCATCGCCTCGTCGGCGCCGAGCGCGCCGTACTGCCGGCTGCGCCGCCACAGGCGCCACCCGATCACGAGCAGTGCGGCCGAAATGCCCGCCACCCACGCGTCCCAGCCTTGCCGCTCGGCCTCGGCAGCGAGCTCGGGATCCTGGCTGATGATCGTGAACAGCACAGCGGGCGCGAGCACGTTGGCGAGGACGATGCGCAGCAGTACGGCAGCGCGACGGCGGCCCGGCGCGCTCGCCGAGTGGGTCTTGCCGCAACCGGCGGCAAGGACGAGGAGGCCGACCGCGAGCAGGTTCGCCGCCATCACGCAGATCGCCGCGAACACGGCGAAACGCGCCGGCGAGACCGGCCACTCAACGCTCAGATGGTTCGAGAGCCAGGCCAGGCAGGCACCGCCGGCGGCGAGCAGGACGAGACCGAGCGCCTTGAGGCGCCTGTCCTCGCGCTGCGGCGCGATCGCCACCGGCGCCGGAACGGAGCTCGGTGGGGGCGACATCGGTTCGCTGCGGAGAAGCTAGGCAGCCACGGCGGCGAGCGCCTGGTCGATGTCCCAGAGGATGTCGTCGACGTGCTCGAGGCCGACCGAGATCCGCACCATGTCCTGCGCCACGCCGGCCGCGAGCTGTTGCGCCTCGTCGAGCTGGCGATGCGTCGTCGACGCCGGATGGATGACGAGGGTTCGCGTGTCGCCGATGTTGGCGAGGTGGCTCATGAGCTGCGCCGCCTCGATGAAGCGGACGCCGGCGGCGAGGCCGCCCTTGACGCCGAACGCGAGCAGGCCCGATGCGCCCGGCGTCTCGCCCACCGTTCGCATCTGCCTGGCGACGAGCGCGTGATCCGCATGCTCGCGCAGGCCCGGGTAGTTGACCCAGCCGACGCGCGGATGCGCCTCGAGGAAGCGCGCGACCGCGAGGGCGTTGGCGCAATGGCGCTCCATGCGCAGCGGCAGCGTCTCGATGCCTTGCAAGATCTGCCAGGCGCTCGTCGGCGCGAGGGCGGCACCGTAGACGCGCAGCGTCTCCATGCGCGCGCGCATCGTGAAGCCGAAGTCGCCGAAGGTCTCGAAGAACCTGACGCCGTGGTAGCCCTTCGACGGCTCGGTCATCCCCGGGAACTTGCCGTTGTCCCACGGGAAGCGGCCGCTTTCGACCATCACGCCGGCGAGCGTCGTGCCGTGGCCGCCGAGGTACTTGGTCGCCGAATGGACGACGATGTCGGCGCCGAAACGGATCGGGTTGCACAGGAACGGCGACGGCACCGTGTTGTCGACGACGAGCGGCACCCCGTGCCCGTGCGCGACTGCGGCGACGGCGGCAATGTCGAGCACCTGCAGGCTCGGGTTGCCGAGGCTTTCGGCGAAGACGGCGCGCGTCGTCGGCCGCATCGCCGCGGCGAAGGCGTCGATCGACCTCGCGTCGACGAAGGTCGTCTCGATGCCGAGCCTGGCCAGATTGACGGCGAGCATGCTGACGCTGCCGCCGTAGAGCGCGCCGGCCGCGACGACGTGGTCGCCCTGCTGCAGCAGCGTCAAGAGCGCCATCGCCTCGGCCGCCATGCCGCTCGCTGACGCCAGCGCGGCGCGGCCGCCCTCGAGCGCGGCGACGCGCTCCTCGAGGACGGCGACGGTCGGGTTGGACAGGCGCGAGTAGACGTTGCCGAAGGTCTGCAGGTTGAACAGGCTCGCGGCGTGGTCGGCGCTGTCGAAGACGAAGCTCGTCGTCTGGTAGATCGGCAACGCGCGCGCTCCGGTCGCGGCGTCGGGGATCTGGCCGGCGTGGATCGCGAGCGTCTCGGGCTGGAAGCGGTGGTCGGGCATGACGAGCTTCGTTCGGTCGGTGAGTGCCGTCGTTCAGACGGGTCGGCGCGCCGAGATCACGCCGGTGTTGACGCCGGCCCAGTTGAGGCCGCCGAACAGGCGCGCGTGCTCGATCTTGACGCAGCGGTCCATGACGACGTCGAGCCCGGCGCCGGCGGCGAGCGCGGCCGCCGCCTCGTTCTTGACGCCGATCTGCTGCCACAGGCACTTCGCGCCGATCGCGATCGCCTGCTCGGCGATCGGCAGCACGTCCTCGGTGCGGCGGAAGACGTCGACGATGTCGACCGGCACGTCGATCGTCGCCAGCGACGCGTGGCAGCGCTCGCCGAGGACCTCGGTGTAGCGCGGGTTGACCGGGATGATCCGGTAGCCGTGCTCCTGCATGTACTTGGCGGCGAAGTAGCTCGGCCGGTGCCATTCGGCCGACAGACCGACGACGGCGATCGTCCGGCTCGTGCGCAGGATGCGGCGAAGGGTCGCGATGTCGTCGGCCATGCAGCGCAGCGGCGACGCGCTCGCGTCGCCCGGCGCGCCGACCTTACCCGAAAGGCGATCGACGGGTCAAAGCGGCTCGGTTGCGGGCTCGCGATTCAAGCCGCTCGCGGCGTCGGACTCGTCGGGCCACTGCGCCATCGGCAAGGTCGGCGCGTGGTCGGCCACCACGTCCTCCTGCCCGCGCCACCAATCGGGATGGGCTCGACGGGCGATGACTTCACGGTGCAGGACGGCGAGCGCGGAACGACTCGAGAGAAGGCGCAAGCCGTCGTCGCCAACGAGCGCCTCGGGTCCGTCGCGCAGCGCCCGCTCGATGCGTCCCGCTTCGGCGTCGGCCTTGGCGGCGCGCGGCGGCTGGCGCGCCGGCAGCGCGGCGACGACGCGCCGCTGGACGCTGCGATCGGCGACCGCGGCGCGCAGCGTCGCGAGGCGGGCGGCGACCGCCGCGCCGGCGCGGCGTGCTTCCTGCAGGACGCGCGGCTCGCGGCTCTCTTCCGGTGTCAGCATCAGGCCGCGGCGGCGCAGCGCGCGGCCGATCTTGACCCGGCTCGTCAACACCGAGAGCGGGATCGCCGACAGCAGGCCGGCGAGGATCGGCGACAGCCACCACGGGAACGCCTCGCTGGTGACGACGATCGCCGTGATCCAGGCGACCGCGAGGATGGTGTGGACGCCGTGGCGCGCGGCCGCTTCGCGCCATGACGTCGAGGCGTCATCGCGCGGCGGCGACTTCCAGTCGAGGCGCCAGCCGGTGAGCGCGGCGAGCACGAACTGGCTGTGGAAGAGCATCCGCACCGGCGCGAGCAGGAGCGAATGGACAAACTCGATCAACGCGACGAGCGCGAGCACCTTCGGCGCGAGCAGCAGCACGGCGGTGAGGCCGAACAGCGTCAGCATCAGGGCGACGTTGGCGGTCGGCCAGACCGGGAACAGCTGATACGGCTCGGGGAAATAGGTCGGATCGTTGCCGGCGTTCTGCGCGAACAGCAGCGTCGACAGCAGGAGGAACGCGAGCCAGAGCGGCGACGACGCATAGGCGAGGACGCCGGTCAGGAACGCCGTGCGATGGACCGCGTGCAGGCGCGGCTCGAACATCAGTCGCGAGTTCTGCAGGTTGCCGTGGCACCAGCGGCGATCGCGCTGCAGCTCGGCGAGGAGGTTCGGCGGCACCTGCTCGTAGCTGCCGTCGAGCTCGTCGGCGACCCAGACCTTCCAGCCGGCGCGGCGCATCAGCGCCGCCTCGACGAAGTCGTGCGACATCACCTCGCCCGAGAGCGGCCCGTCGCCCGGCAGCGGCGCGAGCGCGCAGTGGGCCATGAACGGCGCCATGCGCAGGATCGCGTTGTGGCCCCAGTAGTGCGATTCGCCGAGCTGCCAGAAGCGCATGCCGGCGGTGAAGAGCGGCCCGTAGGCGCGCGCCGAGAACTGCTGGACGCGGCCGTGCAGCGTCTCGTGGCCGACCGCGCGCGGCGCGGTCTGGATGATGCCGGCGTCGCGGTGCGCTTCCATCATCCGCACCAGTGTCGTCAGGCACTCGCCGGTCATGACGCTGTCGGCGTCGAGGACGACGAGGTAGCGGTAGGCGTCACCCCAGCGGCGGCAGAAGTCGGCGACGTTGCCGGCCTTCCTCTTGACGCGCTGCTGGCGCCAGCGGTAGTGGACCTGCAACGCCGGGCTCTCGCCGGAGCTGTCGGCGGCGATGCGGCCGGCGAGCTCGCTCCAGGCCGCGTGCTCGGCGGCGCGGATGTCGGTGTCGGACGTGTCGCTCAGCACGTAGACGTCGAAGTTCTCCGATTCGCCGGTCGCGACCAGCGAGTCGATCGTCGCCGCGAGGCCGCCGAAGACCGTCGGAACGTGCTCGTTGCAGATCGGCATCACGATCGCCGTTCGCGCCGCCGGATCGAGCGGCCGCAGCGGCTCGCTGGCGAGGCCGCGCATGAGCGGGCTGCCACCGCGGCCGAAGAGAAGCACGCCCGCGCCCATCACGCCGGTCCAGAAGCCGGCCGAGATCCAGGCGAAGAGGATGCCGAAGAGGACGAGCAGGCCACGCTCGGCCAGCGCCGCGCCGCGCTCGGGCAGCACCTCGGCCATCGCCTGCGTGCCGACGTACGCGCCGAGGAGGACGAGGACGAGCAACACGAGCCTGCGCAGCATGAGCGGGCGCGCATCGCTGGCGCGCCGTTTCGGAACTCGCGGCCCACGGCCGAGCAGGCGGCGCAGTGGCCGGCCGAGCGGCGAGCCGGCCCACGGCACGGCCGGCATCGAGCTGCGCTGGAGCGGCGGGTGCGCCACCGGCATCGTCATGGCCTGTCGGCCTCGGCGGGAAGGATGTAGCTCCATGTCTCGGTCAGTGTCGATTGCTGTTGCTTCAGGTAGCCGCGCAGCTCGACCGGCTTGGCCGCGTCGTTGCGCTTGATGCGAACGGTCATGCGCCAGGCGCCGCTGACCGGGTTCTTGAAGAGGTTGCGCTCGCGCACCTCGGCGTTGGCATCGACCCAGATCACCGGCTCGACGTCGGCCGACGCCGCGAGCGAGCGCAGCGCCGGGCCGTCGAAGTCGACGACGTAGTTGATCTCGCCATCGACCTTCTTGCCGAAGCCGCGGCCGCGCCGCGTCTGCACGACCCAGCCCTTGCCGGCGGGGGTCGTGCCCGCGCTCTGCCAGTGGATCCTGTACGCGATGTCGAGCGGCTTGCCGGGTGACGGCAGCGACTGCGGCACCCAGAAGGCGACGATGTTGTCGTTGGTCTCGTCGGGTGTCGGGATCTGCACCAGCTCGATGCGGCCGGCACCCCAGTGGCCGACCGGCTCGATCCATGCGCTCGGTCGCCGTTCGTAGAGCGCCTCGGGGTCCTCGTAGCTCGCCGGCGAGCGGTCGCGCTGCATCAGGCCGAAGCCGCGTGGGTTGCTCGTCCCGAACGAAGTCACGAGGAGTCGGCGCGGATTGACGAGCGGGCGCCAGATCCATTCGCCGTCGCCGAGCTGGATCGACAGGCCGTCGGAATCGTGAACCTCGGGGCGGTAGTCGTCGCGGCCGGGCTGGTTCTCGCCGAAGCTGAACATGCTCGTCAGCGGCGCGATGCCGAGCTTGCCGATCTTGTCGCGCAGATAGAGCCGCGCCGTCACCTGCATCGTCGTCTCCACCCCGGGCGTCAGGACGAAGCGGTAGGCGCCGGCGACGCGGCGCGAGTCGAGCAGCGCATAGATCGTCAGCGAGGTGGCATTGGCGCGCGGCCGTTCGATCCAGAACTCGACGAAGCGCGGGAACTCCTCGCCTTCCGGAGCGGCGGTGTCGACCGCGAGCCCGCGCGCCGAGAGGCCGTAAGACTGCCCCTTGCCGAGCGCGCGAAAGTAGCTCGCGCCCTGGAAGACGACGACCTCGTCCTTATAGCCGGGCTTGTTGATCGCGTGGTGGACTCGAAGGCCGTTGAATCCGAGGCCGCTCAAGGTCTGCGGTTCGAACTTGTTCTTGCCGTAGTCGAACAGGGCCGGGTCGAAGGCGACGACCCGCTCGCCGGCCGGCTCGACAATGTTGATCCGCACCGGCTCGGGGACAGCGCGCCCCTGGTGGAAGAACATCAGCTCGAATGGCAGCTTCTCGGCGCGCCAGAGGGCCTTCTCGGGGCGGAAGCGGATGTCGCGGTAGGCGTCGTAGTCGAGCTCGCGCAACTGCGTCGGCAGGGTCACGGCCGGCGCCTTGTACGGCCGGGAGGCGAGGCTGCTGGCACGCGCGCCGACGTCGTCCAGGCCGAACGCCTGGGCCAGCGATGCGCTGGCGAGGAGGATCAGCGCGGCCAGGAGCGAGCGGAAGAATCGATCGGAGAAAGCGGTCATTTTTTCTGGGTGCCCGGACCGGCCGGAGAAACGCGCCGGTCGCCGCCGCGCCGACACAACCCGTGCATGTGGGGGCGATTGGCCGAATTCCAGCCCATCGACAGGTCCCAAAAGAAAATCGCCCGACGGAACCGTCGGGCGAAGCAAGAGAGGGGCCTGCCCCCTCGGGGCCGAGCCGCGTGACTGCGATCAGGCGTGCTTGCGGTCGAAGAACTGCTCGTCCTCGGTCGAGCCCTTGAGCGCGGCGGTCGACGCGTCGCGCTCGATCGTCGTCGTCACCGCGTCGAAGTAACCGGTGCCGACCTCGCGCTGATGCTTGACGGCGGTGAAGCCCTTGTCCGCCGCGGCGAACTCGGCCTCCTGGAGCTCGACGAACGCGGTCATGCTGTTCCTCGCGTAGCCGTGGGCGAGGTTGAACATCGAGTAGTTGAGGCTGTGGAAGCCCGCGAGCGTGATGAACTGGAACTTGTAGCCCATCGCGCCGAGCTCGCGCTGGAACTTGGCGATCGTCGCGTCGTCGAGGTTCTTCTTCCAGTTGAAGCTCGGCGAGCAGTTGTACGCGAGCAGCTTGCCCGGGAACTTCTTGTGGATCGCCTCGGCGA
This sequence comes from Rhizobacter sp., assembly GCA_017881025.1. Classification (GTDB taxonomy): domain Bacteria; phylum Pseudomonadota; class Gammaproteobacteria; order Burkholderiales; family Burkholderiaceae_C; genus Schlegelella_A. The sequence goes on along the minus strand of JADGRJ010000014.1, from coordinate 1,414 downwards.
ACGCCTTCGCGTACGCGAGGTCGGGCTTGCCGGTCTCGCACCAGACCATGTCGGCGTACTCGGAGTAAGCGAGGCCGCGCGAGACCGCCTGGTCGAGGCCGGGCCGGGTACGGTAGAAGCCCTCGATCGTCCGCTCGCCGGTGAGGAAAGGCTTGTCGTTGTCGTCGACGTCGCTCGTGACGAGGTCGGCGGCTTCGGCGTCGGTGCGGGCGATGACGAGGGTCGGCGTTCCCATCACGTCGGCGGCGAGGCGCGCGGCGGTGAGCTTGGCGTTCGCTTCGCGCGTAGGCACGAGCACCTTGCCACCCATGTGGCCGCACTTCTTGACTGACGCGAGCTGGTCCTCGAAGTGGACGCCCGCGGCGCCGGCTTCGATCATCGACTTCATCAGCTCGAAGGCGTTGAGGACCCCGCCGAAGCCGGCTTCGGCGTCGGCGACGATGGGCGCGAAATAGTCGATGTCGTTCTTGCCCTCGGACCACTGGATCTGGTCGGCGCGGGTGAAGGTGTTGTTGATCTTCTTGACGACCATCGGCACCGAGTTCACTGGATAGAGCGACTGGTCGGGGTACATCTCGCCGGCGATGTTGGCGTCGCCCGCGACCTGCCAGCCAGAGAGGTAGATCGCCTTCAGGCCGGCCTTGACCTGCTGCATCGCCTGGTTGCCGGTGAGTGCGCCGAGCGTGTTGACGAAGGGCTCGGTGTTGACGAGATTCCAGAGCTTCTCAGCGCCGCGACGCGCCAGCGTGTGCTCGATGCGAACCGAGCCGGCGAGGCGGACGACGTCGCTCGCCGAATACGTCCGGCGGACGCCCTTCCAGCGCGGGTTCTGGGCCCAGTCCTGCTCGAGGGCGCGGATCTGTTCTTCTCGGGTCGGTGCGTGCATGAAGTCCTCCTGAAGGGAAAAAGGCGAATCGTTGACCGGCAGCGTAATCAATCGCCGGCGCGATTCATCAGGGTTGCGGCAATGAATGAGCGACGAGAAATATCAATACTGACAATGACTTAGTGAGAGTGTTTCACATTGCAGGAGAACATCCTCCACCATGAGAAATTTTGCGGCACTGCAGCACGGAATCATCTCACATGACGAGATCCGCGTTTTCCGATGTGAAAGGACGGCGGCGTCGCAGTTCTTCTAGACTCTCTGTTTTCCTCCGCTGTCCGCACCGGCCAGCAAGCGCGGGAGACGCACATGCACAAGGACCTCAACCCCGCCGCGGCGCCGGCCGCCACGCCGTCGACCGCGCCGCCAGCCAAGCTCGACGCCTACTGGATGCCGTTCACGGCCAGCCGCCAGTTCAAGACCGCACCGCGACTGCTCGCCAAGGCCAAGGACATGCACTACTGGACGCCGGAGGGCCGCCAGGTGCTCGACGCCGTCGCGGGCCTGTGGTGTGTCAACGCCGGCCAC
>JADGRJ010000098.1 GCA_017881025.1 Rhizobacter sp. | reverse complement strand
ATCATCGGCGCGCCCGTGCCGCCGCACCTCGACGCCGCGGGCGGCAGCGCCGTCCCCGCCTGAGCACCGTCGCGATGACGTCCGAGCACCAGAAGAAGGCCAACCTGCGCCTCGCGCTCGTGCTGGCGTCGATCGCGCTCGTCTTCTTCCTCGGCTTCATCGCCAAGAGCGCCTTCTTCGGCTAGCCGATGTCACTGTCCGCCATCGCCCGCGCCAGGACGCTCGTCGCCGACAACCGGCGCATGGTCGGCAAGCTCGTCGTCGTCACGGTGCTGATGTTCGGCTTCGGCTACGCGCTGGTGCCGATCTACCGGACGATCTGCGAAGCGATCGGCATCAACGTGCTCGCCCGCGCCGAGGTGCAGAGTGGCGAGGCGGTCGGGGCGACCCTGAACTCGCAGGTCGACCTCGGCCGGACCGTCACGATCGAGTTCGATGCCAACGCGCGCGGCCCCTGGGACTTCAAGCCGGCGCAGGCGAAGGTCGACGTCCATCCCGGCGAAGTGACCACCGTGATGTACGAGTTCCGCAACCGCCAGAACCGGACCATGGTGGCGCAAGCGTTCCCGAGCTATGCGCCCAACGTGGCGATGGCGCACTTCAAGAAGCTCGAGTGTTTCTGCTTCACCGAGCACGTGCTGAAGCCGGGCGAGTCGAAGCAGTGGCCGGTGGTGTTCGTCGTCGATCGCAAGCTCCCGAAGGACGTGCGCACGATCACCCTCTCGTACACCTTCTTCGAGGTCGGCGGCAAGACGCCGGTCGAGCCGGCGGCACTGGCCGCGCCGCTGCTGCCGGCCAAGGTGGCGTCGTGACCGAGAGCGACGCCATGGCGCACCCCGGCCGCCGCAAGGCCTCGCTGCTGCGCACGCTGCTGGCGGTCGTCTGGTCGTTCTTCGGCGTGCGCAAGTCGAAGGACCTCGAGCGCGACGTGGGCGAGTTGAACCCGCTCCATCTCGTCGTCGCCGGCGTGCTCGTCGCCGCGCTCTTCGTCGCCGCGCTGATCGCGCTGGTCAACTGGGTGGTCAAGAGCGGCGTCGCCGCCTGAGCGCCCCAAGAATTCGGAAATAGGCAGGAGAACACCACATGTCGGCAACGACCCCGGCGGGCGCGCAGCCCTACTACTTCGTCCCGGCGCCGTCGCGCCATCCGGCCTCGGCCGCGTTCGGCCTCCTGCTCATCATCTTCGGCGCCAGCCAGTGGGTCAACGGCGCGCCCTGGGCCGCGTGGGTCGTGCTCGGCGGCTTCGTGCTGTGGGCGTTCGTTCTGCAGCAGTGGTTCCGCCAGGCGATCGGCGAGAGCGAAGGCGGCCTCTACGGCAAGCGCATCGACGTCTCGTTCCGCTGGAGCATGAGCTGGTTCATCTTCTCGGAGGTGATGTTCTTCAGCGCCTTCTTCGGCGCGCTCTACTGGGTGCGCCGTCACGCGCTGCCCGACCTCGGCGATCTTGACAACGCCATCCTCTGGCCCGACTTCAAGGCGGTCTGGCCGAGCGTGGCGCCCGGCTACACGGGCTCGCCGGCCGGCACCATCGAGCCGTTCGCGACCATGGGGCCGTGGCCGATCCCGACCCTCAACACCGCGATCCTGCTCAGCTCGGGCGTTACCGTGACGATCGCCCACCACGCGCTGGTCGCCAACCACCGTGCGCGCGCGATCGTCTTCATGTGGCTGACGGTGCTGCTCGGCATCACCTTCCTCGGTTTTCAGGCCTACGAGTACATGCACGCGTACAGCGAGCTGAACCTGAAGCTGAGCTCGGGCGCCTACGGCTCGACGTTCTTCATGCTGACCGGCTTCCACGGCTTCCATGTGTTCATCGGCATGCTGATGCTGCTGTTCATCACGATCCGGATCATGCGCGGCCACTTCACGCCCGATCGCCACTTCGGCTTTGAGGGCGCAGCCTGGTACTGGCACTTCGTCGACGTCGTCTGGCTCGGCCTCTACATCGTCGTCTACTGGCTTTAGAAGGCCCCCACGCTCACTTTGTTCGCTGCCCCCCGAGAGGGGGCGCGGGACCGCCTTGGGGCGGCCCGGCGTCGGTCCCGGCCGCGCTCCGGAACCTGTCCGGCGGCCCTCAGCGGCCGAGCGGGACGCCGGTCGGATGGATCCAGCCGAGCGACCAGGCGATGACGATGCAGGCGAACAGCAGCACCGACACGGCGATGCGAACTGCCAGCGCCCGCATCATGTCGCCGCCCTTCGAGCCCTCCTTTCCGCCGCCGCGCAGCATCGCCACGCCGGCCCAGGCGACGGCGCCGAGGATGACAGCGAAGGCGACGCCGATCAGGACATTCATCGTCGACGATTATGGTCGGGGGTCGTCGTCATGACGGGGACAGGCCTTTCGTGAACGGCGAGCTTCCATCTTCGAGCGCCGCACCGCGACGCGCCCGCGTCCGCGCCGTCGCGACGCTGCTCGCGACGCTCGCCGGCGTCGCCCTCGCGGCGCGCCTCGGCGTCTGGCAGCTCGGTCGCGCCGATGAGAAGACTGCGCAGCAGGCAAGCCTCGAGGCGCGCGCGCTCGAGTCCGCGCTCGACGGCGCGACGCTCGCGCGCGCCCCGCTCGCCGCCGACGCCCAGCACTATCGACGCGTCAGTCTGCGCGGCCACTGGCTCGCCGACCGGACCGTCTTTCTCGACAACCGCCAGATGGACGGCAAGGTCGGCTTTTTCGTCGTCACGCCGCTCGCGTTGGCGCCCGGATCGGGCGTCGTCCTCGTCCAGCGCGGCTGGGCGGCGCGCAACTTCACCGCCCGCACGGTGCTGCCGGCGCTCGCGACGCCCGAGGGCGTGGTCGCGGTCGACGGCATCGTCGCACCGGCGCCGTCGCGCCTGTTCGAGTTCGCCGATGCCGCCAGCGGGCCGATCCGGCAGAATCTCGACATCGCTTCATTCGCGCGTGACACCGGGCTCGACCTGCTGCCGCTGTCGGTCTTGCAGCAGGACGCCCCGGGCTCGACGGCCGACGGCCTGCTGCGCCACTGGCCGGCGCCGGCGACCGACGTGCAGAAGAACTACGGCTATGCCTTCCAGTGGTTCGCCCTCGCGGTCGGCATCGCCTTCCTCTATGTCTGGCATCGATTCATCCGCCCCGGCAAGCCCTGACTCGGCGCTGCTCGTCAACTTCAGCGTCCACTCGCTGCCGTCGCCGCGCGACGCCGCGCTGCGCCGGACCGAGCGCGGCCGCTGGCAGATGATCGCCGTGCTGCTCGTCTGCGCTGCGCCGGTGATCGCGTCGTACTTCACCTACTTCGTGCTGCGGCCGCAGGCTCGAACGAACTACGGCGAGCTGGTCGTTCCGACGCGGCCCATGCCGTCTTCGCTGCCGCTCGTCGACCTCGCCGGGGTCGCGTCGGCGCCGCTGTCGCTGCGCGGCCAGTGGCTCGTCGTCGTCGTCGCCGGCGGCGCCTGCGATTCGCGCTGCGAGCGCCATCTCTGGCTGCAGCGCCAGCTGCACGAGGCGCTGGGCGCCGAGAAGGATCGCGTCGACAAGCTCTGGCTGATCGACGACAACGCCGCGCCGCGGCGCGAGACCCTGGCCGCGATCGCCGCGACGCGCGACGTGCGCGACGCATTCACGCCGACCACCGTCCTGCGCACCGACCGCGCGGCCCTGGGCCAATGGCTCGCGCCGGCGCCCGGGCAGGCGCTCGAGGACCATCTCTACCTCGTCGATCCGCGCGGCGACTGGATGATGCGCGTGCCCGTCGACGCCGATCCGGCGCGCCTGAAGCGCGACATCGACAAGCTGCTGCGCGCTTCCGCCGGCTGGGATCGGCCGGGGCGATGAGCGCCCCCGCACGGCCGCTCCGAAAGGGACGCTCCGTCCCGCTTGGCGGGACCGCGCGCAGCGCGAGGGTGTACCAGTGAGCACGGCCGTGGTCACGGTCGACCTCGCACCGCTCCTCGGCGTGCTCGCCGTCGGCACGGGGGTCGCGCTGGTGCCGTTGGCCTGGTTCTGGCGCCGCTCGCGCGGCGGCGACGTGCCCGCGCTGCGCCTGCAGGCGTTCGCCTGGTTCATCCTCTTTCTCAGCTTCGACCTCGTCCTGTTCGGCGCCTTCACTCGCCTCAGCGACTCCGGCCTTGGCTGCCCCGACTGGCCCGGCTGCTACGGCCACGCCAGCCCGATCGGGGCGAGCGTGCACATCGCCGCCGCCGAGGCCGACGTGCCGACCGGCGCGGTGACGGTCACGAAGGCGTGGATCGAGATGCTGCACCGCTACGCGGCGACGGCGATCGGCGCGCTCGTCGTCGTCCTCGCCGCGCTGGCGGTTCGCGCCGCGCGCCGCTCCGGCGGCCGGATCGGCTCGGGATGGGCGCTATTGACGCTGCTCTGGATCTGCGTGCAGGGCGCGTTCGGCGCGCTCACCGTCGCCTGGCGGCTCTACCCGGCGATCGTCACCCTGCACCTGATCGGCGGCGTCGGCCTGCTCGCGCTGCTCGCGATCCAGGCCGAGCGCTATGCGCCGCGGCCGCTGGCACTGTCGCCGGTGCTGCGCGCCGGGCTCGTCGCGGTCGCCGCGCTCACGGTCGTCCAGATCGCTCTCGGCGCCTGGGTCAGCAGCAACTACGCCGTCCTCGCCTGCAGCGACTTTCCGACCTGCCAGGGGTCGTGGTGGCCCGAGATGGACGTCGCCGAGGGCTTCGTCGTGCGCCGGCCGCTCGGCGGCGGCAGTGCCGGCTACCTGCCGTTCGCGGCGCTCACCGCGATCCACATGGCGCATCGGCTCGGCGCGCTCGTCCTGCTGCCCGCGATCGCGGCGTTCGCCTGGCGCCTCCATGCCGCCGGCGCGGCGACGCGGCCCTGGGCACTCGCCTTGCTCGGGCTGATCGCCTGGCAGGCGGCGAGCGGCCTCGGCAACGTACTTCTCGGCTGGCCGCTCGCCGCGGCCGTCGCGCACACGGCGGGCGCCGCCGCGCTCGTCGTCGTCCTGACCGTGCTCCTGATGCGGAGCGCGCCGCTGCGCACCGCGCCTTCTTCGGTCGACGCCGGCGGCGCGTCGGCGCTCGCTTCATAGAATCGATCGATCATGGCTGAAACCCTCGCGCCGGTCGCCCCCCGCAGCGTCTCGCTGGCGGCGAAGCTGCGTCAGTACTACGCGCTGACGAAGCCGCGCGTCGTTCAGCTGATCGTCTTCTGCGCCCTGATCGGCATGCTCCTGGCGACGCCGGGGCTGCCCGACTGGCAGCTCGCGCTCGCCGCCGTCGCCGGCATCTGGCTCGTCGCCGCGGCGGCGGCGGCGTTCAACTGCCTCGTGGAGCAGCGCATCGACGCGAGCATGGCGCGCACGTCTTGGCGCGCGACCGCGACCGGCGAGCTGACGACCGGCCAGGCGCTCGCCTTCTCTGCCGCGCTCGGCGCCGCCGGCGGCGCGATCCTCTGGTTCGCGGTCAACCCGCTGACGCTGTGGCTCACCCTCGCCACCTTCATCGGCTATGCCGTCGTCTACACCGTCCTCCTCAAGCCGCTGACGCCGCAGAACATCGTCATCGGCGGCGCGTCGGGGGCGATGCCGCCGGTGCTCGGCTGGGCCGCGATCCGCGGCGAGGTCGGCCCGGAGGCGCTGATCCTCTGCCTGATCATCTTCCTCTGGACGCCGCCGCACTTCTGGGCGCTCGCCCTCTACCGCGCCGAGGACTATCGCCGTGCCGGCCTGCCGATGCTGCCGGTGACGCACGGCTCGGAGTTCACGCGCCTGCACGTCTTCCTCTACACGCTGGTGCTTTTCGCGGCGACGCTGCTCCCCTTCGTCGCCGGCATGAGCGGGCCGATCTACCTGGCCGCGGCGATCGTCCTCGGCGCGATGTTCAGCGGCTACGCGTGGCGGCTCTGGCGCGGCTATTCCGACGCGCTGGCGAGGAAGACCTTCCGCTTCTCGATCCTCCACCTGACGCTGCTCTTCGCCGCGCTGCTGGTCGACCACTACCTGTGGCCGCTCTTCCTGTGACCCCGACCCGTCGCAGCGTCGTCCTCGGGATGGCTGGCGCCGCCTTGCTCGCCGGCTGCGATCGCATCGCCGGCAATAACGGTGCGCCGACGTTCCATTTCACCGACATCACCGGCGCCGAGTTCGGCCGCAAGCTCGATCTGCCCGACGTCGACGGCAAGCCGCGCAGCCTCGCCGACTGGAAGGGCAAGGTAACGGTCGTCTTCTTCGGCTACACCCAGTGCCCTGACGTCTGCCCGACGACGATGGCCGAGCTGGCACAGATCCGCAAGCTGCTCGGTGACGACGCCGACAAGCTGCAGACGGTCTTCATCACGATCGACCCCGAGCGCGACACCGCCGAGATCCTCAAGGGCTATGTCGCCAACTTCGGCCCGGGCGTCGTCGCCCTGCGCGGCAACGCCGAGCAGACGGCCGCGGCGGCCAAGGAGTTCAAGGTCTTCTTCGCCAAGGTCCCCGGCAAGTCGCCCGGCAGCTACACGATGGACCACAGCGCGGCGTCATTCGTGTTCGACCCCCAAGGCAGGGTGCGCCTCTTCGTCCCCTACGGCGGCGACCCGAAGGTCCTGGCCACGGACATCAAGCAACTTCTCGCCGCCTGAATTGAAAACGGCCCTGAGGGGCCGGCTCCTCCCTCTCGGAGGGAGGGGAGCGAAGCGGGGAGGGAGCAAGTCCTGGACGCTCCCTTGCGGAGCAAGGGAGGGGAGCGAAGCGGGGAGGGAGCAGCCCTGCTTCGAAGAAGGGCGGGAAGCGTCGGCTCGCGCGGCCTAGGCCGCGTGAGCCAGAGCTTTCCGCATCTTCTTCATCGCGGCGACTTCGATCTGACGGATCCGCTCGGCGCTGACGCCGTACTCGCCGGCCAGGTCGTGCAGCGTCATGCCGCCCGAACTGTCGTCGTTGACCTTAAGCCAGCGCTCCTCGACGATCCGGCGGCTGCGCGCGTCGAGCGAGTCGAGCGCCAGGGCGATGCCGTCGCCGGCGAGCCAGTCGCGCTTCTTCGCTTCGATCACCCGCGTCGGCTCGGAGGCGTCGTCGGCCAGGTAGGCGATCGGCGCGTAGCTCTCCTCGCCGTCGTCGTTCTGCGGCTCGAGCGCGACGTCGCCGCCCGAGAGACGGGTTTCCATCTCGAGGACTTCCTCGCGCTTGACGTTCAGGCTCTTGGCGAGCATGTCGACCTCGCCCTGCGTCAGTGTCGAGCGGTGCGTGTCGTTGTCGGCCGCATCGTCCTTCATCGACTGCTTCATCGAGCGCAGGTTGAAGAAGAGCTTGCGCTGCGCCTTGGTCGTCGCCACCTTGACCATGCGCCAGTTCTTGAGGACGTATTCGTGGATCTCGGCCTTGATCCAGTGCATGGCGTAGCTGACCAGGCGGACGCCCTGGTCGGGGTCGAAGCGCTTCACGGCCTTCATCAGGCCGACGTTGCCTTCCTGGATCAGGTCGCCGTGGGGCAGGCCGTAGCCGAGGTACTTGCGCGAGATCGAGACCACCAGGCGCAGATGCGAGACGACCAGGCGGCCGGCGGCGGCGAGGTCGCCGTCGTCGCGCAGGCGACGGGCGAACTCGGTCTCTTCCTCCTGGGTCAGCAGGGGGACGCGGTTGATGGCGCCGATGTAGGCGTCGAGGTTGCCGAGGGACGGGACCAGGGCCCAGGGATCCCGCACGGCGAGGGCATTCGGCGAAGAGTGGTTCATGGCGAGATCAGACATGCGCTAACCCCTTTCAGTTCCGCAGATATTAGCACTCGAGGCCAGAGAGTGCTAAGAGACGCCCAATGGCGCCCATGCGCCCCGGCTATGGCCGGCAAGGCGCGCTCCCAGGGTCAGCTGAAGCCGGTGTCCATCCGGTCGAGCAGGTCGTCGACAGTGGCGAGCAGCTCGTTCACCGCCACCGGCTTGGTCAGGTAGCGGACGGCGCCGGCGTCGAGGGCGGCATCGACCTGCTGGGCGGTGGCGTCGGCCGAGACGACGATGACCGGGATCGTCGCCGTCGCCGGGTCGGCCTTGAGGTGGCGCAGCAGCTCCAGGCCGCTGATGTCGGGCAGGTGCATGTCGAGCAGGATCAGGTGCGGCAGCCGCGCCCGGACGCCGGCCAGACCGTCGAGCCCCGTCACCGAGACCTCCATCTGGACCTGCGCCCGTTGCGCCAGGATGCCGCGCATGACCTCGACGTTGGTCTCGTTGTCCTCGACGTAGTGGACGATCCGGCGGTTGTAATCGGCGGGCAGCGCGGCGAGGTCGTCGAGCGACGAGCGGACGGTGTCCGGGTCGATCGCCTTGGGCAGCTTCAGGATGAACGAGGAGCCTTTGCCGGGGACGCTCTTGACCCGGATCGAGCCGCCCATCAGCTCGGCCAGGCGCCGGCTGATGACCAGGCCGATGCCGGTTCCCTGGAGGGCGGTCCGCTCGCGACCGAGGCGGTTGAACGGCCGGAACAGCTCCTCCATCTGCTCGGGCGTCATGCCCATGCCGGTGTCGGTGACCGAGACCTCGATGACGTCGGGCGCGGCGAGCCGGCTGGCGACGTGGACCCGGCCGTTGTCGACGTTGTACTTGACGGCGTTGCTGAGGAGGTTGGTCAGGATCTGCTTTACCCGGGTCGCGTCGCCGAAGACCGCCGACGTTCCCGGCGCGAGCTCCACGCTGATCCGTATGCCGCGCTTGGCGGCGTCGCTGGCGACCAGCGCCGTCGTCGCCTCGGCCAGCTCGGCCAGCTCGAGCGTCGCTGTCTGCAGGCGCAGGTTGCCCGACTCGATGCGCGACAGGTCGAGGACGTCGTTGATCATCTCGAGCAGGTGCCAGCCGGCCTGCTGGATCTGCGCCACCCATGGCCGCTGCGTCGGCGTGAGCGGGTGGCGCCGGTCGATCTCGAGCAGCTGGGCGAAGCCGAGCATCGCGTTCAGCGGCGTGCGCAGCTCGTGGCTCATGCGCGAGAGGAAGTCGCTCTTGGCCCGGTTCGACACTTCCGCCGCCTCGCGCGCTCGCTCGGCCTCCTCGAGGCGCAGGTGCTCGGTGATGTCCTCGACGACGCCGACGATCCGCCATGGCTCGTTGGCGGCGTCGCGCAGCAGGGAGACCGTCGAGCGCACCCAGACGACGTCGCCGGCGCGGTTCAGGCAGCGCTTGTGGCGCCGGTACATGGGGATCTCGCCGGCGACCAGCTGGGCGGTCAGCATCTCGTCGTTGGCGAGATCCTCGGGGTGCGTCAGGGCGGCCGGGCTGAGGGCCGTCAGCTCGCGCTCGTCGTAGCCGGTCAGCTCGCAATAGCGCGGATTGGCCTGGATGACTCGGCCGGCCAAATCGGTGTAGACGACGCCGATCGGCACGTTGTCGAGGATGTTGCGGAAGCGCTGCTCGCTCGCGCGCAGCGCGGTCTCGGCCGCCTGGCGCTCGCTCACTTCGGCGCGCAGCGCCGCCGTCCGCTCGCGCACCGCGCTTTCGATCCGCCGCGTCCGGCCGGTCGTGATCAGGAGCGACGCGCCGAGCATCGCCGCCGACAGCAGGCCGACCGCGGCGATCGTGAAGACGCTGCGATCGGCGCTGCCGGGAACACTGCCGGGATCGGCGCTGACGCGAACTTCCCACTGCCGGCCGGCGAAAACCACCGGCCGCTCGTGCATCAGGCCGGTGCTGTCGGTCTCGCAGCCCGGGCGGCCCGACAGGCGCCGCCGCGCCGCCAGCGGGTCGGCGTCGACGACGCAGAGCTTGAGGTACGCCGGGACCTGGCCGACGACACCGGCAAGCAGCGTGTCCATCGTCAAGGTGACGAAGACGACGCCGCGCAGCGCAGCGCGGCGCTGCGCAATCCCGGCCATCTCGCCGTCGTAGATCGCCTGGTAGATGACGATCCCCATCCGCTTGTCCGCTGCCTCCTGCTGGGTGAGGCGAAACCCCGCCGTCGCCGCCGCATTGCCGGTGTCGACCGTCTGCTGGATCGCCGCCCGCGCGGCCGGGATCGACAGGCTGTTGACGCCGAGCGCCGCGGCGTTGCCCTGCAACGGTTCGATCAGGCGAACCGCGATCACTTCGCCGCTGTCGGCCCGCGTCGGCGCGCTGCCCGCCGTGCCGGCCGGGCCTTCGAGCGGCGCGACCGCGTCGGTGCGGTCGAAGACGCGGTAGCCGTTCGCGCCGTCGGCGCGGACGCGCGTCTCGAAGGCGGGGATGTCCTCGCGGCGAACCCGCTCGCTCCAGCCCATCGCGCTGACGGCGCCGGAGTCGAGCCAGCGCTGCGTCGCCAGCCGCATGTCGGCACGCGGCATGTGGCGGACGACGGTGAAGACGCCGCGCATCGCCTCGAGGGCGCGCAGCGGCTCTTCGAGCTGGGTCGCGAGGATGAGCGACGCGCCCGAAGCGTCGTGCGCGAACGAGGCACGCAGCCGCTCGCTGCTCCAGCGCGACGCCTGGACAATGCCCAGGCCGAGGAATGCCACCACTAGCGTCATCGTCAGGCCGACCGGGAGGCGGCGCGGCGCCCACTCCGAGCGCGGCCTGCCGATCAGTGTGAGGACGATCGGCGTCGCGATGAGCAGGCCGGCCAGGTCGCCGAGCCACCAGGTCGCCCACGTCACGAGACCGTTCGCGGGCGCGATGACGGCGCTGGCGCGCAGGGCGAGCGTCGAGATGCTGGGGCTGACGACGCTGCTCGCGGCGCAGCAGGCGAGGAAGGCGGCGACGTCGCGCGGCAAGGTGAGGGTCAGCGGCTGGCGAACGAAGCGGCGCACCAGCGCCGCGCCGGCGCCGGCCTGGAGCGCTGCCGCGAGGGCGAGGATCAGCGGCACGGCGACGACCGCCGGATCGTGGAACCCGCGCGACGCGTGGACCGCGAGATTGACGGCGAGCGAACCGAGGGCGACGCCGGCGAGCATGCGCCAGCCGAAGACGAGGACGCTCGCCAGCGCGATCCCGGCCGCCGGGTAGAGCGGCGACGCGAACGCCGGCGGGATCGCCAGCTTGACGGCGGCCATGCCGGTCGCGAAGTACGCCAGCGCGGTCAGGACGAGCGGCACCGACCACTGCATCCAGCCGCGCGTCGACGTCGCGACGGGGGCGGGAGCGGCGGCACGCGACATAGCGAACGGCCGCCCGAGATCTAGACGTTGAACAGGAAGTTCAGCACGTCGCCATCCTTGACGACGTATTCCTTGCCCTCGGCGCGCATCCGCCCGGCCTCCTTGGCGCCGTGCTCGCCGTTGTGGGCGACGAAGTCGGCGAAGGCGATCGTCTGGGCGCGGATGAAGCCTCGTTCGAAGTCGGTGTGGATCACGCCGGCGGCCTGCGGGGCGGTGTCGCCGACGTGGATCGTCCAGGCGCGCACTTCCTTGACGCCGGCGGTGAAGTAGGTCTGCAGGCCGAGGAGCGAGAACGCGGCGCGGACCAGCCGCGCCAGGCCTGATTCGGTCTGGCCCATCTCGGCGAGGAACATCTGCCGGTCTTCGTCGTCCATGTCGGCGAGCTCGGCCTCGGTCTTGGCCGAGATCGCGACGACCGGCGCGTGCTGCTTCTCGGCGAAGGCGCGCAGCCGGTCGAGGTGGGGGTTGTTCTCGAAACCGTTCTCGGCGACGTTGGCGACGAACATCGCCGGCTTGGCGGTGATCAGGCAGAGCGGTCTCAGCACCGCCTGCTCTTCCTTGCTGAAGGCGATCGAGCGCACCGGCCACGCCTGGTCGAGCGCGGCGTTGCACTTCTCGAGCACCTCGACCAGGCGCTTCGCTTCCTTGTCGTTGCCCGACTTCGCGACCTTGGTCGAGCGCGCCAGCGTCTTCTCCACGGTCGCCAGGTCGGCGAGGCAGAGCTCGGTCTGGATCACCTCGATGTCGGCGACCGGATCGATCTTGCCGGCGACGTGGATGACGTTGTCGTCGTCGAAGCAGCGGACGACGTTGACGATCGCGTCGGTCTCGCGGATGTGGGCGAGGAACTGGTTGCCGAGCCCTTCACCCTTGGATGCGCCGGCGACCAGGCCGGCGATGTCGACGAACTCGACGATCGCCGGAACGATCCGCTCCGGCTTGACGATCGCCGCCAGCTGCGCCAGGCGCGGGTCGGGCAGCTCGACGATGCCGACGTTCGGCTCGATGGTGCAGAACGGGTAGTTCTCGGCTGCGATGCCGGCCTTGGTGAGGGCGTTGAAGAGGGTGGACTTGCCGACGTTGGGCAGGCCCACGATGCCGCATTTGAGGCTCATGAGGGGCTCAGGACAGACCCTGGGCGGAGTGCAACCGGGGATTTTAGTCGGCCCCTACACTGGGCCGGTCGACCTTCCGGAGACCGTCCGTGACCCAGTTGCAGACTCTCGCGCCGCAGGCCCGCGACCTCGGCGGCGGCTTCCTGGTCCGCCGCCTGCTGCCTTCGGCCAAGCAGCGCGCGGTCGGGCCGTTCGTCTTCTTCGACCACTTCGGGCCGATCGACGTCCCCGCCGGCGCGCACCATGACGTCCGGCCGCATCCGCACATCGGCCTGGCGACGCTCACCTACCTCTTCGAGGGCGCGATCATGCATCGCGACTCGACCGGGGTGGTCCAGCGGATCGAGCCGGGTGCCGTCAACTGGATGTCGGCCGGGCGCGGCATCGTCCATTCCGAGCGCACGCCGAAGGACTTCGTCGGCCAGCCGCACCGCAGCCACGGCTTGCAGCTCTGGATCGCCTTGCCGGAAGTGCTCGAGGACTCGGCGCCGTCGTTCCAGCACGTTCCCGCCGAGCGCATTCCGCGCGTCCGCCTCGCCGGCGCGACCGCGCACGTCGTCGCCGGAACGGCGTTCGGCGCCGCGTCGCCGGTCGAGATGGCATCGCCGACGCTGGCGGTGGTCTTCGATTGCGCCGTCGCGAGCGGCACGTCGATCGCGCTGCCGGCTGCCGACGCCAGCGAGCGCGCTCTCTATGCGCTCGACCACCCGATCGAAGTCGACGGCGTGAAGTTCGACGAGTGCACGATGGTCGTGCTCGCGCCGGGAACGACGCCCGAGCTGTCGGCGCCGCGCGGCGGCCGCGTCGTCCTCGTCGGCGGCGAGTCGCTCGGCCATCGCTTCGTGTCGTGGAACTTCGTCGCCAGCACGCGCGAGCGGATCCGCGCCGCCGAAGACGACTGGCTGGCTCAGCGCTTCGCGCGAATTCCGGGCGAGACCGAGTTCATCCCGCTTCCTCCGCGGCGGCCGGCGCCGGCCGCGGACCGGAGCGTGCCGGGATCAGCATGAGCGCGTTGCCGGCGATGGCGAGCGACGCGCCGGCAGCGGTGAGCGCGTCGGGGCGAAAACCCTCGAACGCGAGCGAGACGACCAGCGCGATCAGTGGCGTCATCACGCCGACAGTGCCCGCGGCTCCCGGGCCGACGCGATCCTGCAGCGTCAGGAAGCAGGCGAAGGTCAGCACCGAGCCGGCGAAGGCGAGGTAGGCGAGCGAGAGCCACCAGCTCGGCGCCGTCGGCAAGACGATGCTGCGGCCGAAGGCCAGGGCGACCAACGCCGCGGCGATCGCGCCGTAGAGCATGCCGAAGCCCATCGCCGGCAACAGCGCCACGCGACGCTGTCGGTTGCGGCTCGCTGCCAGGCTGCCGACGGCCGAGAGCAGCACCGACGCGACGGTGAGCAGCGCGCCGAGCGCGGCGCGGTCGCTGCCGCTCGCGCGCGTGATCTCCGTCCAGAAGATCACGACGACGCCGCACAGGCCGAGCA
>JADGRJ010000097.1 GCA_017881025.1 Rhizobacter sp. | reverse complement strand
GCTGTGCGAGCGCTTCGGCCTGCTGCCGCTGGAGTTCGACGGCATCGCCGATTCGATCTACCACCCCTTCGACCGCAATGGCAATCGGCATATGGAGTACGTGGCGATGCGCGGCACTTTCGACGAGATGCCGCTCGACCAGATCGTCGCCGACTTCAAGCGCGTCTACCGCGGGCTGTACGACGACGCCGGACCGTCGATCGCCAATGCCGACTTCATGGCCGACGTGCGGCGGGAGACCGAGTGACCGCGCGCCAGGTCACTGGCGCCGACATCCCTGAGGGCTTCGTCGCCCTGCCCGAGGCGCGGCTACAGCGGCGTCGTCGGGCCGCTGTTCTTGCGCCGCGACCCGGTAGGTGCGCTTGACGTTGATCGCCCTGCCGTCGATGCGCAGTCGGCTATGGAGCATCCGTAGCGATCGACCCTGATCCGTCGTCGGCGCCGAAAGTCGTTCAGACTCTTGGCTGCCAGCAACGTGATATCCATGGCTGCCTCCTTCACCCTCGACAACTCCTACGGCCGCGACCTCCAGGGCTTCTCCGTGCCCTGGCACCCGGAAGCCGCGCCGGCACCGAAGTCGCTGTTCTTCAACGAGCCGCTCGCTGAAGAGCTCGGCCTCGACGCCGCGTCCCTTTCCGGCGAAGGCGGCGCCGCCATCTTCGCCGGCAATGCGGTTCCCGAAGGCGCCGAGCCGGTCGCGCAGGCGTACGCCGGGCACCAGTTCGGCGGCTTCTCGCCGCAGCTCGGCGATGGCCGCGCGATCCTGCTCGGCGAGGTGATCGACCGCGCCGGCCGGCGCCGCGACATCGCCCTGAAAGGCTCGGGCCGGACGCCGTTCTCGCGCGGCGGCGATGGCAAGGCGGCGGTCGGGCCAATGCTGCGCGAGGTGCTGATCGGCGAGGCCATGCACGCGCTCGGCATCCCCACCACGCGCGCCCTCGCGGTCGTCGCCACGGGCGAGCCCGTGCTGCGCGAGACGGTGCTGCCCGGCGCGGTGCTCACGCGCGTCGCGGCGAGCCACATCCGCGTCGGCACATTCCAGTTCTTCGCCGCCCGCGGCGACGTCGAGCGCGTTCGCCAGCTCGCCGAGTACACGATCGCGCGCCACGACCCCGATCTCGTCGGCGCGCCGAAGCGCTTCCTCGGCCTGCTCGAGCGCGTCGCCGAACGCCAGGCCGAGCTGATCGCGCAGTGGATGAACGTGGGCTTCATCCACGGCGTCATGAACACCGACAACATGACGATCTCGGGCGAGACGATCGACTACGGGCCGTGCGCCTTCGTCGAGGCCTACGACCCGGCGGCCGTGTTCAGCTCGATCGACAGCCAGGGTCGCTATGCCTTCGGCAACCAGCCGAGCATCGCGCGCTGGAACCTGGCGCGCCTCGCCGAGTCGCTGCTGCCGCTGCTCGCCGACGACGAGGAACAGGCCACGGTCGAGGCCTTGCGCGTGATCGACGCGTTCCCGGCGCTGTATCGACGCCACCTGCTGAGCGGCCAGCGCGCGAAGCTCGGGCTGCAGCGCGCCGACGGCGCCGACGACGGGGCCGACGCGATGCTCGCAGACGACTGGCTCGCCGTGCTGCACGCGGGCCGCGTCGACTTCACGCTCGCGTGGCGCCGCCTCGCCGACGCCGCCGCCGGCGACGACGCGCCCTTGCGCGCGCTGTTCTCATCGGCGGGCGCCGACGCCAGCGCGCCCGATGCCTGGCTCGAGCGCTGGCGCGAGCGTTGGGCGCGCGAAGACGAAGGCACGTCACTCGGCGGAACCGCCGCGGGCGCCGCGCGCGCCGAGCGTATGCGCCGCGTCAACCCGTGGGTGATCCCGCGCAACCATCGCGTCGAGGAAGCGCTCGCCGCCGCGTCCGACGACGAAGACCTCGGCCCGTTCGATCGCCTGCTCGACGCGTTGCGCCATCCGTACGACGAGACCGCCGACAACGCGCCTTACGCCGAGCCGGCCGCGGCCGACGTCACCGCCGGCTACCGCACCTACTGCGGCACCTGACCGTTCACCGCGCCGGCGATCCAGACGTCGGCGCGAGCGCGGCCGCGCGGATCAAGCGCGGCGGCCTGCGGCTCACACGGATTCGAGCGCCGCAGGAAAGCGGTCCATGTCGGGCTCTTTCCTCAAGGAAGCGTCGCCGGCGATGAGAACGGCTTGCCGGCGTCGACGACGAACATCACGAGCGAATGCAGGTTCACCGGGCCGCTGCTCGATACCTGCATCGGCATCGCCGGCCCGTGACCGGCCTCGGGTTGGCCGGCCTTGACGACCATCGTTCCGTGCGCGCCACGGATGCTCTGCTCGCCGGTCAGGACGAAGAACGCCTCCGAGCCCGGATGGGAGTGGACGGGGGTGACCGCGCCGGGCGGCCCGCTCGCCTCGTTGATGCGCAGCAGGTACTCCGGTGCCGCGATGCGCGCGATCGGCCCGACCTCGGCGACCTTGGCGCCGCCGGGCGAGGCGCCTCCGGGCGGGCCGAGCGTGAAGAGCCAGACCTTGCCCGCCGACTCGGTGACGACCGCCCATTCGCCGGCGGCCGACTTCGCCTGATCGAGCGACGCGAAGTTCTCGATCCGCCAGAAGAGCTCGCCCGCCGGCAGTGTGGCCACCTTCTTCTCGGCGAGGGGCTTGATGACCAGCGTCTGCTGCGCCAGCGCCAGCGATGGCAGCAGGAACGCGCCGAGCGCCACGACGGCGACGATGATGCGCACGAGAAACCGTTTCATCCGGGACCTCCGTTTCCTTGGAATAGCGCAATCGGCGGGCGATTCCCGCCATTCGTCGCTGGCATCGCCCGAGTGACAGACCCTCCTTGCACGGCTAAGCTGCCCGCGGCCACCCGGCCGGGCCATTCACCACCACAGTGAAGGAGGGCGCGATGAACTCAACGGCACGTCGGCAGTTTCTGAAAGCGGGCACGTCGCTGGCGGTATTGGGCGCGCTGCCGCGCGCGGTGCAGGCGGCGATGGCTCCGACCGACAAGTACGACCTGCTCATCCGCAACGCCAACGTGCTCGACCCAAGCCAGGGCCTGACCGGCAGGCGCGACATCGGCATCCGCTACGGCCAGATCGAAACCATCGCGCCGACGATCGCGGCCGAGCGCGGCGCCCGGGTCATGGACGTCGGCGGCAAGCTGGTGACGCCGGGCTTGATCGACCTGCACTGCCACTCGTATCCCTACGGCTCGGCGATCGGCATTCCGGCCGACGAGCTCGTGCCGTACCAATGCACGACCACCGTCGTGTCGGCGGGCGACGCCGGCGCCAACAACTTCGCCGCCTTCCGGCGCTTCATCGTTCCCGCGTCGCGAACCCGCCAGTACGCGTTCGTGCACATCGGCGTCGCCGGGCTCGCCGGCTTTCCGGTTCCCGAGCTCTACAACATCGACTACGCCCAGCCCGAGGCGGCGGCGCGCGTCGTCGCCGAGAACGCCGACATCGTGCTCGGTGTGAAGGTGCGGATGAGCGAGAACGTGATCGCCAGGAACGGCACCGAGCCGCTCAAGCGCTCGATCAAGGCGTGCGAGATGTCGGGCGTTCCGGCCAAGGTGATGTGCCACATCGGCGGCGTCGCCGACCGGGCGCTGATGGCGCAGATCCTCGACTTGCTTCGCCCCGGCGACATCCTGACGCACTGCTTCTCGGGCGCGCCCAACCTCGCCGGCGACGGCACCAACATCGTCCAGGACGGCAAGCTCCTGCCGGCCGCGCTCGCGGCGAAGAAGCGCGGCGTCATCTTCGACATCGGCCATGGCGGCGGCAGCTTCGACTACACCATCGCCGAGGCGGCGATCGCGCAAGGCTGCACGCCCGACACGATCTCATCGGACATCCACGTCTTCTCGGGCAACACGCCGGGGATGCCGTACCTGCCGTGGGTGATGAGCAAGCTGATCGGCCTCGGCTTCTCGTTGCCCGAGGTCGTCGCCATGGTCACGACGGCGCCGGCGCGGGTGATCGCCCGCATGCCGAAGCACGGCACGCTGCAGCTCGGCGCGCCGGCCGACCTGTCGATCCTCGAAGTCGTCGACGGGCCGGTCGAATTCGTCGACACCCGCGACAACAAGCGCACCGGCAAGATGCACCTGCGGCCTGTCGGCGCGGTCGTCGCCGGCGTGGCGTTCGGGCGCCCGTACCAGTCGCCGTTCGTGGTCCGCTAGGGTCGTCGGCCTCAGCCGCCGCAATGCGGCCGGTCGCCGGCGCGGATCTTCTCGGTGATCGCCCGGTACCGTGTCAGCCGGCTGGCAAGCCGTGCGTCGCCGGGGTGGTCGCGGGCGACGCGGGCGGCGGCCGCATCCACCAGCCGCTGCGCCGTCTCGAGATGGCCGGCACCGAAGTGCGCCTGCGCCAGCGTGATCTCGGCGAAGATCACGTCGTTGCCGTCGCCGGTGAACTTGGCGAAGCCGGCGGCGGCGCGCTCCAGCAAAGGGATCGCCTCGTCGCTGCGGCCGGCGAGCATCAGCAGGTTGCCGCGCGCCGCCAGGGCCTCGACGGTGAAAAGAGTGTCGGGGCCGTAGCGCGCGAGCGCGCGCCGCTGCAGCTCGTCGGCGGCGGCCATCGCCTCGTCGACGTAGCCGGCGCGGCAGGCCAGTCCGGGCACGCCCATCAGGGCCTCGAGCAGATAGTCGTCGTCGGGGTAGCGCTCGCGCATCAAACGCACTGCGCGGCGAAGCGGGTGGTCAGGCCAGGGCGCCTTGGCGTTGGTGAATTGCAGATATGCGCCCTGCCAGCGCAGGAGGTGGGCGCGTTCCGCCGACGTGTCGTCGCCAGCGCGGTCGAGCAGGGTCTGCGCGTGGTCGAGCAAACCCTTCGCCTCGTCGTTCCCGCCGTAGGAGATGAGCACGCCGGCGAGGAGCACCTCGGCCGGCGCGGTGCGTCGGTCCTCGGCGCCGAAGCTCGTGCGTGCCGCCGCCACCCGGCGCCGCGCGAGGTCGGTCAACCGCGCGCGGTCGTTGGTCTCGGAATACAGGTCCGCGAGCACGCCGAAGACCTCGTCGCGGATCTCGGGCTGCGACGCGAACGCGTGATCGACGCGCTCGGCGCCGGCGTTCAGGATGTCGCCGATCGTCGCCTCGCGCGCCTGCACGCCGTTGCTCTTGACGGCGCTGCGCGCCTGCTCGAAGAGATCGAGCAGGAAGCGCTTGACGGCGACGGCGCGCTCGGCCTGGCGCTCGGCCTCGCGTGCCTTGACGAGCGTGCCGGTCACGCCGGCGGCGATCGCGATCACGAACAGCGCCGCCGCGCCGACGCCGAGCCGGTGCCGGCGCATGAAGCGCGCGCTGCGGTAGGCGACGCTGTCGGGGCGCGCCGCGATCGGCCGTTGCTCGAGCGTTCGCTGCAGGTCGTCGGCGAAGTCGGGCACCGATCGGTAACGCTCGGCGGGATCGGCCTTGATCGCCTTGCCGATCACGATGGCGACGTCGCTGCGCAGCGCCTGGCGCAGCGCCGCCGGGCTCGTCGCGCGCGCAGCGGCGATTCGCTGAGCGGCGTCGGCATCGTCGGGCAGGGCCCAGAGCGGCCGCGGCTCGCCGCGCGGGGCCGTCGCGAAGGGCGTCGCCTGCGCCGACGACGCGCTGCGATCGTCGAACGGCCGCGATCCGGCGAGGAGCGCGTAGAGCACGAGGCCGAGGCCGTAGACGTCGGTCGCGGTCGTGACGGCGCCGCCGCTCAGCTGCTCGGGCGACGCGTATTCGGGCGTCATCGCCGCGCCGCCCGATCGCGTCAGCTCGGACGCGTCGCCGGCGCTGTCGGCATCGGCGTCGAGCAGCTTGGCGACGCCGAA
This sequence comes from Rhizobacter sp., assembly GCA_017881025.1. GTDB lineage: Bacteria > Pseudomonadota > Gammaproteobacteria > Burkholderiales > Burkholderiaceae_C > Schlegelella_A. Next base: position 7,869 of record JADGRJ010000097.1, on the reverse strand, counting down.
GTCGAGCAGCTTCACCTCGCCGTCGTGGGTGACGAAGATGTTCGACGGCTTGAGGTCGCGGTGGACGACGAGGTTCTCGTGCGCGTGCGCGACCGCGGCGCAGACGACGGTGAAGAGGGCGATGCGTTGGCGCACCGTGAGGCGGTGCGCGTCGCACCAGCGGTCGATGCGCTCGCCGTCGACGTATTCGAGCACCAGGTAGCGCTCGCCCGAGCCGGTGACGCCGGCATCGAGCAGGCGCGCGATGTGCGGATGGCTGAGGCGGCCGAGCAGCTGGCCCTCGCGCGCGAAGCGCGCGTTCGCCGGCGTGTCGGCGACCGACAGCCGCATCAGCTTGATCGCGGCCAGCCCCTCGTACAGGCCGTCGGTGCGCCGCGCGAGCCAGACCTGGCCCATGCCGCCGCTGCCGATCCGCCGCTCGATCAGCCACGGCCCGAGGCGCTGTCCGGCGAGATCGGCGGCCGCCTCGGCCGGCGCCGCGATCTCGGGTCGCAGGAAGGATCGGTCCTCGGCGTCGCGGTCGGCGGCGATCAGCGACTGCAGGCGCGCGTGAAGCGCCGGCCGCTCGGCGGCGAGCGCCTCGAGCCAGGCCGCGCGCCGCTCGTCGGCGAGCTCGGCCCAGGCGTCGAAGGCCGCCATCGCCTCGGCCCAGCTCTGCGGGTCGGCGGCACTCGCATCCGCGCTCTCGGCCATGTGTCGCCCCTCGCGTCTCCCCCCAGCTCGCGCTCGCTCGATGGGCGGCGGCGCTTCGAGCTGTCGGGTGGGAGGCGCGGGGATGCTAGCGCGCGCGCAGGTCGCCGTCGATGAACGTGATCCGCGGCGTCAGCGGGTTGACGTGGCGCGCGACGCGGCCGCTCGCCGTGTCGAACACCTCGACCGTCGGCAAGGCGCGGCCGCTCGTCGGATCCGGAATCCAGCACGGGTCGATGCCGACCAGCGTGGCCGGGCTCGTGCGCGCGCCGAGGCTGAAGTCGAGCAGGGCCGCGCCGCCCGGGCGCAGCCGGACGATCTGGCGCGCGACGATGTTGCCGGCCATGTCGTGGAACATCAGCTCGCCGCTGCACGGCGTCGGCGGCAGGCCGGCGACGTCGTGCTCCCAGCAGACGACGTTGAGCCGGATCGTCTGGTCGGCGTTGACGCTGACGATGCCGAAGCCCGGCGGCTCGGGCTGAGGGTTGAACGCGTGGGCCGACGCCGAGAAGGCGCCCAGGGTGACGGCCGCTGCGGCCGCGATCGTTCGAACGTGCATCGATGTCTCCTCGAAGGGTCGGAAGGCGTGCCTGCCTTCCGGAGCCCGACCGCGGATCGATCGATCACGGACTCGGCCTCTGCAGACAAAGACGCGATCGGCGCGCGAAAGGGATCATGCGCGGCGCACGCGAGGCGCCGGCGTCGTTCGCGGCTGCGCTAGCGCAGCTGCTCGAACAGGAAGGCGCGCGCCTTGCGCCAGTCGCGCTTGACGGTCGGCACGGAGACGTCGAGCTCGGCGGCGATGTCTTCTTCGGTCATGCCGGCGAAGTAGCGCAGCTCGACGACGCGAAAGGCGCGCTCGTCGACGCTGCGCAGCACCTCGAGCGCCTCGTCGAGGCGCGAGAAATCCTCCCCGGCGACGACGCTGTTGAGCACGCCGGTCGTCAGCGTCACCGGCGCCATCGCGCCGCCGCGCTTGTCGGCCGCGCTCGCGCGCACGTGGTCGACGAGCACGCTGCGCATCGCCGTCGAGGCGTAGGCGAAGAAGGCGCGCCGGTCGCGCATCGGCGCCGCATCGCGGCCGAGCATGCGCAGGTAGGCCTCGTGGACCAGCGCCGAGGGATTGAGCGAGACCGCTCCCGAGCCGAAGAGATGCGAGCGCGCGAGACGCACGAGCTCGGCGTAGAGAAGGTCGTAGACCCGCTCGCGCGAGCTCGCGTCGCCGGCGAGAGCGCGATTGAGGATCAGCGTGATGCCGGTCGCGGGCTCGCCGTCGGGCGATGGGTCGGGGCGGCACGGGGCGGGCGGCATGCAAGGGCAGTCTTGCATCCTTGCCGCCGCCCGGCAAGGGCGGCGCGCCGGGCGGCCGTCTGGCGGGGCGCTTGTGCTCGGCGAAGAACTCGATCAGGTCGAGAACGTTGGCGGCTTGCTTGGCGTTCACGCGTGGCCTCGCGAAGGGAAAGAGCGGTGCATGGCGAGGGCGGTCATTGCAGGGTTTTCATCCGGTGTACCAACCGTCCACCCACGTGAATACTGTCCGTCCCGGAAAGCGGCTCGACCTGGCGCCGCCCGAAACGAAAGACCGAAAGACCGGAATGGGACTGCTGCACGGTTCAAGGTCATCGACATGACGTCGGTGCTGATGGGCCCGTTCGCGTCGCAATCGCTCGGCGACATGGGCGCCGACGTCGTCAAGATCGAGGCGCCGCTCGGCGATCTCGTGCGCCGGATCGGCCCGGCGCGCCATCCCGAGATGGGCCCGATCTTCCCCTGCCGCCGGCCGCGCAGCAGGGACGGGCTTGAAGTGAAGGCGACGGCCTCCTGACGCCGAGGACGATCGCATGATCGAGGCGCTGTCGCTGCAGCCGCTGCCGGAGGCCGCCGAGGCCCTGCGCGGCGACGTCCGGCGCTTCCTCGACGAGAAGCTCGCGGGCCTGGCGCCGGATCAGCGTGCGCGCTCGTGGCTAGGCTTCGACGCCGAATTCAGCCGCGCCCTCGGCGCACGCGGCTGGATCGGCCTGGCGTTGCCGCGCGAGTACGGCGGCGCCGGCCGCGATGCGTTCGCGCGCTTCGTCCTGGTCGAGGAGCTGCTCGCGCGCGGCGCGCCGGTGTCGGCGCACTGGATCGCCGAGCGGCAGAGCGCGCCGATGATCCTGCGCTACGGCACCGAGGCGCAGAAGCGCTTCTACGTTCCCGCCGTCTGCCGCGGCGAGCTGTTCTTCTCGATCGGCATGAGCGAGCCGCAGGCCGGCTCCGACCTCGCGAGCGTGCGCACGCGAGCGACGCCGACCGCGACCGGCTGGCGCCTCAAGGGCCAGAAGATCTGGACCACCAACGCCGACCACTCGCACCACATGATCGCGCTGGTGCGGACGTCGGGCACGCCGGAACATCGCCAGCGCGGCCTGTCGCAGCTGCTGGTCGACCTGAAGACGCCCGGCATCACGATCCGGCCGATCGAGGACCTGACCGGCGACAGGCATTTCAGCGAGGTCTTCTTCGACGACGTCGACCTGCCGCACGACGCGCTGGTCGGGGCCGAGGGCTCGGGCTGGCAGCAGGTGACGGCCGAGCTCGCCTTCGAGCGCAGCGGCCCGGAGCGGATCTATTCGAGCATGGTGCTGTTCGACGCCTGGCTCGAATTTCTCCGCGCCAGCAAGAGCGACGACCCCGCCGCGCTCGCGCTCGCCGGCCGCATCGTCGGCCACAAGGCGACGCTGCGCTCGATGTCGGTCGCGGTCACGGCGAAGGCCGGCGCGGGCGGGAGCCCGATGACCGAGGCGTCGCTGGTCAAGGACCTCGGCACCGAGCTCGAGCAGTTCACGCCGCTGGCGATCGCCGACCAGCTCGCGACGGCGCGGGCGGGCGGCGCCGACGTGCCGGCGGCGCTGCTGCGAACGCTCGCCTACGTGACGCAGTTCGCGCCGACCTTCTCGCTGCGCGGCGGCACGCGCGAGGTGTTGCGCGGCCTGATCGCGCGCGGCCTGGGGCTGCGATGAACAGCATCGAGCTCGCCGAGCCGTTCGAGCGCCTGCTCGCCGACGCCTGCCCGCCCGCCGTCGTGCGCGCGATCGAGGGCGGCGCCGACGCCGCGCCGCTCTGGTCGCGCCTCGAGGCGTCGGGCTTCCTCGGCACGCTGGTGCCCGAGGCCTCCGGCGGCGCCGGCCTTCGCCTGGCCGATGCGTTCGCGCTCTTCGTCGTCGAGGGCCGCCATGCGCTGCCGCTGCCGATGGCGCAGACGATGCTCGTTCGCGCGCTGCTCGCACGCGAACGCATCGCGGCGCCGCCGGGATCGATCGCGATCGCCGCGCAGACGCGCGTCGCCGCGGACGGCGTCGTCTCGTGCGCCGCCACGCCGTACGGTCTGGTCGCCGACTCGGTCGTCGTCGCGCTGGCCGACGGCTGGCGCGTGCTGCCCACGGCAAGCGCCGAGAGAACGGCGAGCGGCATTCACGGCAGCCTGCGCGCCGACCTGCGTTGGCCGTCGCTGCCCGTCGGCGCGATCGCCGCGACGTCGCCGGTGGCGTGGCCCGAAGCCGGCGCCGCCGTCACCGCGGCGCTCCTCGCCGGCGCGCTGGCGCGCGTGCTGCACCTCACCGTCGCTTTCGCCAACGACCGCGTCCAGTTCGGCAAGCCGATCGCCAAGTTCCAGGCGATCCAGCACCAGCTCGCGGTGATGGCCGAGCACGTCGTCGCCTCGCACATGGCGGCCGAGATCGGCTGCGCCGGCGCCGGGCCGCTGCCCGTGCCCCTGCGCGCGGCGCTCGCCAAGGCACGAACGAGCGAAGCCGCGGCGCTCGCCGCGCCGATGGCGCACGCCGTCCACGGCGCGATCGGCATCACCGCCGAGCTCGACCTGCAGCTCTACACGCGGCGCCTGCACGAAGGTCGCGCCGACTACGGCGCCGAGATGCACTGGAACCGCATCCTCGGCCGCGCCCTGCTCGATGCCGGCGGCGGTGCGCTCGACTTCATGCGCGGCGCCCTGATCCCTGCCAACGACGAGCTCCGATCATGGACCCCTTCCTCCTCTATGACGTAGCAGATGGGCGCGTTGTGGTGGTAGCTTTCGCCCACCTCACGAAAGGCGAACGACATGGACGACAGCATGCCCCGGGACGGACTCCAACTCCGCTCCCTCGTCAAGGAAGGCGGCGAGCTCGAGCTGTCGCTCGCTCGTGTCGCGACGCCCGAGCCGGCCGCTGACGAAGTCGTTCTGCGCGTCGAGGCGACGCCGATCAACCCGTCCGACATCGGCCTCCTGTTCGGCGCGGCCGACCTCGCGACGCTCGCCGTGAGCGGCAGCGGCGAGCGCACCGTGGCCACGGCGCGCGTCCCCGGCGCGGCGATGAAGGCGATGGCCGGCCGGCTCGGCCAGTCGATGCCGGTCGGCAACGAGGGCGCCGGCACCGTGATCGCGGCGGGCAGCGACGCGGCCGCGCAAGCGCTGCTCGGCAAGACGGTCGCCGTCCTCGGCGGCGCGATGTACTCACAGTTGCGGACCGTGAAGGCCGAGCTCTGCCTGCCGCTGCCGGCGGGCACCAGCGCCGCCGAAGGGGCGTCGTGCTTCGTCAACCCGCTCACCGCGCTCGGCATGACCGAGACGATGCGCCGCGAAGGCCACAAGGCGCTCGTCCACACCGCCGCGGCGTCCAACCTCGGCCAGATGCTCAACCGCATCTGCCGCGCCGACGGCATCGGCCTCGTCAACATCGTGAGGAAGCCCGAGCAGGAAGCGCTGCTGCGCGAGCAGGGAGCGGTGCACGTCGTCAGCACGGCGTCGCCGGCGTTCGTCGAGGAGCTCACGCAGGCGCTCGTCGCGACCGGCGCGACGCTGGCCTTCGACGCGATCGGCGGCGGCCGGCTCGCCGGCCAGATCCTCGGCGCGATGGAGGCGGCGCTCAATCGCACGGCCAAGGAGTACAGCCGCTACGGCTCGACGACGCACAAGCAGGTCTACCTCTACGGCGGCCTCGACACCGGCCCGACCGAGCTCGTCCGCAACTTCGGCATGGCGTGGGGAATCGGCGGCTGGCTGCTCTTCCCGTTCCTGCAGCGCATCGGCACCGACGCCGCGCAAGCGCTCAAGGCGCGCGTCGCGGCCGGGCTGAAGACGACGTTCGCGAGCCACTACACGCGCACCGTCTCGCTCGCCGGCGCATTGCAGGCCGACGCGATCGCCGACTACGGCCGGCGCGCGACGGCGTCGAAGGTGCTGATCGATCCGAGTCGGTGAGGCGGCGCGAGTCGCCGCACGCGCCGACTAGCGGACGCGCGCCGGCTCGAACTTCGGATCGACGCGCCAGCGGCCGCGCACGCGCTTGACGCGCGCGACGGTCACCGCGTCGGCGCCAGGCGTCGACGCCAGCGTCGCGTCGAACGTTTCGACGATTCGGGTCGGCCGGGTCGACGCCGCATCGCCCATCGTCGCATCGGGCTCGCTCATCGCCGCGACGCTTCCGCACGGGCGCTCGCGGTACGCGATCTCGACGAACGACGTCGTGCCCGACGCCGGCAGCTCGAGCCGACAAGCGGTATCGACGAAGACCTCGCGGCCGTGCCGGTCGAGGGCCAGACCGGGAGCGATCACGACCGCGGCCGGGCCGGCGTCGGCCGCCACCGTCACCTCCAGCCCGTCGACGATGCCGGCGCCGTGGAGCAGCCGGTTGCGGCGGCTCAGCCGGTCGAGCAGGTAAGTCTGCTCGGCCTGGAAGTCGTCGACGTCGAGCAGCTGGCCCGCGAAATACGCGACGCGGCGCAACCCGCTGCCGCAGTCGTCGCCTGCGTTGCCTGCCGTCGCCGGCGTCAGCGCTGCGGCGCGCCGGGCCACTTCCTGCGCCAGCGCGCGTGCGCGCGGGCTCAATGCGTCCGCGCGATAGCCCAGCTCGGAAAGCGAGTACGCGAGAAGCTCCAGCACCGTGACACCGGGGTCGTGCGAATCGGAGTCGGTCCAACCCGGCACGGCGCGACCGATCGCGCGCCGCAGCTCGCGCGCGAGCGCGAGCCACTGCTCATCGCTGAGCCGCATGCGCTTGCCGCACTGGCAGCCGCCACCCCGGCCGAACGAAGTGGCAGGTGTAGCCGTTCGGGATCCGTTCGAGGTAGTCCTGGTGCTCGGGCTCGGCTTGCCAGAACGGGCCCGCGGGAGCGACCTCGGTGACGACCTTGCCGGGCCACAGGCCCGACGCCTCGACGTCGGCGATCGTGTCCTCGGCGACGCGCCTCTGCTCGTCGCTCGTGTAGAAGATGGCCGAGCGGTAGCTCATGCCGCGGTCGTTGCCCTGGCGGTTCTTCGTCGTCGGGTCGTGGATCTGGAAGAAGAACTCGAGCAGACGCCGGTAGCTGAGCCTGGCCGGGTCGAAGACGATCTCGATCGCCTCGGCGTGCGTGCCGTGGTTGCGATAGGTCGCGTTCGCCACGTCGCCGCCCGAATAGCCGACGCGCGTCGAGACGACGCCGTCCATCTTGCGGATCAGGTCCTGCATTCCCCAGAAGCAGCCGCCGGCGAGGACGGCGCGTTCGGTCGTGGCGTTGCTGCCGCTCATCGCACTTCCTCCACCTGGTCGAGATAGGCGCCGTAGCCCTCGGCCTCCATGTCGTCGCGATGGACGAAGCGCAGCGACGCCGAGTTGATGCAGTAGCGCAGGCCGCCGCGGTCGCGCGGGCCGTCCTCGAAGACGTGGCCAAGGTGGCTGTCGCCGTGCGCCGATCGCACTTCCGTACGGATCGTTCCGTAAGACGTGTCCTTCAGCTCGTTGACGTTGGCCGGCGCTATCGGCTTGGTGAAGCTCGGCCAGCCGCAGCCCGACTCGAACTTGTCGGCCGAGGCGAACAGCGGCTCGCCCGAGACGATGTCGACGTAGACGCCGGGCTCGTGGTTGTCGAGGTATTCGCCGGTTCCCGGCCGCTCGGTCGCGCTCTGCTGGGTGACGCGATACTGTTCCGGCGTGAGGCGGGCAACCGCCTCGGGGGTCTTTCGATAGGTGGTGGGCATATGGCTTCTCTCCGTGTCGCAGATCCAGGTCGCCGGAGCTTAGCGAAACCTTACGCCGCGCGGCGGCCCCGGCCGCGATGGCCCCACCTCGAGATGCCATGCCGTTCCATCCCGCCTCCTCGCTCGCCCGCCTGATCGAGATGCCGGCTCGCCCCGGCGTCGTAGCCTGGATCGGCGCCCGGCCG
>JADGRJ010000096.1 GCA_017881025.1 Rhizobacter sp. | reverse complement strand
AGCGGTCTTCGCTGCGGCCATCGTCGCCGCCGAGCGGCAGCGCTCGGCGCCGCTCCCGTCGCTCGTGCTGCCGGTGCCGCTCGCCGCGGCGCGCTGGCGCGAGCGCGGCTACAACCAGGCGTGGGAGCTGGCGCGGCGCGTCGCGCGCCGGCTCGACATCGCCGCCGAGCCCGAGCTGCTGCTGCGCCTGCGCGAGACCGCGCACCAGCTCGCGCTGCCGCTCGCCGACCGCGCCGGCAACGTCCGCGGCGCGTTCGCGGTCGAGCCGCGCCGCCGCGCCGAGCTGATCGGCCGCCACGTCGCGGTCGTCGACGACGTGATGACGACCGGCAGCACCGCCGCCGAGATCGCCGGCGTCGTCAGGCAGGCCGGCGCGGCGACGGTCGAGATCTGGGTGCTGGCGCGGACGCCGCGCCCGGGCGACGCGTAACGCTCGGCGAAGAGGAGGCGGCGTGTTCAACATCGTTCTCGTCGCGCCCGAGATTCCGCCGAACACCGGCAACGTCATCCGCCTGGCCGCCAACACCGGCTGCCGGTTGCACCTGGTCGAGCCGCTCGGCTTCGACATGTCCGACCCGCTGCTGCGCCGCGCCGGCCTCGACTACCACGAGTACGTCGACGTGCGCCGGCACGCGTCGTGGGCCGCCTTCCTGGCAACGACGGGCGCCGATCCGAAGCGGCTGTTCGCGTTCACGACCGACGGCGCGCGCGGGGTCGGAACGGTCGCCTTCGCCGCCGGCGACTGGCTCGTCTTCGGCGCCGAATCGTCGGGGCTACCGGCCGCGGTGCGGACCACGATCGACGCCGCGCAGACCGTGCGCCTGCCGATGCGCGCCGGCCAGCGCAGCCTCAACCTCGGCAACGCCGTCGCGGTCGCGGTGTTCGAGGCCTGGCGCCAGAACGGCTACGCCGGGTCGATCTGAGACTGGCCGGACGACTCGGGCCGCGCTTCGCGCCTCATGAGCTGCTCGAGCGCGCTCTCGGGCGCGATCCGCCCGGCCAGCACCTCGGCGACCGCGGCGACGATCGGCATCTCGACGCCGCTCGCCGCCGCGCGCGCGAGCACCATCGGCGCGCTGCGGACGCCTTCGGCGACGTGGCCGAGACCCGCGAGGATCTCCGCCAGCGCTTTGCCGGCGGCGAGCTCGACGCCGACCGTGCGATTGCGCGACAGGTCGCCAGTGGCGGTGAGGACGAGGTCGCCGAGGCCCGACAGTCCCATGAAGGTCTCGGCGTCGGCGCCGAGGGCGACGCCAAGGCGCGTCATCTCGGCCAGCCCGCGCGTGACGAGCGCGGCGCGGGCGTTGAGGCCGAGGCCCATGCCGTCGGCGATGCCGGTGGCGATCGCGAGCACGTTCTTGACCGCGCCACCGACTTCGACGCCGACCGGATCGGCCGAGGTGTAGATGCGCAGGCTCGCGTGATGGAAGGCGGCGACGGCGGCGGCGCGAACGCCGGCGTCGCTGCTCGCGGCGACGAGCGCGGTCGGCTGGCCGCGCGCGACCTCGATCGCGAAGCTCGGCCCGGAAAGCACGCCGACGCGCGCCGACGGCACCACCGCGCGCGCGATCTCGTGGCCGAGCGCACCGGTCGCTTCCTGGAAGCCCTTGCAGAGCCAGAGCACGGCCGCGTCGAGGCCTGCCGGCAAGCGCTCGAGCAGCGGCTCGAGCCCGGCCATCGGCGTCGCGATGACGACGACGCCGCCTTCGCCGTGTCGAAACGCTGCGGCGAGATCGGCGCCGACCTGCAACGCCGGCGGCAGCACGACCTGCGGCAGGTAGCGCGAGTTGCGGCGCGTCGAGCGCAGCCGCGCCGCCTGCTCTGCGTCGCGCGCCCAGAGCCGGGTCGGATGCGCTGCCGCGGCGTGGATGGCGAGCGCGGTCCCCCACGCGCCTGCGCCCAGCACCGTGACGTTCATCGCGTCTGCGCCCGCCGCCTTCGCCGCGCGGCCGCCGCGCCGCCCGTCAGTTGACGGCGCCGGCGCGGCCCGAGCCGTTGCCCGCGGCGCCGCTCGGCTGCGCTTGCGCCTGCGCCTGCTGCGCTTCGAACATCGCCTGGAAGTTGACTTCCGAGAGCATCACCGGAGGGAAGCCGGCGCGCGTGCAGACGTCGGAGACGATCGCGCGCAGGTACGGGTAGACGATGTTCGGGCAGGCGATGCCGAGGATCTGCTTCAGCTGCTCTTCGGGGATGTTGCGGATCTCGAAGATGCCGCCCTGCTTGGCCTCGACGAGAAAGAGCGTCTTGTCGCTGACCTTGGTCGTCACCGTCGCCGTGACAGTGACCTCGAACATCCCGTCGGCGATCGGCTCGGCGCCGAGGTTGAGGGTGATCTCGACCTGCGGCTGGCCCTGCTCGAGCAGGATCTGCGGCGAGTTCGGCTGCTCGAGCGACAGATCCTTCAGGTAGATGCGCTGGATCTGGAACATCGGGGTCGTATTGGTGTCGTCAGCCATGCGGAACTCTCGGGGTCGGGGGTGGGCCGCTCGCCGCGGGCGGGCGGATGCGGAATGCGAAAAGCGATGACCGCCGACGCGGTCAGCGGGCGAGAATTATGGCGTGCCGGCCAGGAGCGGCTCGAGCCCGCCGCGGCGGTCGAGCGCGACCAGCTCGTCGCAGCCGCCGACGTGGGTCTCGCCGATGAAGATCTGCGGCACGGTCCAGCGCCGCGTCAGGCGCACCATCGCTTCGCGCTCGGCGGGCTGCTCGTCGACCCGGATCTCGTCGATCGTCTCGACGCCACGTTGCTTCAGGAGCGCCTTGGCGCGCATGCAGTACGGGCAGGTCGCCGTGCTGTACATCTTGACGGTCTGCATCGGCTCAGGCGGTCTTCTCGGTCGGCAGGTTGGCGGCGCGCCACGCGGCGAGGCCGCCGGCGAGCGCGGTCGTGTTCTCGAAGCCGAGCTTTTTCAGCAGGGCGACGGCGCGAGGCGCGCGCGCGCCGGTCGGGCAGACGACGACGAGCGGCAGCGACTTGTTCTTGGGCAGCTCGCGCGAGGTCTCGAGTCCGGCGAGCGGGACGCTGCGCGCGCCGACGGCGTGGCCCGCGGCGTACTCGGCCGGCTCGCTGATGTCGATCAGGACCGCCCGCTCGCGGTTGATGAGGCGCACCGCGTCGGCGGCGCTGACCTTCGCGCCGCCCATGCCGTCGGCGAGCTTCGGCCAGAGCAGCAGGCCGCCGGAGACCAGCGCGGTGACGAAGAGATACCAGTTGTCGAGAACGAAGCTCAAGGTCGTCGCGGGCCACTGAGCCCGATCCGGCAAAGCGCGAATTATAGAATTCGACCCCGCTCTCCTCGCTCCCGTGCGGGCATCGCCTCTCTCGCACCGGGGCCGACGCCGCAGCCACCTCCACGCGCCGATGCACAAGCTCGTCCTCCTTCGCCACGGCGAATCGACCTGGAATCTCGCCAACCGCTTCACCGGCTGGACCGACGTCGACCTGACGCCGCTCGGCGTCGAGCAGGCGCGTGAAGCGGGCCGGCTGCTGAAGGAAGGCGGCTTCGAGTTCGACCGCGCCTGGACGTCGGTGCTGAAGCGCGCGATCTGGACGCTCTGGCACGCCCTCGAAGCGATGGACCGGACGTGGCTGCCGGTCAGCAACGACTGGCGCCTGAACGAGCGCCACTACGGCGCGCTGCAGGGCCTCGACAAGGCCGAGACCGCGGCCAGGTTCGGCGCCGCGCAGGTGCTCGCCTGGCGGCGCAGCTACGACGTGCCGCCGCCGCCGCTGTCCCCCGACGACCCGCGCAGCGAACGCAGCGACCGGCGCTACGCGAAGCTCGCGCCCGAGCAGATCCCGCTCACCGAATGCCTCGAGGACACGGTCGGGCGCGTCATGCCGCTCTGGCACTCGACCTTGGCGCCGGCGATCGCCGCCGGCGAGCGGTTGCTCGTTTCGGCACACGGCAACAGCATGCGTGCGCTGGTCAAGTACCTCGACGGCATCGGCGACGAGGAGATCGTCGGCCTCAACATCCCGAACGGTATCCCGCTCGTCTACGAGCTCGACGACGCGCTCAAACCGATCCGAAGCTACTACCTCGGCGACCCGGCCGCGGCGGCGAAGACCGCCGCTGCGGTCGCGAACCAGACGCGCGGCCGCTAGGGCCTGTTAGCGCCAAGGGAGGACTCGCGTGACTCTGCAAACGGGCGCCCGCAAGGCGCAAAGCGCAGCCGTAGCTGCAGCTACGGCGAGCATTTGCAACGCGGCGGGCGCCCGTTTGCAGAGATCACCCGAAGGGCAGGAGCGCTGCGGGCCGCCGGGCGGCGTTGCGCGGTCGTCGTGTGCCAAAGGCATACGTCCTCGCGCGCCTTGCCCGGCGGCCCGCCCGCAGCGCTCCTGCGCGAGTCCTCCCTTAGCGCTAACAGGCCCTAGCCGGGTCGCGGGTCCGCCGCGATGCCGAGCGCGGCGGCGATGTCGCCGCGCAGCTGCCCGGCGAGCACGCGCCGGTCGACGCCCGCCGAGGGTCGTGCCGGCAGGAAGGTCAGGCGCACGCGAACGCCTTCGCCGCACGACGTGCGCCAGAGGCTTTCCAGCAGGCTGGTCGCGCCGATGAACTCGACCGCCTCGCTCACCGCGCTGGCGGTTTCCGAGAAGCGCAGCGCCACCGGCTGCACCGGCGTCGCCGTCGCGATCGCCGCCTGCAGCAGGTTGGCGTGGAACGGCAACAGGCCGTGGCCGGTCGAGGTCGTTCCTTCGGGAAAGATCGCGACCACCTGGCCGGCGCTGAGCGTCACGGCGACGGCGTGGACGACGCGCAGTGCGTCGCGCTTTCGTTCGCGCTCGAGGTAGAGCGTTCCCGCCGAGTCGACGAGGCGCGCGACCAGCGGCCACGCCTTGACGTCGGCCTTGGAGACGAAGCGCGCCTCGGGAACGACGGCGTGGATCGCCATGATGTCGAGCCACGAGATGTGGTTGGCGGCGAGCAGGCTGCCGGCGCGCGCCGGCGTTCCTTCGTGCTCGAAGGCGATGCCGAGGACGGCGAGCATCTTCTTCGACCACCAGCGGATGCGATCGTGGCGCGCCGCGGCGTCGAGCGACGGGAACGCGAAGAGGACGATCGCCAGGCCGTGCAGGCCGTGGCCGACCGCGTGCGCGAGGCGCGCGACCGCGCGCAGGCGCCGCTTCACCGCGCCGTCACGGCGTCACTCCACCGCGTCGTAGGCGACCCGGCCGGCGACGATCGTGCAGCGAACGCGCCCCGGCATCTCGTGGCGCGCGAACGGCGTGTGGTGGCTGCGGCTCGCCAGCGTCGTGCCGTCGACCGTCCACGACTCGTCGGGGGCGAACAGGCACAGGTCGGCGAGCGCGCCTTCGCGCAACCCGGCCGCTGCCACCTGCGACGAACCCATCGACGCCGCGAGCACCGCCGCCGGCCGGCTCGTCACGGTGGCAAGCGTCCGCGCCAGCGAGAGCTTGCTCGCGTCGCCCCACTTCAGCGCCGAGCCGAGCAGCAGCTCGAGGCCGGTCGCGCCGGGCTCGGCTTCGGCGAACGGCAGGTGCTTGGCGTCTTCGCCGACCGGCGTGTGGTCGCTGACGAGCGCATCGATCGTGCCGTCGGCGAGAGCGGCACGGATGGCGTCGCGGTCGCGCTGCTGGCGCAGCGGCGGCACCAGGCGCATCGCCGAATCGAAGTAGCCGATGTCGACGTCGATCAGGTGCAGCTGGTGGATGCTCGCGTCGCACGTGACCGGCAGACCTTCGGCCTTGGCCTTGCGAACGAGGTCGACGCCGGCGGCGCTGCTCAAGCGGCAAAGGTGAACCCGCGCTCCGGTGTCGCGCATGAGCTCGAAGATCGTGGCCAGCGCGATCGTCTCGGCGATCGCCGGCACGCCCGACAGGCCGAGGCGCGTCGCGAGCGGTCCCTTGGCGGCGACGCCGTTGCCGAGCCAGGCGTCGTTCGGCCGTAGCCAGACGGCGTAGCCGAAGGTCGCCGCGTACAGCAGCGCCCGGTGCAGCACCAGCGTGTCGCGGATGGCGACGTCGGCCTGCGCGAAGCCGACGCAGCCGGCTTCGGTGAGCTCGGCCATCTCGCTCAGCGCCTCGCCCTTCAGCCCCTGCGTCAGCGCACCGAGCGGATAGAGCCGGGCGAGGTCGAGGTTCTTGGCGCGGAACTTGAGCATCTCGACCAGGCCGGGCTCGTCGAGCACGGGGTCGGTGTCGGGCGGGCAGACGAGGCTCGTCACGCCGCCCGCGACCGCCGCCGCGAGCTCGGACTCGAGCAGCCCTTCGTGCTCGTGCCCCGGCTCGCCGAGGCGTGCCGCGAGGTCGACGAGGCCGGGCGCGACGACGGCGCCGCGCGCGTCGATCGTCCGCGTCGCTTCGAAATCGCGCAGTCGCCCGCTCGCCGACGCGCCGCTCGCGACGATCGCGATGTGCTCGCCGTCGATCGCGACGCTGCCCGGCTCGTCGCGTCCGCTCGCCGGATCGATCAGGCGCGCGTTGGAAATCAGGATTCGGGCGTTCATATCAGGCTACGACGAGAAAGCGTGAAGGAACCGTAGCGAGCGGCCCGAGGTTGCGAGGAGAAGCGCAGCCGTACTGGAGTACGGCGAGCATCGCAGTCGCAAGATGGGGGCGCGCAGTAGGTTCATTCATGCTTTCTCAAGCGCTGTTGCCGGCGATGATCGACATCACCGCCATGCGCACGGCGATGCCGAAGGTGACCTGCGGCAGGATGACGCTCTGCAGGCCGTCGACGACCGCCGAGTCGATCTCGACGCCGCGGTTGATCGGCCCCGGGTGCATGACGATGGCGTCGGGCTTGGCCAGCGCGAGCTTCTCGGGGCTGAGGCCGAAGGTCTTGAAGTACTCGCCGGCGCTCGGCAGCATCGCCCCGCTCATGCGCTCGTTCTGCAGGCGCAGCATGATGATCACGTCGGCGTCCCTGATGCCCTCGGCCATGTCGTGGCAGACGCGAACGCCCATCTCCTTGAGGTCGCCCGGCACCAGCGTCTTCGGCCCGACGGCGCGGATCTCGGGCGCGCCCAGCGTGGTCAGCGCGTGGATGTCGGAGCGGGCGACGCGCGAGTGGACGATGTCGCCGACGATCGCCACCGTGAGATTGCGGAAGTCCTTCTTGTAGTGGCGGATCGTGTACATGTCGAGCAACCCCTGCGTCGGGTGCGAATGCCGCCCGTCGCCGGCGTTGACGACGTGCACGTGCGGCGCGCAGTGCTGGGCGATCAGGTACGGCGCGCCGCTCTCCGAATGGCGCACGACGAACATGTCGGCGTGCATCGCCGACAGGTTGGCGATCGTGTCGAGCAGGCTCTCGCCCTTGGCCGTCGACGAGCGCGCGATGTCGAGGTTGATGACGTCGGCCGAGAGCCGCTTGGCGGCGATCTCGAAGGTCGTCCGCGTCCGCGTCGAGTTCTCGAAGAAGAGGTTGAAGACGCTCTTGCCGCGCAGGAGCGGCACCTTCTTCACGTCGCGCTCGTTGACGCTCAGGAACGTCCCCGCGGTGTCGAGGATGTGCTGCAGGATCGACGCCGGCAGGCCCTCGATGGAAAGAAGATGGATGAGTTCGTCGTTGCGATTGAGCTGCGGGTTGCGGCGGACGAACATGGGCGGGGCGAACCTTAGCGGATTTCGAAGCTGAACTTGCCGGCGTCGTCGCGGGCGAGAGAGAGCCGCTGCCCGGCCGGCAGCTCGATCGTCGCCGGCGCGCAGGCGGCGCAGATCGGCAGCTCGCGGCCGCCGCGGTCCACCAGCACCGCGAGGGCGACGCTCGCCGGCCGGCCGAAGTCGTAGAGCTCGTTGACGGCGGCGCGGATCGTCCGCCCGGTGTAGAGCACGTCGTCGACGAGGACGATGTGCTTGCCCTGGATCTCGAACGGCAGCTTGGTGTGGTTCGCGCCGGCCGAGAGGCCCCGCTGCGAGAAGTCGTCGCGGTGCAACGCGCTCGAGAGCACGCCGGGCGCGCCGGCGAGGCCGAGGTCTTTCTGCAGCCGCTCGGCGAGCCAGGCGCCGCCCGACCAGATGCCGACGAGGACGCCCTCGGGCTTGAGCAGGCCGCGCACGCCTTTCAGCAGCTCGGCGTAGAGCGCTTCGGCGTCGAGCTTGTCGAGGCGAGTCACAGGCCGGCCAGGTGTTGCTCGAGGATGATCGCCGCAGCGCCGGCGTCGAGATCGACGTTGCCGGCGCGCCTGGCGTCGGTCGTCGTGTAGCGCTCGTCGACCTCGTGCACCGGCAGTCCGAAGCGCGCCTGCAGCTGGCGCCCGAAGCGGCGTGCCCGCGCGGTGTTCACGTGCGCTGCGCCGTCGGGATGGAACGGCACGCCGACGACGAGCGCCGACGGCTGCCACTCGGCGATCAGCGCCGCGATCGCCGCCATTCGCGCCTCGCCTTCGGCGGCGACCGTCGCGAGCGGCGTCGCCGTCCGCGTCAGCGAGTTGCCGGTGGCGACGCCGACGCGCCGCGTGCCGAAATCGAAAGCGAGAAAGGAGAGAGGATGCGAGGCCACTGCGAGAGCGGCGCGCATCAGATGACCTGCGCGCTCCGCGCTGCGGCATTCGCCTTGGGAGCGGCCCGGCGGCTCATGCGTGCCCCGCGTCCGAGCTGAGCATGCCGGCGTCGATGCCGAGCAGCGACAGCGCCTTGCCGTAGCGCTGGCCGACCGGCGTGTCGAAGATGATGCCGGGCTCGGCCTCGACATTGATCCAGCCGTTCCTGCTCATCTCTTCCTCGAGCTGGCCCGCGCCCCAGCCGCTGTAGCCGAGCGTGACGAGCACCTTCTTCGGGCCGGCGCCGCTCGAGATCGCCTCGAGGACGTCCTTGCTGGTCGTCATCTCGAGGCCGCCCTCGACCTTGAGCGACGAGTTGTACGGGCCGCCCTCGGCGCTGCCCTCGGGCAGCGGCTCGTGCAGGACGAAGCCGCGTTCGGTCTGAACCGGGCCGCCGAAGTAGACGGGCACCTCGGCGAGGTCGTCGCGGTCGAGCGAGAGCTCGACCTTCTCGAACAGGCTCTTCAGGGTGATGTCGATCGGCTTGTTGATGACCAGGCCGAGTGCGCCCTTCTCGGTGTGCTCGCACAGGTAGATCACGGTGCCCGCGAACGTGCCGTCGCCCATCCCCGGCATGGCGATGAGGAATTGGTTCGTCAGGTTGATCGACGACGGCGGCATGGCGCTATTTTATTCCGCGCCGTCGAAAGCGGGCGTCATCCTGCGCCGGGTACGGCCTTTCGGCACACTGCGGGCGATGGACAAGGCCCTCGACGCCGCGCTCGTCTGGTTCCGCCGCGACCTGCGCGTCGCCGATCACGCCGCCCTCTACCATGCCCTCTGCGCGGCGCGTCAGGTCTGGTGCGCCTTCGTCTACGACCGCGCCATCCTCGACGAGCTGCCGCGCGCCGACCGGCGTGTCGAGTTCATCGTCGAGAGCGTCGACGCCCTGGCCGCCGACCTGGCCCGCCTCGGCGAGCGCCACGGCGTCGCCGGCGTTCGCCTGCTGGTGCGGCACGGCCCCGGTGCCGACGAGATCGTCGCCCTGGCGGCCGAGCTGCACGTGCAGGCGGTGTTCGCCAACCACGACGACGACCCCTACGCCCTCGCCCGCGACGCCCGGACGCGCGGCGCGCTCGCCGACCGCGGCGTCGCCCTGCACACGTCCAAGGACCACGTGATCTTCGAGCGCAGCGAGGTGCTGACCGGCAGCGGCAAGCCGTACAGCGTCTTCACGCCGTACCGGACCGCCTGGCTGAAGAAGCTCGACGACTACTTCCTGAAGCCCTACCCGGTCGAGCGGCACGCCGCCGCACTGGCGCCGGCGCCGGTCGGCGTCGAGACCGCGCTGCCGAGCCTAGCCCGGCTCGGCTTCGTCAAGACCAACCTCGAGGCGCTCAGGGTCCACGGCGGCAGCGCGGCCGCCGAGACGCTGCTGGCGGACTTCCTCGAGCGCATCGACGACTACGCGACCGCGCGCGAGTACCCGGCGGTGAAGGGCCCGAGCTACCTCGGCGTCCACTTGCGCTTCGGCACGATCTCGATCCGCCGCCTCGTGGGCGCCGCGCGGGCGCGAATCGCGGAGGCCGGGCGGCAGGCGCGCGGCGCCGAAACCTGGCTCTCGGAGCTCGTCTGGCGCGACTTCTACCAGCAGGTGCTGCACCACCTGCCGCACGTCGTCGGCGCGAGCTGCAAGCCCGAGTTCGACCGCGTCCGCTTCGAGCACGGCCGCCATGCCGACGAGGCCTTCGCCGCCTGGTGCGAGGGGCGCACCGGCTACCCGCTCGTCGATGCCGCGATGGCGCAGATCAACCAGACCGGCTGGATGCACAACCGGCTGCGCATGGTGACGGCGAGCTTTCTCATCAAGGACCTCGGCATCGACTGGCGCCGCGGCGAGGCGTACTTCGCGCTGCACCTGATCGACTACGAGCTGGCGTCGAACAACGGCGGCTGGCAGTGGGCGGCGTCGACCGGCTGCGACGCGCAGCCGTGGTTCCGGATCTTCAATCCGGTGGCGCAGAGCCGCCGCTTCGATCCCGAAGGCAAGTTCATCCGCCGCTACCTGCCGCAGCTCGCCGGCCTAAACGACGAGCAGATCCACGCGCCGTGGGAGGTCGGGCCGATCGAGCTCGAGGCCGCCGGTGTCGAGCTCGGCCGCGACTACCCTCGGCCGATCGTCGATCACGCCGAAGCGCGCGCGAAGACCTTGCAGCGCTACGGCGTCGTCAAAGGCGGCCGATAGCGAGTCGCATCGCCCGCCCGGCCGCCCGAAGGGCGATGCGCGCCCCCTCGAGAGGCAGCAAACGAAGCGAGCGTGGCGGCGCCGTCAGGCTTCCGCCTGCACCGGGACGATGTAGCGCGAGACCAGCGCCAGCAGGTCCTCTTCCGAGTACGGCTTGCCGAGGTAGTGGTCGACGCCGAGCTCGGTCGCGTGGTCGCGGTGCTTCTGGGCGATGCGCGAGGTGATCATGATCACCGGCAGCTCGCGCCAGCGCGCGTCGTTGCGGATGTTGCGGACGAGGTCGAACCCGTCCATGCGCGGCATCTCGATGTCCGAGAGCACGACCTGCGGGATCTCCTCGGCGAGCCGCTCGAGCGCGTCGAGCCCGTCCTTGGCGAGCGTGACGCGGTAGCCTTCGCGAACGAGCAGCCGCTGGGTGACGCGGCGCACCGTCAGCGAGTCGTCGACGACGAGCACCAGCGGCGCGGCCGGCACGCTGGCCGCGCTCTCGCTCGGCAGGAGCGGCGGCGCATCGACGGCGCGCGGCGCCATCGCCGCCCGCGCGGCGTCGCCGTAGAGCGTGGCGAGCGCGACCGGGTTGTAGATCAGCGCGACCGCGCCCGAGGCGAGCAGCGTCATGCCGGCCAAGCCGGGCAGGCGCGACAGCTGCGGGCCGAGGTTCTTGACGACGACTTCCTGGTTGCCGAGGACTTCGTCGACGTGGACGACGATCCGCTGCTGGGCGCTGCGAACGACGACGACGGTGCGCATGCGGCCCTGGCCGACGCCCGGGCGCGAGCCGAGCTGGAGCAAGGCGCCGAGCCAGAAGAACGGCAGGGTCTGGTCGCCGAACTCGTAGGCGCCGCTCGCGTACGACGCCTCGACTTCCGCCGGCGTCGCGCGCCGCACGATCTCGACCAGCGTCGACGGCACGGCGACGGTGCTGTCGCCGCAGCGGAGCATCACGACCTGCGTCACCGCCGTCGTCAGCGGCAGGACGAGCTTGAACGACGTGCCCTGGCCGGCGGCGGTCGCGGTCTCGATGCGGCCGCCCATGGCGATCACCTCGGAGCGGACGACGTCCATGCCGACGCCGCGCCCGGCGAGCTCGGTGACGGTGTCGACGGTCGAAAAACCCGCCGTGAAGATCAGGTTGGCGAGCTCGGCGTCGCTGTGCTCGGCGCCGGGAGCGAGCAGGCGCATCGCCTCGCCCTTGGCGCGGATCTTCGCCAGGTCGAGGCCGCCGCCGTCGTCGCGGAACTCGACGCCGACCTCGTTGCCTTCGTGCGAGAGGGCGACGACGATCGTTCCGGTCGGATCCTTGCCGGCCGCTTTGCGCACCTCGGGCAGCTCGATGCCGTGCGAGACGCAGTTGCGCAGCAGGTGCTCGAAGGCGCCGGTCATGCGGTCGAGGACGCCGCGGTCGATCTCGATCGAGCCGCCGACGATGTCGAGGCGGACCTGCTTCCCGGTTTCCTTGGCGGCCAGGCGGACGACGCGGTAGAGGCGATCCGAGAGGCCCTCGAACTCGACCATGCGGGTGCGCAGCAGGTCGTCCTGCAGGTCGCGCGTCAGGCGCGCCTGGGCGACGAGCTCGTCCTCGGTCGTCTCGAGCGAGCGCTGCAGCGTGCGCTGCACGGTGGCGACGTCGTTGACCGACTCGGCCATCATCCGCGTCAGCTCCTGGAAGCGCGTGAAGCGGTCGAACTCGAGCGGATCGAAAGACTGCGACGCCGCCTTGGCGGCCTCCAGGCGCGACGTCATCTGCACTTCGCCCTGCAGCTCGATGTCGCGCAGCTGGCCGCGCAGGCGCTCGAGGTTCTCGGTCAGGTCGGAGAGCGATCCCTTGATCTGGCCGACGCCCGTTTCAATTCGCGAGCGCGTGATGCTGACCTCGCCCGCCTGGTTGACGAGGCGATCGAGCAGCGGCGCGCGCACGCGCACCGCCGACTGCGTCGCCAGGGTGCGCTCGACCGGCTTGGCGGTGCCGCTGCCTTCGCGCGCGAAGCGCGACCAGTCGATCGTCGCCGGCTCGGGCGCGGGCGTCGCCGGCGCGGCCGGCTCGCCGCGGCGACCGCCGCGACGGCCGCGCGCGCGGGCGACTTCGTCGCCGGAATCCTTGGCCGCCGGCTCCTTGCCTTTCCTTGCATGGTCGGCCGCCGGCGCCACAGCGACCGGCTCGGCCGGCGTCGGCACGATCGGCGTCGCGACGAACACCGGCGCTTCGGCGACCGGCACCCGCGCCGGCTCGGTCGGCCGAACGCTCGACGCGAGCGGCGCGGTCGCCGCGGCGACGGCATCGGAATAGGCCTGCGCGTCGCGGCTGCGCAGCGCCTCGAAGGCGCTCGTCATCGCGTCGGAAACCGCCTGCAGCGCTTCGACGTCCTCGCCCTTGGCGGCCGGTGCGTCGGTCGCGGTCAGCCGCTCGATGCGGGTCTCGAGCCGGTGCGCCATCTCGCCCAGGCGCATCGCGCCGGCGAGGCGTGCCCCACCCTTGAGCGTGTGCAGCGTTCGCATGCACGCCGCCGCATGGGCCGCGTTCGCCGGCTCGCGCAGCCAGTCGCGCAACTGGCTGTCGAGCTTGGGCAGAAGCTCCTGCGCTTCTTCCTCGAAGATCGGGAACAGCTCGAGGTCGACCGCGTCGATGGCGTCGATCTCGTCGTCGACCTCGCCGAACGTCGACGCCCGGGCCGGCGCGGCGCGCGCCGCCTCGAGCGGCGCGGCGGCGAGCGGCTTCAGCTCGGAAACGCCGAGGGTCTTGAAGCTGCCGAGGCCGCCGAACACCGACGGCGCCGGCTCGGCGCGCTCGTCTGCGTCGGGCGCGGCGACGGCGTCGGCGGCCTCGCTCGTCCGGGCGGCTGGCTCGGAGATCGTGACGGGCGGGGCAGGCGCGGCCGCCGGCGCGGCAGGCGCGATGTCCGCCGCGAGCGAAGGCTCCTCGACGACGTCGTCGGTGGCGAGGTCCTCGGCGGCAGCGGCTGCCGGCGCCGCGTCGGCGCCAGCGTCCG
>JADGRJ010000095.1 GCA_017881025.1 Rhizobacter sp. | reverse complement strand
CGACCGGCCGAAGACGAAGTAGCCCTCGAAGAACTTGGCCACGGTCCACATCGCGTCCTTGCCGAGCAGGATCGACGAGACGAAGAACATGTGGCCCCACATGAAGAGCGCCAGCACCAGCCCGCTCGCGCTCTGCAGCCAGTCCAGCCGCGCCGGCCAACGGCTCTTGCGACCGGCCCGCGGATGGCGGCTTCCCGCACCGGTGACGAGCGCCGAACCGGTGTTCATGTGGAGGTGTCGAAGGTCGGGGGTCGGTGCACGGCGCATCTTCGACAGAGCGGACGCGGACGCTCTTGACACAGATCAACGCCCCGCGCCGCGGCCATCGGTACAAACCGCAGGTCGCTCGACCCGCCTGCGTATTGCCACGGATGCGAATCGGCGGGCGCGGACGTGCGTAGTTTGTTCTAGGACAAACGCAAGGCGCGTGCCCGCCGCTACCGTGCGTGCTCGCGCCAAGGTGCTCACCCGGGAGATCGGCTCATGCAAAGCGAACACGTCAGCCGCACCCCGGCCCCCCTCGCTCCCTGGTTCCCGCGCGGCGTCACGTTGCTGCAGAACCCCGAGCTGAACAAGGGCACCGCGTTCAGCGAATCCGAGCGCGACGCGCTCGGCCTGAAAGGGCTGCTGCCCCCGCACGTGTGCAGCCAGGCGGAACAGGCGGACCGCGTCCTCGGCAACTTCCGCAGGCTCGACAACCCGCTCGAGAAGTACATCTTCATGGCTTCGCTGCACGACCGCAACGAGGCGCTCTTCTTTCGCATCGTCACCGAGAACCCGGACGAGATGATGCCGATCATCTATACGCCGACGGTGGGGCTCGCGTGCCAGAGGTTCGGCCACATCTTCCAGCGGCCGCGCGGCGTGTTCGTCACCGCGAAGGACCGTGGCAACGTGAGGGAGATCCTGCGCAACTGGCCGCATCGCGACGTCGCGATGATCGTGGTCACCGACGGCGAGCGGATCCTCGGCCTCGGCGACCTCGGCTCCAGCGGCATGGGAATACCTGTCGGCAAGCTCGCGCTGTACACCGCGTGCGCCGGAATCCACCCGTCGCAGTGCCTGCCGGTGATGCTCGACGTCGGCACCAACAACCAGACGCTGCGCGACGACCCGCTCTATCTCGGCCTCGCCCAGCCGCGCCTGACCGGCGCCGCCTACGACGAGCTGGTCGACGAGTTCGTCACCGCCGCCGGCGAGGTCTTCCCCGGGGTCGTGGTGCAGTTCGAGGATTTCGCCAATCACAACGCCTTTCGCCTGCTGGCGAAGTACCGCGACCGGATCTGCACCTTCAACGACGACATCCAGGGCACCGCGGCGGTGGCGCTGGCGGGCCTCTGCTCGGCGCTGCGCGTGACCGGCGGCGCGCTCGATCGCCAGCGCCTGCTCTTCCTCGGCGCGGGCGAGGCGGCCACCGGCATCGCCGATCTCGTCGTCGCTGCCATGGTGGCGGGCGGCGCAGACCCGGAGCAGGCGCGCGGCAGCTGCTGGCTGTTCGACTCGAAGGGCCTCGTCGTCGCGGGGCGGCGCGGCGAGCTTGCCGAACACAAGCTGCCCTACGCCCACGAGCACGCGCCGCAAGACGATTTCGTCGCCGCGATCCGGTCGCTCGAGCCGACCGCGCTGATCGGCGTCGCGGCCCAGGCCGACGCCTTCACGCCGGGCGTGTTCGAGGCGATGTGCGCGTTGAACCCGCGCCCGATCGTCTTCGCCCTGTCGAATCCCACGTCGAAGGCGGAGTGCACCGCCGAGCAGGCGTACGCACGGAGCGGCGGCCAGGCCCTGTTCGCCTGCGGCAGCCCCTTCGATCCGGTGACGATCGGCGGGCGGACGTGGGTGCCGCGCCAGGGCAACAACTCCTACATCTTTCCGGGTGTCGGCCTGGGCACGATCGCCGTCCGTTCGCGCCGGGTCACCGACGAGATGTTCCTCGCCGCGGCGACGGCACTGGCCGAGCAGGTGACGGTCCAGGATCTCGACCAGGGAAGCCTCTTTCCGCCTCTCGCCCAGGTTCGCGACGTGTCGACGCATCTGGCCGTCGCGGTGGCCGAAGTCGCCTTTCGCCAGGGCCACGCCGGCATCGAGCGCCCCGCCGACCTGCTCGCGCACGTGCGCTCGTGCATGTATGACCCCAGTTACCCGCGCTACGTTTGACGGCGGCGGGCAAAGGACACGCGATGCTGCAGATCCGGATTCACGGCCGCGGCGGCCAGGGGGTCGTCACCGCGGCCGAGATGCTCTCGATCGCCGCGTTCGAGCAGGGCCGCCATGCGCAGGCGTTCCCGAGCTTCGGCTCGGAACGAACAGGAGCACCGGTGGTCGCGTTCTGTCGTATCGACGACCACGAGATCCGCCTGCGCGAGCCGATTCTCGCCCCCGACGTGCTGATCGTGCAGGACCCGACCCTGCTGCACCAGGTCGACGTGTTCCAGGGCCTGCAGCCCGACGGCTACGTCCTGATCAACAGCAAGCGAAGCTTCGACAAGCTCGGCCTGGCCGAGATCTGCGAGCGGTTCCGCCCCGAGCGGCTCCTCACCGTGCCGGCGACCGAGATCGCGCTCAAGCACCTCGGCCGGCCGCTGCCCAACGCGGTGCTGCTCGGCGGCTTCGCGGCGCTCTCGGGCCTCATCACCCTCGACGCGGTCGCCCACGCGATCCGCACCAAGTTCGCCGGCAAGGTCGCCGAAGGCAACGTCGCGGCGGCGACCGAAGCCTACGAGGTCGTCCGCCGGGAGCTGGAAGAGGCCGCCCATGCTCAAACAGATTGAGGGCTCGCGCGCCGTCGCCGAGGCGGTGGCGCTGTGCCGCCCCGACGTCATCTGCGCCTATCCGATCTCGCCGCAGACGCACATCGTCGAAGGTCTCGGCGAGCTGGTAAAGAACGGCGCGCTCGCGCCGTGCGAGTTCATCAACGTCGAGAGCGAGTTCGCGGCGATGAGCGTGGCGATCGGCTCGTCGGCGACCGGCGCGCGGACCTACACCGCGACGGCGAGCCAGGGCCTGCTGTTCATGGCCGAGGCGGTCTACAACGCGTCGGGCCTCGGCCTGCCGATCGTGATGACGGTCGCCAACCGGGCGATCGGCGCGCCGATCAACATCTGGAACGACCACAGCGATTCGATGAGCCAGCGCGACAGCGGCTGGCTGCAGCTGTTCGCCGAAACCAACCAGGAGGCGCTCGACCTGCACATCCAGGCGTTCCGCATCGCCGAAGAGCTGTCGATGCCGGTGATGGTGTGCATGGACGGCTTCATCCTGACGCACGCCTACGAGCGCGTCGACATGCCGACGCAGGCCGACGTCGACGCCTTCCTCCCGCCCTACGAGCCGCGCCAGGTGCTCGACCCGGCCGACCCGGTCTCGATCGGCGCGATGGTCGGCCCGGAGGCGTTCATGGAGGTCCGCTACCTCGCGCACGCCAAGCAGACCTCGGCGCTCGACCGCATCCCGCAGATCGCCGCCGAGTTCGCTGAGCGCTTCGGCCGGGCCTCCGGCGGGCTGGTGCGCGGCTACCGCTGCGATGACGCCGAGACGATCGTCGTCGCCCTCGGCTCGGTCATCGGCACGCTCAAGGAAACGATCGACGGGCTGCGCGACGCGGGCATCAGGATCGGCGTGCTCGGCATCCAGTCGTTCCGGCCGTTCCCGCTCGCCGCGGTGCGCGCCGCGCTGCAGGGGGCCCAGCGCGTCGTCGTGCTCGAGAAGAGCTTCTGCGTCGGCCTCGGCGGCGTCGTCTCGACCGACGTTCGCCTCGCGCTGTCCGGCGTTCAACTGCACGGCTACACCGTCATCGCCGGCCTCGGCGGCCGCGCGATCACCCGTGCCTCGCTCGACCGCATGTTGCGCGAGGCGATCGCCGACAAGCTCGAGGCGCTGACCTTCCTCGATCTCGACTGGCGCATCGTCAACCGCCAGCTCGAACGCGAAGCGCAGATGCGCCGCAGCGGCCCCATCGCCGAAAACCTGCTGCGCGACGTCGGCCCCGTCGCAGCGAAAGTCGCCTGATGGACCAGCCCGTCAAGTTCTACCAGACCGGCACCTTCACCGTCGGCAACCGACTGCTCGCGCCGGAGCAGCGCAGCGTGCAGGCGTCGATCGAGCGCAACAACTCGCTCAACTCCGGCCATCGCGCGTGCCAGGGCTGCGGCGAGGCGCTCGGCGCACGCTACGCCATCGACGCGGCGATGCGCGCGACCGGTAACCAGCTGATCGCCGCCAACGCGACCGGCTGCCTCGAGGTGTTCTCGACGCCGTATCCGGAATCGTCGTGGCAGCTGCCCTGGATCCATTCCCTGTTCGGCAACGCCGCGGCGGTCGGCACCGGTATCGCCGCCGCGCTCAAGGTCAAGGCGCAGAAGGCCGGCCAGGCGAGAAGCGACGTCCGCGTCGTCGCCCAGGGCGGCGACGGCGGCACGACCGACATCGGCTTCGGCTGCCTCTCGGGCATGTTCGAGCGCAACGACGACGTGCTCTACATCTGCTACGACAACGAGGCCTACATGAACACCGGCGTGCAGCGCAGCTCGGCGACGCCGCCGGGCGCGCGCACGGCGACGACGATGGCGGTCGGCGCCGCCCCGGGCGCCGATTTCGGCAAGGGCAAGAACCTGCCGCTGATCGCGATGGCGCACGAGATCCCATACGTCGCGACCGCGACCGTGGCCGACCTGCACGACCTCGAGGCCAAGGTCGAGCGCGCGATGAGCATCCGCGGCGCGCGCTATCTGCACATCCTGGTTCCCTGCCCGCTCGGCTGGGGCTCGGCGAGCCAGGACACGATCAAGCTGGCGCGGCTGGCCCGCGAGACGGGAATCTTTCCCGTCTTCGAGGCCGAGCACGGCGAGATCACCCGCGTCACCAAGATCCGCCATCGCGTTCCGGTCGAGGAATATCTGCGGCCGCAGAAGCGCTTCGCGCATCTCTTCGGCGGCGCGACACCCGCATCACCGCCCGCGAGCGTGCGGCCTTCGGCGGCGGGACGCCCCGTCGGCCGCACCGGCGGCATGGAGAATCAGGTCGAACCCGAACCGCACGGCGGCGCGATCGTCGCCCCGCCCGCCGGCAGCATCGATGCATCGTCTCCGCAGCCGCCCCGTGCGCGCGGCGCTGGCCAGCCCGAGATGCTGGCGCGAATCCAGGCCGACGCCGACCGGAACATCCGGCGCTTCAAGCTGCTCGCAGAGGAGAGCGTCGCATGACGATGCAAAAGCCGTTCGCGATCACCCTCGACCCGGGCTCCTCGCTCGCCAACAAGACCGGCTCCTGGCGCACCGAGCGGCCGATCTACGTCGATCGCCTTCCGCCCTGCAACAACCAGTGCCCCGCCGGAGAAGACATCCAGGGCTGGCTGTTCCACGCCGAGAGCGGCAACTACGAAGCCGCCTGGCGCCATCTCACGCGCGACAACCCGTTCCCGGCAATCATGGGGCGCGTCTGCTACCACTCGTGCGAAAGCGTGTGCAACCGCGCCCACATCGACGACGCGGTCGGCATCAATTCGGTCGAGCGCTTCCTCGGCGACGAGGCGCTGGCCAAGGGCTGGCGCTTCGAGTGGCCGCACGAGGAGACGGGTCGCCACGTGCTCGTCATCGGCGCCGGGCCCTCGGGCATGTCGGCGGCCTACCACCTGCGCCGCATGGGCCACGCGGTCACGGTCATGGAGGCCGGCCCGCTGATGGGCGGAATGATGCGCTTCGGCATCCCGAAGTACCGGCTGCCGCGCGACATCCTCGACGCCGAGATGCAGCGAATCGTCGACATGGGCGTGACGGTCAGGCTCGGCACCAAGGTCGCCGATCTGGCGCAGACGACGAAGGACGGCGGCTACGACGCGACCTTCCTCGCCGTCGGCGCGCACATCGCCAAGCGCGCCTTCATCCCGGCCAAGGATTCGGCGCGAATCCTCGACGCGGTCGCCGTGCTGCGCTCGATGGAGGGCGAGGACAAGCCGATGCTGGGCCGGCGCGTCGTCGTCTACGGCGGCGGCAACACCGCGATCGACGTCGCCCGCACCGCCAAGCGCCTCGGCGCGACCGAGGCGATCATCGTCTACCGGCGCACCCGCGAGAAGATGCCCGCGCACGACTTCGAGGTCGAGGAGGCGCTCGAGGAAGGCGTGATGGTGAAGTGGCTCTCGACGATCAAGCAGGCGGGCGAAGGCGCGCTGACGATCGAGAAGATGGTGCTCGACGAGAAGGGCAACCCGCAGCCGACCGGCGAGCTCGAGACGCTCGAGGCCGACTCGGTCATCCTCGCCCTCGGCCAGGACGTCGACCTGGGCCTGCTCCACGGCGTCACCGGCCTCGAGGTCAGCGACGGCGTCGTCCGCGTCGATCCGGCGACGATGATGACCGGCCGCGCCGGGCTCTTCGCCGGCGGCGACATGGTTCCGGCCGAGCGCAACGTCACGGTCGCGATCGGCCACGGCAAGAAGGCGGCGCGCCACATCGACGCCTGGCTGCGCGGCACGTTGCTGCAGCCGGCGCCCAAGCATCCGGTCGCGACCTTCGAACGCATCAACGCCTGGTACTACAGCGATGCGCCGAAGACCGTTCGGCCGCAGCTCGACCTCGCGCGCCGGACCAGCAGCTTCGACGAGGTCCAGGGCGGCCTCACCGAGGACAACGCGCTGTTCGAGGCGCGCCGCTGCCTCAGCTGCGGCAACTGCTTCGAGTGCGACAACTGCTACGGCGTCTGCCCGGACAACGCCGTGATCAAGCTCGGCCCCGGCAATCGCTTCGACTTCAACTACGACTACTGCAAGGGCTGCGGCATCTGCGTCGCCGAGTGCCCGTGCGGCGCGATCGACATGATCCCGGAGGACGCGTAGCGCGCCCCGTCGCGCCGGCCCTCAGGCGGCGGCGGGCTCGAGCACCTGCTTCAGGCCGACCGGATCGGTGATCTGGATCTGCCGCTGGCGCACGAACAGCAGGCCGTCGGTCTGGAACTTCGACAAGGTCCGGCTGACCGTCTCGAGCTTGAGGCCGAGGAAGCTGCCGATCTCGTCGCGGCTCATCCGCAGCAGCACCGAGGTCGACGAAAAGCCGCGCGTCTCGAGTCGATGGACGAGGTTGAGCAGGAACGCGGCGACGCGCTCCTCGGCGTGCATGCTGCCCAGCTGCATCATCGCTTCGTGGTCGGCGGCGATCTCGCGGCTGAGGTGCCGGTGGAACTGCCGTTGCAGCGAAGGCACCGCCCGGCCGAGCGCCTCGAGCTCGCCGTAGGGAATCACGCAGACCTGCGAATCCTCGAGAGCGACCACGTCGACCTCGTGGCGACCGGTGTCGATGCCGCCGAGGCCGATCAATTCGCCGCTCGTCTGGAAGGCCGTGATCTGCTGGCGGCCCGGGCTCGAGGTGATGACCGACTTGAAGAAGCCGGTCCGCACGGCGAAGACCGAGTCGAAGCGATCGCCGGCGTGGACCAGCGCCTCGCCGCGCGCCACCTTGCGCTGGCCGACCACCATGATGCTGTCGACATGCGCCATCTCTTCGCGGGTCAGGCCGACGGGCAGGCAGATCTCGCGCAGGTTGCAGCTCGAGCAGCGCACCTTGCAGGCGACCGTGTGAAGGGGTCGAAAGACGATTTCATCCATCGGCGAACCGCGTCGTCAGGACCCCGAAAGTCTATCTGACGCCCCGCCGGTCGTGATCTGCATCAAGTCGGGGGCGCCGCGCCGGCCTAGAGTGGCCCGCCATGCTGCCCGCAGCCCACCGCCAGTTGCACGACGAGCTGGCCGCGTTCATCCCGGCCGCACGCCTCGTCACCGACCCGCTCCGCCTGCTCGCCTGGGGCACCGACGCCAGCTTCTACCGCCTGGTGCCGAAGCTGGTCGTCGTCGTCGAGGACGAGGACGAGGTGCGCCGCCTGCTTCGCTCCTGCGCCCGCCTCGACGTCCCGGTCACCTTTCGCGCCGCCGGAACGAGCCTCTCGGGCCAGGCGGTGAGTGACTCCGTGCTGGTGATGCTCGGCGACGGCTGGCGCCGGGTCTCGGTCGCCGCGGATGCTGGCGAGGTGACGCTGCAGCCCGGCGTCATCGGCGCCGCCGCGAACCGGAGGCTGGCGCCGCTTGGCCGCAAGATCGGGCCCGATCCGGCGTCGATCGACGCCGCCATGATCGGCGGCATCGCCGCCAACAACGCCAGCGGCATGTGCTGCGGCACGGCGCAGAACAGCTATCACACGCTCGCCGGGATGCGGATCGTGCTCGCCGACGGCAG
This sequence comes from Rhizobacter sp., assembly GCA_017881025.1. Taxonomy (GTDB): domain Bacteria; phylum Pseudomonadota; class Gammaproteobacteria; order Burkholderiales; family Burkholderiaceae_C; genus Schlegelella_A. Next base: position 5,502 of record JADGRJ010000095.1, on the reverse strand, counting down.
CGTGCTCGACAGCCGCGATCCGGCGAGTCGCGCCGCGTTCGCGCGCGATCGCGCCGAGCTCGCGCAAGGCCTGGCCGAGCTCGGCCGGGCGACCCGTGCCGACCCGACCCTGGCGGCTCGGATCCGCCACAAGTTCAGGCTCAAGAACACCACCGGCTACAGCCTCAACGCGCTGATCGATTTCAGCGACCCGGTCGACATCCTCGCCCACCTCATGATCGGCTCGGAAGGCACGCTCGGCTTCATCAGCGAGATCACCTACTTCACCGTCGAGGAGCACGCGCACAAGGCGAGCGCGCTGGTCCTCTTCGACCGCCTCGAGACCGCCTGCAGCGCGGTGACGCGGCTCAAGCAGACGCCGGTCGCGGCGGTCGAGCTGCTCGACCGCGCGTCGCTGCGCTCGGTACAGGGCAAGCCCGGCATTCCCGGGTCGCTTAGCAGCCTTCCCGAAGACGGCGCGGCGCTCCTCGTCGAGACCCGGGCCGGCACCGCGGCCGCGCTCGCCATCAAGATCGATCTGATCTCGGCCCAGCTCTCGTCGCTGCCGCTGGCGACGCCGCTGCATTTCACGACCGACGCCGCCGAATCGGCCGCGCTGTGGAACGTCCGCAAGGGCATGTTCCCGGCCATCGGCGCGATGCGGCCGACCGGCACCACGGTGATCATCGAGGACGTCGCGTTCCCGGTCGAGCGCCTCGCCGAGGCGACGCTCGCGCTGCAACAGCTGCTGCGCCGCCACGGCTACGACGAGGCGATCATCTACGGGCACGCGCTCGAGGGCAATCTGCACTTCGTCTTCACGCAGGACTTCGGCCGCGCCGCCGAGGTCGAGCGCTACAGCCGCTTCATGGACGAGCTGTGCGCGCTGGTCGTGAACGACTTCGACGGCTCGCTCAAGGCCGAGCACGGCACCGGCCGCAACATGGCGCCGTTCGTCGAGCTGGAATGGGGCGCGCAGGCGTTCGCGGCGATGCGCCGCATCAAGGCGCTGATCGACCCGCAAGGACTGCTGAACCCCGGCGTGATCCTCAACGACGATCCGAAGTCGCACCTGAAGAACCTGAAGCCACTGCCGGCCGCCGACCCGCTGGTCGACAAGTGCATCGAATGCGGGTTCTGCGAGCCGAAGTGCCCGTCGCGCGGCCTCACGCTCTCGCCGCGCCAGCGCATCGTCGGCTGGCGCGAGATCGCCCGTCTCGACGCCGACGGCAGCGACGCGGGACGCTCGGCCGACCTCAAGCAGCTCTACGACTACCACGGCATCGAGACCTGCGCCGCCTGCGGCCTGTGCGCGACCGCCTGCCCGGTCGGCATCGAGACCGGCCTCTTGATCAAGGCGCTGCGCGGGCGCAAGGCGAGCCCGCTCGCCCGACAGATGGCCGGCGTGGCGGCGCGCCGGTACGGCGCGCTCACCACCGGCGTGCGCTGGGGGCTCGGCGCTGCCGACCTGCTGCACGGTGTCGTCGGCACGAGGGCGATGCAGGGCACGCTCGACGGCTTGCGCCACGCCTCGGGCGGGCGGCTGCCGAAATGGTCGCCGACGCTCGCACGGCCGATCCGTTTCGTGGCGCCGCCGGCGCGAGCCGCGGGCGGCGATCGAATCGTCTACTTCCCGAGCTGCGCCGCGCGCAACATGGGCGCGCAGCGCGGCCACGACGGCGTCGAGATGCTGCCGGCGGTCGCAGCGCGGCTGTTCGAGCGTGCCGGCTTCGACGTCGCCTATCCCGCCGGCCTGGACGGCCTGTGCTGCGGCCAGCCGTTCGAGAGCAAGGGGCTGGTCGACGCCGCCGACTCGAAGTCGGCCGAGCTCGAGGCGGCGCTGGCCGACGCCAGCGAAGGCGGACGCTGGCCGATCGTCTTCGACACCAGCCCGTGCGCTTACCGGATGAAGAAGTTCCTCGCCGGCCGGCTCGCCGTCCAGGACAGCATCGACTTCGTCCACGACAGCGTGCTGGCGCGGGTCGAGATCACGGCGCGGCCCGAGGCGGTCGCGGTCCACCCGGTGTGCAGCGTTCGCAAGATGGGCAGCGTCGACAAGCTCATGGCCGTCGCCGCGCGCTGCAGCCGCGACGTCGTGACGACCGAGGATGTCCAGTGCTGCGGCTTCGCCGGCGATCGCGGCTTCATCCGGCCCGAGCTCAACGAGCACGCGCTGCGCCACCTGAAGGCGTCGTTGCCGGCCAGCTGCGCGAGCGGCTATTCGAGCAGCCGCACCTGCGAGATCGGCCTGTCGGAGCAGGCCGGATTCCCGTACCAGTCGATCCTCTACCTGGTCGAGCGCTGCGCGTCGCCGCGATCCGCGACCGGCGCCGCCGGCGTCGACGGCGACGGCGACGCGCGCGCGACCATCGCCTCGGCGACCAGCTCGGCGATGTCGCGCGATGCCGTCGCGCCCGACGGATCGAGCGCGCCCAGCCCGTCGCCGATCATCACCGCGCAATAGGGGCAGGCGGTGGCGATCGTTCGCGGCGCCGCCGCGAGCGCCTGCTCAACGCGCAGCACGTTGATTCGCGTGCCGATGGTTTCGTCGATCCACATGCGGCCGCCGCCGGCGCCGCAGCACATCGCCTTCTCTCGGGAGAGCGCGAACTCGAGCGGCGCGTCGCTGCTGAGGCGCGCCAGGATCGCGCGCGGCGCGTCGAACTCGCCGTTGTGGCGGCCGAGGTAGCAGGGGTCGTGGTAGATCACGCGCTCGAGCGAAGCGTCGACCTCGATCCGGCCGTCGGCGAGCAGCTCGGCGATGAGCTGGGTGTGGTGAACGACCTCGCAGTCCAGGCCCAGCTCCGGGTACTCGTTGCGCAGCGAGTTGAGGGCGTGCGGGTCGCAGGTGACGATGCGCTTGACGCCGAGCTCGCCGAGCGTTTGCGCCAGCGCCGTCGCGAGCTGCTGGAACAGCACCTCGTTGCCGACCCGTCGCACGCATTCGCCGGTGGATCCCTCGCGTGCGCCGAGGATGCCGAAGCGCACCCCCGCCTGCTGAAGGATGCGGACGAAGGCGCGCGCGATCTTCTGGCCGCGCGGGTCGAACGACATCGCCGAGCCGACGTAGAACAGGCAGTCGATCCCGGCAACGTCGGCGGCGCTGGCGATCACCGGCACGCCGAGGCCCTCGGCCCAGTGGCCGCGGTCGCCGGCCGGCAGGCCCCACGGATTGCCCTGCGATTCGTAGGCCTCGAACACCCGCTTCAGCTCGTGCGGGAACTCGCCCGCGATCATCACCTGGTGCTGACGCATGCGGAAGAACTTGTCGAGATGCTCGAGCTCGATCGGGCACGCCGCCTCGCAGTAGCCGCAGGTCGTGCAGGCCCAGAGCGTCTCCGGGCGGATCACCGCGTCGATCAGCGGCGGCAGCTCGTGCTGCGGGTCGCCGGCGACGATCAGCTCGCCGCGCTCGATCAGGTGATGCTTGACGCTGTCGTTGACTGCCTTCAGCGAGAGCGGCTTGCCGGTGAGGTGGGTCGGGCAGGCGTCCTTGCAGCGGCCGCATTCGGTGCAGGTGAACACATCGAGACCGTCTTTCCAGGTGAGGTCGGCGGCGCTGCGCACTCCCGCCTTCATGTCGGCCTCGTCGGTCGCCTCCATGAGCTTGTCGAGGTCGACGCCTGGAACGCGATGGCCGGGCCGGCCGCGCCGGAAATACAGCGTCGGCAGCGCCGTGACAATGTGGAAATGCTCGCCCGTCGGCAGGATGACGAGGAACGAGAACACCACCACCATCTGCGTCCAGTAGGAGAGCACGTAGCCCCACTGCAGCGCCGCCGGCGCGAGCGGCGCGAAGGCGTCGGCGAGGGCACCGCCGCCGAACGCGAACGCGCGCTCGTGCGCGATCGACGGCACGCGCTCGGAGAACAGCGCGAAGCGGAAGCCGTCGAACGCGAAGTCGGTGGCCATGATGGCGAGGATCAGCGAGAGCACGAGCACGGCCTCGCGATTGCGCTCGAGCCGCCGCGGGTGCGAGACGAAGCGCCGGTACAGGGCATAGAGCACCGCCGCGATCACGGCGATCTCGATGACGTCCTTGAACATCGCGAACGGTCCGCCGAAGGCGGCGGGATACGCCGCCGTCTCGCGATAGCCGATCGCGATGAGCTGGAGCTTGCGCAGCAGGAGCGAGACGAAACCGAGGAAGAGGACGGCGTGCATCAGGCCCGGGCGCCACTCGCGCCGGACCATGCGCTGCTGCATCAGGCCGTTGACGACGACGCTGCGCAGCCGCTGCCAGGGATGGTCGCGCCGATCCTCGGCTTGCAACGCGCGCACGATGCGCAGCTTGCGCCAGGCGAGCCAGGCGAAGCCGGCGAAGGCCAGCAGCATCAGCAGGCTGATCCCGGCCGGACTCATCGCTGTCTCCTGAAAGGTGTTGCCCGCAACGAGCCAGCGCGTGTCCGCGCAAGTCGTGCCGGCACCTCTTGCCGCGGCGTGTCCCCGACTGTACGGAGCACCCCGGCGACCCGGCTGATCTATGTCAAGGGTCGACTTCCGGGAGGGTGCATCATCCGCTCTGCCGTCCGGCATCGCGCACGAGCTTGTAGAGTAACCGCCATGCAGATTCCAGACGTCCCCGCAGGCCTCGGTACTTCGCGTCGACGCGAAAGCCTGTCGACTTTGCGCGCATGGGCGATCGCCTCGCGGCCGCACACGCTGACGATCGGCGTGACCCCGGTGCTGGTCGGTTGCGCCCTCGCGTTCGCCGACACCGGCCGCGTCGACGTGCTCCTGATGGTGCTGTCGATGCTCGGCGCCCTCCTGCTCCAGGCCGGAACCAACCTCGACAACGACGTCAGCGACTTCGAGCGCGGCACCGATCGCGCCGGCCGTCTCGGCCTGCCGCGCGCGACCGCGCTCGGCCTGCTGACGCCGCGCCAGGTGCGCGGCGCCTCGCGCGCGTGCTTCGTGCTGGCCACGGCGATCGGCCTGGTGCTCTCGTGGCACGGCGGCTGGCCGATCTTCGTCGCCGGCCTGGCGTCGGCGGCGGCGGCGCTGGCGTATTCGGGCGGGCCGCGGCCGATCTCCTACACGCCATTCGGCGACTTCGTCGTCTGGCTCTTCTTCGGGCTGGTCGCGGTCACCGGAACCTACTACCTGCAGACGCTCGCCGTCAGCGCCGGGGTGCTGGTCGCGGCGACGATCGTCGGCCTGCCGGCGGCGGCTGTGCTCGTCGTCAACAACTACCGCGATCTCGAACCCGACCGCGCCGTCGGCAAGCGAACGCTGGCGGTCTGCCTCGGCCGCGCCTTCAGCCGCTGCCAGTACGCGATCCTGCTGCTCGCGCCATTCGCGCTCCTGGTGCCGTTCGGCCTGGCGACCCACGTCGGCGCGGCGTTGCTGATCCCGCTGCTCGCCTTGCCGATGGCCATCGGCCTGGTGCGGCGCTTCTGGCGCGAGACGCCCGGCCCCGCCTTCAACGAGGTGCTCGCGCGCACGGCGCGGTTCCAGGTGCTGTTCTCCGTCCTCCTCTGCATCGCCATCCTGCTCGACTGAGCGACGACGAGCGGCCGCGAT
>JADGRJ010000094.1 GCA_017881025.1 Rhizobacter sp. | reverse complement strand
AGGTTGCTCTGCGTGCCGCTGGCCATGAAGAGCGCCGCTTCCTTGCCGAGCAGCGCGGCGATCCGCTCCTGGAGAGCGTTGACCGACGGATCGTCGCCGAAGACGTCATCGCCGACCTCGGCGGCGGCCATCGCCGCGCGCATCGCCGGCGTCGGCCGCGTCACGGTGTCGCTGCGCAGGTCCACGACGCCGGAGCTCATCGCGTCGCCTCGAGAAAGTTCTTCAGCATCGCGTGCCCGTGCTCGGTGAGGATCGATTCCGGATGGAACTGGACGCCCTCGAGCGGCGTCTTCGTCGCCGCGAGATCGCGGTGGCGAACGCCCATGATCTCGCCGTCGCTCGCCGTCGACGTGACCTCGAGCTCGCGCGGCAGGGAGTCGCGCTCGAGCGCGAGCGAGTGATAGCGGATGACCGAGAAGCGCTCGGGCAGGCCCGCGTAGACGCCGCGGCCGTCGTGGCTGAGGACGTCGGCCTTGCCGTGCATCAGCCGCCCGGCGCGGACGACCTTGCCGCCGAGCGCGGCGCCGATCGCCTGGTGGCCGAGGCAGACGCCGAGGATCGGCAGCTTGCCGGCGAAGGCACGGATCGCGTCAACGCAGACGCCCGCCTCGGCCGGCGTGCACGGCCCGGGCGAGAAGACGATCGCGTCGGGCCGCTCGGCGCCGATGCCGGCGACGTCGATCTCGTCGTTGCGAAACACGCGCACCTCTTCTCCCAGCTCGCCGAAGTACTGGACGAGATTGAACGTGAAGCTGTCGTAGTTGTCGATGACGAGCAGCATCAAAAGCCCTCCTCGACCAGCTCGGCGGCGCGCAGCAGGGCGCGCGCCTTCGCCTCGGTCTCGCGCCATTCGAGCTCGGCGACCGAATCGGCGACGACGCCCGCCGACGCCTGCACGTGCAGCTCGCCGTCCTTGACGATGCCGGTGCGGATCGCGATCGCGACGTCCATGTCGCCGGCGTAGCTGAGGTAGCCGCAGGCGCCGCCGTAGACGCCGCGCTTGACCGGCTCGAGCTCGTCGATCAGCTCCATCGCCCGGATCTTCGGCGCGCCGGTCAGCGTGCCGGCCGGGAAGGTCGCGCGCAGGACGTCGAGGTTGGTCATGCCGTCCTTGAGCACGCCCTCGACGTTGCTGACGATGTGCATGACGTGCGAGTAGCGCTCGATCGCGAACGCCTCGGTCACCTTGACGGTCCCCGTCTTCGCGATCCGGCCGATGTCGTTCCGCGCGAGATCAATCAGCATCAGGTGCTCGGCGCGCTCCTTCGGGTCGGCGCGCAGCTCGGCCTCGAGCGCGGCGTCGAGCTCGGGCGTCGAGCCGCGCGGCCGGGTGCCGGCGAGCGGCCGGATCGTCACCTTGTCGCCCTCGGCCGCGGCCTCGCGCCGGACCAGGATCTCGGGCGACGCGCCGACGATCTGGAAGTCGCCCATGTCGTAGAAGTACATGTACGGCGACGGATTGAGCGAGCGGACGGCGCGGTACAGGCTGAGCGGCGACCCGGCGTAGCGCTTGGTCATGCGCTGGCCGACCTGCACCTGCATCAGGTCGCCGGCGGCGATGTACTCCTTGGCGCGCGCGACGGCGGCGAGGAAATCGCCCTTCGCGAAGTCGCGCCGCACCGGCTCGGCCGCGCCGCGCTCGACCGGCGGCGCGGTGACGCTGGAGCGCAGCCGGTCGGTGAGCTCGAGCAGGCGCCGGCGCGCGGTCGCGAACGCCTCCGCAACGCTCGGGTCGGCGTAGACGATGAGGTAGAGCCGCCCAGAGAGGTTGTCGATGACGGCGACCTCCTCGCACTGGACGAGCAGCACGTCGGGCGTGCCGATCGGATCGGGCAGCGGCCGCGCCGCGGCCGACGCGGCCAGGCGCGGCTCGATGTAGCGCACCGCGTCGTAGCCGAAGTAGCCGGCGAGGCCGCCGCAGAAGCGCGGCAACCCGGGCCTGAGCGCAACGCGAAAGCGCTGCTGGTAGGCGGCGATGAAGTCGAGCGGGTTGCCATCGTCGGTCTCGACGACGCGGCCGTCGCTGACGACCTCGGTGCGAAAGCCGGTCGACCGCAACAACGTCCGCGCCGGCAGGCCGATGAACGAGTAGCGGCCGAAGCGCTCGCCGCCGACAACCGACTCGAGCAGGAAGCTGTAGCGGCTGCCGGTCGTCGCGCCGGCCTCGCCGCAAGCGAGCTTCAGGTAGAGCGAGAGCGGCGTCTCTAGGTCGGCGAACGCCTCGGCGATCAGCGGGATGCGGTTGAAACCTTGCAGCGCCAGGCTCTTGAACTCGAGTTCGGTCATCGCATGCCTCGCCGGAAGGCGAGGTCTCCACGTCTCACGTGCCGCCGTGGCGGCAAACGTCCGGGTCTGGAAGGTGGGGCACGGCGCGGTCGCCGCGAGAGCCTCCGGGACGCGCGATGCGCCGACGCCGCAGGGCGATCAGCGTCGCGCGAGCGACGGGCAGCGACGCCAGGGCCAGGCTCCCCGGTCGGGCGACCTGGCGGCGAACGGCGGTGACGTGACCATCGCAAAAGTGTAGCAGCGGGTCGGGTGGCTGGGTGCGCGCGCCCCGGCGGGCCGTGCGGCGTGCGTTGGTCACGCTCGCGGGCTGCGGCGACGGCACAAGCGACGCCGCAGCGAACAGAATGCGACGCCCATGTCGTCCCCCTGGCCCGCCGCCCCATTGCGCATCCTCCTCGTCGTCGACGACGACGAGATCGCCCGCGGCGTCGCCGCAAGCCTGGGCCCCGAGTTCGCCGGCGGGCTGCGCACGTGCACTCGCCCGGAACAGGCGGCGGCCCAGGCGCGCTCGCATCGGGCCCAGGCGGTCCTCCTCGCGCTGCAATCGCTCGACGATGCCGAACGCGTCGCCTTGGCGCTGCAGGCCGACGCCGCCGCGCGGCCGTTCCTGCTCGCCCTTTGCGACGGCGGCGGCACCGCTGCCGCCGCGCGCCTGAGCAAGGACGGCATCATCGACGACTACGTGCAGCACTTCCCGGTGCCGGCCGATCCCGACCGGCTTGCGACCAGCGTGCGGGTGGCGTCGCGGGTCTCTCCGCCGGCGCGTTCCGCGGCGGCCGCGCCGGGCGGCGCGGCGGTGGCGCGCCGGCCGGTCGTCTTCGTCGTCGAGGACGACGAGGTCCTGCACACCCTCGTCGCGGCGATGCTCGAATCGGAGCCGCTCGACCTCGTCTTCGAGGCCGACGGCGCTGCGGCGTTCGACCGCATCCAGGCCATCGGCCCGGACCTGGTGCTGATGGACGTGATGCTGCCGGGCTGTGACGGTGTCGCCCTCACCGAGCAGATCAAGGCGACGCCCGACCTCGCGGCGATCCCCGTCGTCATGCTGAGCGGCGAGGCGCGCCTCGACACGCTGGTGCGCAGCATGGAGGCCGGCGCCGCCGACTTCATCGTCAAGCCGTTCACGCGCGAGTCGCTGCTCGCCAAGCTGGGCAAGTACCTGCCTGCACCGGCCTGATGCGAGCGGCGCAATCGGCCGCCTCGCTCCTTCAGGCCGAGGTGACCGGAATGCCGCGGAACTGACCCGCGACCGCTGGCCCGACCGGACGCGGATAGCGCTCCGGATCGAAGCGGTTGAGTAGCTCGCTTTCGCGCGCCCGCGCGATCGCCAGGCTCGCCAGCTTGACGTGGCCGTAGCCGCGGATCTGTGCCGGCACATTGGCGATCGCCACCGCGACCGCGAGCTTGTCGAGCGTGAGCTCTTGCGCGAGCCCGGCGACGCGCGCCTCGTACTCGGCGACCAGGCGGCGCTCGAGGCGGCGCTCCTCGGTGCGGCCGAACGGATCGAACGCCGTGCCGCGCAGCGCCTTGCCACGCGCCAGGAGCTTCAGCAACGGAAAGAGCCACGGTCCGAAGCGGACCTTCCTCGGCGCCTTCGCGCCGCCGCCCTTCGGCTTCACGAGCGCAGGCGGCGCCATGTAGAACTCGAGGCGCAGGTCGTCGCCTTCGAAGCGCTCGGCGATCGCCTTTTCGAACTCGCCGTCGGTATAGAGGCGGCCGACCTCGTACTCGTCCTTGTAGGCCATGAGCTTGCGCAACTGCTCGGCGACCGCGCGCGTCAGCGGCAGCGGCGCGTCGGCGCCGACGAGCGCCTCTTCGCGCGCCCGCACACTCGCGACGGTGCGGCGATAGCGATCGGCATAGGCGGCGTTCTGGTAGGCGACGAGAAAGTGCGCCGAGCGCTCGATCAGCGCGTCGAGCGTCTCGCCCTCGGCGCTCGCCGGCGCGGGCTCGTGCAGCAACTCGCGCGCCGCGGCCGGGTCGGCGGCGGCGAGGCGGCCGAGCGAGAACGCCGCCTTGTTGGCGTCGACGGCAACGCCGTTCAGCTCGATCGCGCGCTGCATCGCAACGAGGCCGACCGGCACCAGGCCACGCTGCCAGGCGTAGCCCATGGCGACGATGTTGGCGACGATGGTGTCGCCGACGAACTCCTGCGCGAGTCGCTGCGCGTCCATCGTCTCGACGCGATCTGCGCCGGCGGCGAACTCGATCTTCTCGAGCAGCGCGTCGACGCGCAGGTCGGCGTCCGGGTTCGAGAGCGACTCGGCGACCGGGATCTCGTGCCGGTTGGCGAGCACGCGCGTGCGGCCGTGGCGGACCGTCAGAAGCGCGTCGGCCGAAGCGGCGACGACGACGTCGCAGGCGAGCACCGCATCGGCCTGCTGCGCGTCGATGCGGACCTGGTTGAGCGCCGCCTTGTCGCGCGCGAGGCGGACGAACGAGAGCACGGAGCCGCCCTTCTGCGCGAAGCCCATGAAGTCGAGGACGCTCGCCGAGTGGCCCTCGAGGTGGGCCGCCATCGCGATCAGCGCGCCGACGGTGACGACGCCGGTGCCGCCGACGCCGGTGACGAGCAGGTCGTACGGGCCGGTCCACTCATGCGGAACGGGCAACGGAAGCTTGTCGACGACGGCGGCGAAGCGCTCCGCTGCCGGGCCTGCGAGCGCCCCCGGGCGCTTCTTCAGCCGGCCGCCGACGATGCCGACGAAGCTCGGGCAGAAGCCTCTGGCGCACGAGTAGTCCTTGTTGCAGCTCGACTGGTCGATCTCGCGCTTCCTGCCCAGCTCGGTCTCGAGCGGGACGACGGCGACGCAGTTCGACTGCACCGAGCAGTCGCCGCAGCCTTCGCAGACGCGGTCGTTGATGTAGAGGCGCCGCGCCGGGTCGACGAGCTCGCCCTTCTTCCTGCGCCGGCGCTTCTCGGCGGCGCAGGTCTGCTCGTAGATCAGGATCGTCACGCCGGGCATCTCGCGCAGGCGCCGCTGCACAGCGTCGAGCTCGACGCGGTCGTGGAACTCGGTGCCGGCCGGGAACCTGGCGTGGATGGCGTCGTACTTGGCGATGTCGTCCGAGACGACAACGACCTTCGTCGCGCCCTCGGCCTCGACCTGGCGCGCGACCCTGTCGACCGAGATGATGCCGTCGACCGGCTGGCCGCCGGTCATCGCGACCGCATCGTTGAAGAGGATCTTGTAGGTGACGTTCGTGTTCGCCGCGATCGCCTGGCGAATCGCGAGGTAGCCCGAGTGGTAGTACGTGCCGTCGCCGAGGTTCTGGAACACGTGCGGCACCGTGGTGAACATCGCGTGCGAGACCCAGTCGACGCCCTCGCCGCCCATCTGGCTGATGCCCTCGGTGTCGCGGTCCATCCACGTCGCCATGAAGTGGCAGCCGATGCCGGCCTGCGCGCGCGACCCTTCCGGCACCTTGGTCGAGATGTTGTGCGGGCAGCCGGCGCAGAAGTAAGGCACGCGCTTGACCGCGTCGCCGGCGTTCGAGAGCAGCCCGGGGACCGTGAAGTCGCGCACCAGGTGGCGGCGGTCGAGCTGCGGGAAGCGATCGGCGAGCCGGCGTGCGACGATCTCGATCAGCCGCGACGGCCGCAGCTCGCCGAGCTCGCTGACGAGCGGCGCGCCGTTCGCGTCGCGCTTGCCCACGACCTTCGGCCGCACGGCGCGGTTGTAGAAGAGATCGCGCAGCTGCTGCTCGACGAGGCCGGCCTTCTCCTCGACGACGAGGATTTCGTCGAGACCTTCGGCGAAGGCGTCGAGGCGGGTCGGCTCGAGCGGATAGGCGAGGCCGACCTTGTAGATGCGAACGCCCGCCGCGGCGAGCGCACCGAGCGGGATGTCGAGGCGGCGGAACACTTCGAGCAGGTCGAAGTGCGCCTTGCCGCAGGTGACGATGCCGACGCTGGCGCGCTTTGCTGTGACGATGTCGCGGTCGATAGCGTTCACTTTCGCGAACGCGCGCACCGCGTCGAGCTTGGCGTGCAGGCGCTCCTCGATCTTCAGCGACGGCAGGTCGGGCCAGCGGTAGTGCAGGCCGTCGGCCGGCGCGACGAAGCCGGTCTCGGCGGCGACGGCGGCGCCGTCCTTCCAGGCGGCGACGCGCGCGTTGGTTTCGTCGAGGTCGACGGTCGAGCCGCTCTCGACGACTTCCGAGAGCGCCGTGAAGCCGACCCAGTTGCCCGCGAAGCGCGACAGCGCCCAACCATAGAGGCCGAACTCGAGGTACTCGGCGACGTTCGCCGGCGCCAGCACCGGCATGTGCCACGACTGCATCGCCGCGTCGCTCTGGTGCGGCATCGATGACGAGACGCAGCCGTGGTCGTCGCCGGCGACGACGAGGACGCCGCCGTGCGGCGACGCGCCATAGGCGTTGCCGTGCTTGAGCGCGTCGCCGGCGCGGTCGACGCCGGGCCCTTTGCCGTACCACATCGCGAAGACGCCGTCGGCCGTTCGCTCGGGATCGGACTCGACGCGCTGCGTGCCGAGCACGGCCGTCGCCGCGAGCTCCTCGTTGATCGCCGGCAGGAACCTGACGCCGGCGGCGTCGAGGCGCTTGCCCGCCTTCCACGCTTGCTGGTCGACCATGCCGAGCGGCGAGCCGCGGTAGCCGCTGATGAAGCCCTGCGACGCGATGCCGGCGGCGACGTCGCGCTCGCGCTGCATCAACGGCAGGCGGATCAGCGCCTGCGTGCCCGTGAGGAAGACGGTGCCGGCGCGCGCGCCGAGGTTGTCGGCGAGGGCGTAGTCGGGGCGGACGAGCGAGGATGGCATGGGCGGCCCTCCGAAAAGCGGGCAAAGAAGCAATCTACCTGAGGCTGGCGAGAATGGGGTTCTGTTCTGACCTCGATTGCGTCGATTCGTAGAATGTCCTTCCTGAAATCAGGAGGAATCGCGATGTACGTTCTCGACGACAAGGACCGGGCGCTCCTCGCCGCGCTGCAGCGCGATTCGCGCCAGACCGTGCAGCAGCTCGCCGCCGCGGTCGGTCTCTCGGCGACGCCGTGCTGGAAGCGCGTCAAGGACATGGAAGCGGCCGGCGTCATCCGCGGCTACGGCGCGACCGTCGACCGCGAGAGCGTCGGCCTCGCGCTCTGCGTCCTCGCCGAGGTCAACCTGACCCAGCACACCGAGAACACGGTGCGCGAGTTCGAGCGCGCCGTCGCCGCCTGCCCGCAGATCGTCAGCTGCTACAGCACGACCGGCGCCGCCGACTACAGCATCATGGTCCTGGTCGAGGACATCAAGAGCTACGAGGCGTTCCTGCACGACACCGCGTTCAAGCTGCCGGGCGTGACGCACATCCGCTCGAGCGTCGTGCTGAAGGAGGTGAAGGCCGCCGGCGGCGTGCCCGTCGCCGGCGCGCCGCGCGCGCCGCGTCCAGCGCGCAAGGCGCGCGTCAGGGCTTGACGAACTTGAGGACGAACTCGTCCTTGGGCTGCGGCGGATCGGGCTCGTTGCGATCGCGCGGATCGGCCGGGTTGCGCAGGAAGCCGGCATCGGCGACGAAGCGAAAGCCCGCCGCCTCGACCTCTCGCCGCACGAACGCTTCCTCGACGCGGTGCAGCGTCCCCGATTCCGAAATGCCGGTGCCGGGGCGGCCGGAGTGGTCGGCGATGACGTACACGCCACCCGGCTTCAGCGCCGCGAAGAGCGCGGCGTTCATTCGCGCCCGGTCGACGCCGAGATGGCCGAGATCGTGGTAGTTGAACATCAGCGTCACCAGGTCGAGGACGCCGGCGAGCTCGGCCGGCGCCGCGGTCTCGAACGGCTGCACGAGCGAGACGACGTTCGCCGCGCCGGGCTTCTTCAGCCGCTCGGCCAGTCCCGCCGACGGCGCGCGCGGCGTCTGCGCGTAGACGCGGCCGCCCGGCGCGACCGCGCGCGCCAGCAGCTCGCTCGTGTAGCCGCCGCCGGCGCTGACGTCGAGGACGGTCAGCCCTGGCCGCGCGCCGACGAAGGAGAGCATCTCGACCGGCTTCCTGCGCACGTCGTTGCGGCGGTCGGCCTCGCTGCGGTCGGCGCCGGCGACGATCGCTTCGATCTGCGGCCGTGACATCGCGCGGGCGTCGCCGCGCGACGTCGTGCCGGGGCCGACCGCGCCTGGGCCGGAGGACGCGCAACCCGTGCCGAGGGCGGCCGCGGTCGCGACGAGAAGCACAAGTGCGATCGATTTCATGGGGTCCTCAGCGCCGAAGGCGCGATTCGAGCTCGGCGATGCGATCGAGCAGGTCGAGCGCGAGGGCGACTCCCGTCGAGTTGATCTCGAGGTCCTGCATCAGGCGCGTCGCCAGGCGCATGCGCGCGAGCGCGTCGCCGCCGAAGCGCCACGCCTCGCGCGTCGCGCCGCTCGGCTGCAGCACGCCTTCATGGACCCAGACCTCGATCTGCTGCTCGGTCGTGCGGCAGGCGCGGACGAGCTCGACCGTCGTCAGTTCCACTTCCTCTTCGACGACGCTGCCGCGCAGCGCGCTGGAGATCGTTCGATTCATGAAAGGTCATCCTTGCAGATGCGCGCGCGGCCTGAAGTCGGGGAAAGCCTTGGCCAGGGTCTCGTACGCCGCCCGCGCCGCCTCGGTGTCGGCCTTGGGCAGCACGATCGCGAGCACGGCATACAGGTCGCCCGGGTTCTTCCCTGGCAATCCGCGACCCTTGAGGCGGAGCTTGCGGCCGGCCTGCGAGCCTTTCGGGATCGTCAGCTGCACCGTTCCCTCGGGCGTCGGCACATCCACGGTTGCGCCCAGGGCGGCTTCCCAGAGCGCCAGCGGCAGGTCGACGGAGACGTCGGCGCCTTCGACGCGAAAGACCGGGTGCGGCTTGAACTCGATCTCGAGGTAGAGATCGCCCGCCGAGCCGCCGCCCGATCCGGGCGAGCCCTGCTTGGCCAGGCGCAGGTGCTGGCCCGTGCGAATGCCCTTCGGGATGTGGACGTCGAGGGTGCGCTCCTGCATGGCGACGCGGCCGTCGGGCGTCTCGACCGGCGCGCGCAGCGAGATCGTCCGCTCGGCGCCGCGGTACGAATCCTCGAGATCGATCAGGACCTTGGCGTGGTGGTCCTCGCCCTGCATCGCGCCGCGCCGGCGCGCCCCGCTCGAGGCGGCGCCGCGGCGGCCGAACAGCGATTCGAAGAAGTCGCTCGCGTCGAAGCCCTCGGCGCCGCCGAACGAGCCGCCGGCGCCGAACGGCCCGCCCTGGCCGCCGCGGAACTCGAAGCCGGCGTCCCAGTTCGGCGGCGGCTTGAATTCCTGGCCGGCCTTCCAGTTGCTGCCCATCTGATCGTAGGCGGCGCGCTTCTCCGGGTCCTTCAGGACCTCGTTGGCCTCGTTGATCTCCTTGAAGCGCGCCTCCGCGTCGGCCATCTTGCTGACGTCGGGGTGGTACTTGCGGGCGAGCTTGCGGTACGCGTGCTTGATGTCGTCCTGCGTCGCGCCGCGCGGCACGCCGAGGGTCTCGTAGTAGTCCTTGTATTTCATCGCCGCGTCGGTGTCGCCGTCTCAGTGCGAGTGCGCCGCCGGCGCGGCGGCGCGCGACGGCGTGACGACGCCGTCGCACGGCGTCACCAGCGTCTCGGTCGCCGCCTGCAGGGTGACGTGGCCGATCGCGAAGCGCTCGCGCATCCGCTCGGCGGCGGCGCGGAAGAAGGCGTCGTCGGGATGGCCGTCGGGCATCGCCAGGTGCGCGGTCAGGGCGACCTCGGTCGTTCCGGTCGCCCAGACGTGCAGGTCGCTGACGCCTGCGACGCCGGGCAGCGCCGCGAGCTCGGCGCGGACGGCTTCGAGGTCGATCGAGGTCGGCACACCGTCGAACATGAGGTGCAGCGAATCACGAAACAAGCCCCACGTGCCGTACAGGATGACGAGCGCGATCGCCAGGCTCGCGACCGGGTCGAGCCAGGTCCAGCCGAGCCAGAGGGTGAGCGCCGCCGCGGCGACGACGCCGGCCGAGACGGCGGCGTCTGCGGCCATGTGCAGGAACGCGCCGCGCGCGTTCAGGTCGTCGTGGCTGCCGCGCAGGAAGAGCAGCGCGGTCGCGCCGTTGACGACGATGCCGGCGGCGGCGACGGCCATTACTGTTCCGGCGGCGATCGGCGCAGGCGCCGCCAGCCGGCCGACCGCGGCCCAGACGAGCGAGCCGATCGCCATCAGCAACAGCAGCGAGTTCGCGAACGCGGCCAGGATCGAGGCGCGCTTCCAGCCGTAGGTGTGGCGTTCGTCGGGGGCGAGCCGGCCGGCGAAGGCGCCGGCCCAGGCGAGGACGAGGCCGAGGACGTCGCCGAGGTTGTGGCCGGCGTCGGCCAGGAGCGCGAGCGAGTCGGCGCGCCAGCCGTAGAACGCCTCGACGACGACGAAGGCGACGTTGATCGCGATGCCGATCGCGAAGGCGCGGTCGAGATTCGGGGCGGCATGGCCATGGCCGTGCGCGCGCGCCGCAGCCTGCGAGTGGCCGGGCGGGGCGGCGTGCGGATGCGCGTGCCCGGCGCCATGCGCAGGGTCGTGGCCGTGAACGGCGTCGTGGCGATCCATGGCGACCTCCGCTCGGCGGCTCAGCCGCCGAGCTTCGCGCGCATCGCGGCGATGACGGCGCGGTAGTCGGCGGCGCCGAAGATCGCGCTGCCGGCGACGAAGGTGTCGCAGCCGGCGTCGGCGGCGGCGCGGATGTTGTCGACCTTGATGCCGCCGTCGACCTCGAGGCGGATGTCGCGGCCGCTCGCCTCGATGCGCTTGCGCACCTGCTCGATCTTGCGGAGCGCCGACGGGATGAAGCTCTGGCCGCCGAAGCCGGGGTTGACGCTCATGACGAGGACGAGGTCGACCTTGTCGATCACCCAGTCGAGGACGTCGATCGGCGCCGCCGGGTTGAAGACGAGGCCGGCCTGGCAGCCGGCGCCGCGAATGAGCTGCAGCGTACGGTCGACGTGCGTGCTCGCGTCGGGATGAAAGCTGATGACGTCGGCGCCGGCCTCAGCGAACGCCTGGGCGAGCGCGTCGACCGGCTCGACCATGAGGTGGACGTCGATCGGCACCTTCGTGCCTTCGGCCTGGACGGCGTGCTGGCGGATCGCCGCGCAGACCATCGGCCCGATCGTCAGGTTCGGGACGTAGTGGTTGTCCATCACGTCGAAGTGGATCCAGTCGGCGCCGGCGGCGATGACCTCGCGCACTTCGTCGCCGAGGCGCGCGAAGTCGGCGGAAAGGATGCTCGGGGCGATGCGATGGCGCGTCATGTCGGTCGCCGGGATTCTAGGTCGCGGCCTGCGCGGGCCGCCTCCTAGAATCGCGCATGCCCCACCCCGAGTTCACGACCAGCGTCGCCGTCCGCCACCTGCCCGAGCAGTCGGATCGAGACAAGGGCCAGTACGCGTTCGCCTACACGATCACGATCAGGAACAGCGGCGACGTCACCGGCCAGCTGATCGCGCGCCACTGGATCGTCAGCGACGCCAACGGCCACGTCGACGAAGTGCGCGGCCTCGCGGTCGTCGGCCACCAGCCGATCCTGAAGCCCGGCGAATCGTTCGAGTACACGAGCTGGACGCGGATCGCAACGCCGAACGGCACCATGCGCGGCACCTTCTTCTGCATGACCGAGGACGCCCATCCCTTCGACGCGCCGATCGGCGAGTTCGGCCTGACGCTTGCCTCGGCGCTGCATTGACGAACGACGGCCCGCGTACCAAGATCCCGGCGCGATGGCGACGCCGCGCCTGACCTCCTGGACGGTCGTCGTCCCGCCGCTCGCGCTGGCGTTGGTCGGCGCCGCCGGGGTGCTGCCGATCGGCACGCTCTTCATCGTCGTCGCCGTTCCGGCGCTCTTCGGCGCCGTGCTGGCGGCGGTGCATCACGCCGAAGTCGTGGCCCACCGCGTCGGCGAGCCGTTCGGAACGCTCATCCTCGCCGTCGCGGTGACGGTGATCGAGGTCGCGCTGATCGTCTCGATGATGCTCGCCGGCGGTCCCGACAAGTCGGCGCTGCCGCGCGACACGATCTTCTCGGCGATCATGATCATCTGCAACGGCGCCGTCGGCCTGTGCCTGCTCGCCGGCGGCCTCAAGCACCACGAGCAGACCTTCCGCCTCGAAGGCGCGACCTCGGCGCTGGCGGCGCTGATCGCGCTGTCGACGCTGTCGCTGGTCCTGCCGACGTTCACGACCAGCGCGACCGGCCCGTTCTACACCGAGGTCCAGCTCGCCTTCGCCGCCGTGGCGTAGCTCGTGCTCTGGGGCGTGTTCGTCTTCGTCCAGACCGTGCGCCACCGCGACTACTTCCTGCCGCCCGCCGGCGCCGACGACGAGTCGGCGCACGCGCCGCCGCCGAGCGACGCGGCGGCGTGGGCGAGCTTCGGCCTGATGGGAGTGGCGCTGGTCGCCGTGATCGGCCTGGCGAAGGTGCTGTCGCCGGCGATCGAGCGCGGCATCGCGGCAGCCGGCGCGCCGCAGGCCGTGATCGGCATCGTCATCGCCCTGCTCGTCCTCCTGCCCGAGACCTGGGCCGCCGTGCGCGCGGCGCGCGCCGACCGCCTTCAGACCAGCCTCAACCTCGCCCTCGGCTCGGCGCTGGCGAGCATCGGCCTGACGATCCCGGCGGTGGCGCTGGTCGCGGTGCTGCTCGGCATGCCGCTGCAGCTCGGCCTGGCGGCGAAGGATCTGGTCCTGCTCGCGCTCACCTTCGCGGTCGGCGCGATCACGCTCGGCACCGGCCGGACGAACGTCCTCCAGGGCGCCGTCCACCTGGTCATCTTCGCGGCGTTCCTGGTCCTGGCCCTCGTCCCCTGAGGTCAGGGCTCGCGACCGGTGTCGTCGCCTTCGTGTCGCTCGCCGCGGCGGCGCCCGGAAAACATCGTCCACCAGACGATCAAGACCAGCAGCGCGCCCGCGCCGAATGCTTCCAGCAGAATGACCCACATGACCCGCGCTTTCGGTTGCGCCAGGCGGCTGGCGGCCGCGTCGATTCTAGGAAGGCTCGTCGTCGTCGCAGCGGCGACGCTCGCCGCCTGCTCGAGCACGCCGCTGGCGCCGCCGGCGCCGGTCGCCGCGCCTGCGCCGCCGCGCGCGGCCGAGGCATCCCCGCCCGCGCCCGTCCGCGACGACCTCGCGGCGGCGACGATCGACCGCCAACGCGCACGCTGGGTCGCAGTGCGCTGGAGCGACCTGCCCGGCTGGGACGGCGACCGGCTCGGCGACTTCTGGACCACCTTCCTGCGCAGCTGCGAGCGCCCGGCGCCGGGCTGGCTCGACGCGTGTACGAGAGCGCGCCAGAGCGGCCCGGCTGCCGCGAACGGCGAAGCGGCCGTGCGCGACTGGCTGCAGCGCCACCTGCGGCCGTACCGGATCGAATCGATCGAGCGCGATCCGGTCGGCCTCGCGACCGGTTACTTCGAGCCGCTCGTCGAGGCGTCGCGCGTCTCGCGGCCCGGGTTTCGCGTCGCCCTCTATGCGCCTCCCGCCGACCTGGCGACGAAGCGAC
>JADGRJ010000328.1 GCA_017881025.1 Rhizobacter sp. | reverse complement strand
CCGGCTTCGGGCTCGACTTCATCCTCGACGCGGTGCTCCTGCCTTCGCCCTACGCGCTCTCGTTCGGCGGTTTCGTCAACCTGCATACCTCGCTGTGGTTCGGCGCAGGCGGCGTCGTCGCGAGCGTGATCGACACCCGCTCGCGCACCAAGCCGGCGCCCGGCGACGCGACCGAAGTTCCGCAGGACATGACTGCCGCTTCGCTGTTCGGCGGCGGCCTGATCGCCGGCGACGCGCTCGCCGCTCTCGGGCTCGGCCTGGTGGCGCTTGGCGCGCTGGTCGTCGGCGGCTAGACTAGCTGCTAGCTAGACTAGGGAATGCCTTGGCGGCGCGACCTTGATCTTGTGTTCCGATGCCCAATGCATCGCGCATCTTTGGAGGAGAAAGACATGTTGATCGGATACACCGGCATCGTCCGGAAGTCGCTTGCGCTGGGCGCCGTCGCCGCCGCCTGCGCGACCTTGCTCATGCCGCTGACGGCCAATGCGCAGGCCTCGGCGCCCGCCGCCCTCAAGAGCTACGACTCGACCAAGAAGGACTTTTGGGCCAAGCCGCCGCCGGACTGGTTCCTGGGCGACGAAACCGCGGCCCAAAAGGGCCTTGCGCCGCCCGCCGGCCCCGCGCTTCCGACATCCATGGAAGACTTGGAGAAGAACCTCAAGGCCATCAAGCTGCCGAAAGGCTTCAAGATCAGCGTGTATGCCAGCGGCGTCAACAGCGCGCGGCAGATGGCGTGGGGGGACAAGGGGACCCTCTTCGTCGGTTCATTCGGCGCCGGCACCGTCTACGCCATCACCGACAACGCCGGCAAGAAGGAGGTCAAGCCCATCCTCACCGGCATGAAGATGCCCACCGGCATCGCGTTCCGCGACGGCGCGCTCTATGTCGCCGACATCGACAAGATCCTCAAGTATGAGAACGCCGAGGCCAACCTCGCCAAAATGCCCGAGGCGAAGGTCGTCTACGACGACATGCCGCCGTACGTGCCGCACGGCTGGAAGTACCTGACCTTCGACAAGAACGGCATGCTCTACGTGCCATTCGGGCCGCCCTGCAACATCTGCCTGCCGCCGACCAGCCTTGCGCAGGTGCGCCGCGTCAACCCCAATACCGGAGAAGCCGAGCTGATGGCCATCGGCGTGCGCAACAGCGTCGGCGGCGACGTCGATCCGCGCAGCGGTGATTACTGGTTCACCGAGAATGCCCGCGACTGGATCAGCGACGACAAGCCGAGCGACAAGCTCAACCACATCGCCAAGATCGGTGCGCACTACGGCTATCCGTATTGCCATGAGGGCACCATGCTCGACCCGAAATACGGCAAGGGGCGCAACTGCTCCGAATTCACTCCACCGGTGCTGAACCTCGGCGCGCACATGGCCCCGCTCGGGATGAAGTTCTACACCGGCAAGCAGTTCCCGGCCGACTACCAGAACAACATCCTGATCGCCGAGCACGGTTCGTGGAACCGCCACAAGTACCAGGGCGGTCGCATCATGCGTGTGATCACCGATCCGCAGGGCAAGAATGCCAAGCAGGAGGTGTTCGCGACTGGCTGGATCAACGGCGACCAGAGCTACACCGGCCGCCCGGCTGACATCCTGCTCGCGTCGGACGGCTCCATCCTCGTCGCCGACGACTGGGCCGGCGCGATCTACCGCATCAGCTACGGCAAGTAGCTGCCGCGAAGCGCGGCCTGCGCGAGCAGCTCCGCAACCGGCCCGCCGCGATCCCGGCGGGCCTTTTCTTTTCCAACGATCATCTCCGGATGAAATTGCAAATCAGGCTCCTCACTTCCATCGCAGCGTCCTGTCTGTCGGTCGCTTCAGCCTTCGGCGCTCCGGACCTCAAGGCCGGCGCGGCCAAGTCGGAAACCTGCGTCCCGTGCCACGGCCGTGCCGGAATTTCGACGACCCCCGAGACGCCGTCGCTCGCCGGACAGCCCGACAACTTCCTCCAGTGGCAGCTCGTCTACTTTCGCAGCGGCGTGCGCAAGAGCCCGGTGATGCAGCCGATGGCGGTATCTCTGACGGACAACGACATTCGCAACGTTGCGGCCTGGTTCGCGGCACAGGAGCCGCCGACCACCGCCGGCAAGGGCGCGGCCGACCCCGCGTTGCAGGCGGCCGGCGCCAAGATCGCAAAGGCGAATCGCTGCGCCGCTTGCCACAAGGACGATTTCACCGGACAGCCACAGCAGGCCACGCCTCGCCTCGCCGCGCAGCGCGAGGACTATCTCCTGAAGGCGCTGCGCGACTTCAAGGCCGGCACGCGTGTCGGCGGCGGCGTCGCGGCGATGGCCGATGTAGTCCAGCCGCTGGGCGAGGGGGACTTTCGCGCGCTGGCCCACTTCATGGCCAATTTCCCCTGACGGTCAGGGCGAACGTGCCTTCAGGCGGCGCGTCTCACATCCGCGCCGGCAGCCACAGGGCGATGATCGGGAAGGCGATGAGGATGACCAGGCGGACGAGGTCGGTGGCCACGAACGGCAGCACACCCTTGAAGATGGTCGTGAAGCTGACGTCCTTGACGACGCTCTTGATCACGAAGACGTTCATGCCCACCGGCGGGTGGATCAGCCCGAGCTCGACCGTCATGACGATGATGACGCCGAACCAGATCGGATCGAAGCCGAGCGCAGTGACCACCGGAAAGATGATCGGCACCGTGAGGATGATCATCGCCATCGCGTCCATCAGGCAGCCGAGCACGAGATACATCAGCATGATCAGCGCGAGCACGCCGTAGCGGCCGACGCCCAGGCCGGTGAGGAACCCAACAACGATGACGATTCGGACGAAGCCCGCGCGCTCAGGCCACTGCAGGCCGCGGCGTGTACTTACCGCATCGCCTTCGGACCACGCGCCGGCCAGAAGGTGCTGACGGTCCAGGGTGTCATGCCGAGGGAGGCGGACTTCAAGCAGGACCTCTGCGCCGACATCAACGGGTTCAGCCTGCACGCGGCTGTGCGCTGCGGCGCCGACGAGCGCCAGGCGCTCGAGCAACTGTGCCGCTACATCACCCGCCCGGCGCTGGCCAATGAGCGCGTGCAATGCAACGCAGCAGGGCAAGTGGTGCTGAAGCTGAAGACAGCCTGGCGCGACGGCACCACGCACCTGGTGATGTCGCCGCTGGAGTTCATGCAGCGGCTTGCAGCCCTGGTGCCACGGCCACGGCTGCACCTGATTCGATTCCATGGCGTGCTGGCACCGAACGCCAAGATGCGCGCGCTGGTGGTGCCGCAGGGGCTGGACGAAGGTGCCCAGGCAGCGCAACCCGCACAGTGCGAGACGAACTGTGCGCACGACCGCCCGGTGCGGCTGAGTTGGGCGCGGCTGCTCAAGCGGGTGTTCGAGCTCGACCTCGAGCACTGCCCGAACTGCGGCGGCGAACTGAAGATCATCGCCGCCATCCTCCCCCGCCAACGGCAAGGCAGCGCGTGCTGTGGCATCCGCTGGATCCGAATTGGGCAGGTTGTCGATGGTCAGCTTGAGGGCGTCGATTCTCGCGATTCGTACTTCCGCAAGGGGTCGGTTGCTGCTAGTCGGGTATCCCGCCCCGCTGACCGATGTGCGCACTTAGCTGACTTAGGGAGTGGAACTAGCCTGACCATGCTACCAAGACTGTCACGCTAGAGACGTTCTCCTGAGGTGGCGGCTGCTGATTAACAGGGGTCAAGAATCCCCATTTATCAACAACTTAGGCTCGCCTTCGCTCGTTATTGCGTGCCACGTCACGCCAAGATTGTCACGTCAACAATCTGCGAACCGGCGGCTCCTATCGGCCGCTCAGCAGTCGATGGATCGGCTAGGTGACTGGCGCATCTCGGCCATTTTCTCGTCCCTCATCTTGCGTTGCTCGACGAGTTTGCTGACGACGGCTGCGACCGCTTCCACTTTCTTCTCGGCCGTCGCGCTATTAATGGCCGCCACGCGTTTGTCCGCTGCCTCTGCTACAAAACAACGCGCCACCCGGTTATCCGATACCTCGTAATGAAAGGAATGCTCTGGCCACGGCAAAGTAAAGGAAAGCTGGTCGATCTGGGAGATTTCATCGGCATGATCTTCTATCTTCTGATAAATTCGGCTCACGCAGGCCAGGTGCATTTCCGGGCTATATTTGGTGACGTTTC
>JADGRJ010000013.1 GCA_017881025.1 Rhizobacter sp. | reverse complement strand
AAGGACGCGATGTGGAGCGTGACCCGGTTCTTCGAGGGCTACTTCATCCTCGGGCGGTCGTACCCCTGGATCGTCTCGGTGGTCGTCGCCGGCGTGATCACGCTGCTCGTCATGCACGCGATGCTCGCCGTGCGCAAGTTCCCCATCGACTACAGGCAGTACCGCTCGTTCCGCGACCATGCCGGCGATATGAAGCACGGCGACACCACGCTCTGGTGGTGGCAGGTGGTGACTGGCTTCGCGATGTTCTTCCTCGCCTCGATCCACCTGCACGTGATGCTCACGCGCCCGGAACGGATCGGGCCTTTCGAGAGCGCAGACCGGGTCTGGAGCGAGCACTACTGGCCGCTCTACCTCGTCCTGCTGTTCGCGGTCGAGCTGCATGGCGGCATCGGCCTGTACCGTCTGGCGGTGAAGTGGGGCTGGTTCAACGGCGCTCACGCCGACGCCAACCGGCGCCGCCTGAAGGCGCTGAAGTGGTCGTTGACGGCTTTCTTCCTGGTGCTGGGCCTCGCGACGCTCGCGGCGTACATCAAGATCGGCGTCGAGCATGCGGCCCGGGCCGGCGAGACCTACACGCCGGCGTGGGTGCAGCCGGCGCCGGCGCCGAAGTGAAAGCGCCATCGTGAAGATCGTCTACACGGACGTGCTCGTGGTCGGCGGCGGCCTCGCCGGCCTGCGCGTGGCGATCGGCGCGAAGCGGCGCGGCCATGACGCCGTCATCCTGTCGCTCGTTCCGCCCAAGCGCTCGCATTCGGCGGCCGCGCAGGGCGGCATGCAGGCTTCGCTGGCCAACGTCATCAAGGGTCAGGGCGACAACGAGGACGTGCACTTCGAGGACACGGTGCGCGGCAGCGACTGGGGCGCCGACCAGCGCGTCGTCCGGATGTTCGTCGACACCGCGCCGAAGGCGGTGCGCGAGCTCGCCGCGTGGGGCGTGCCGTGGAGCCGCGTCGCCCGCGGCGACCGCCAGGTGATCATCAACGGCCAGAAGGTCACGCTCACCGAGCGCGACGAGGCCCACGGCCTGGTCGCCCAGCGCGACTTCGGCGGCACCAAGAAGTGGCGCACCTGCTACGTCTCCGACGGCACCGGCCACGCCATGCTGTACGCGGTGAGCGATCGCGCGATCGCCGAATCGGTCGCCGTCCACGAGCGCATGGAAGCGATCGCGCTGATCCATGAAGGCGGCCGCTGCTACGGCGCGGTCGTTCGCAACCTCGCCACCGGCGAGCTCAGCGCCTACGTCGCGAAGGCGACCGTCATCGCCACGGGCGGGGCGGGGCGGCTCTATCGGGTGACGACCAACGGCGTGATCTGCGAAGGCATCGGCGGCGCGATCGCGCTCGAGACCGGCATCGCGACGCTCGGCAACATGGAGGCGATCCAGTTCCACCCGACCGCCATCTTCCC
This sequence comes from Rhizobacter sp., assembly GCA_017881025.1. GTDB lineage: Bacteria > Pseudomonadota > Gammaproteobacteria > Burkholderiales > Burkholderiaceae_C > Schlegelella_A. Next base: position 33,639 of record JADGRJ010000013.1, on the reverse strand, counting down.
GGCCGGCATCCTCGTCACCGAAGGCTGCCGCGGCGACGGCGGGCTGCTGAAGGACGTCGACGGCCACCGCTTCATGCCCGACTACGAGCCCGAGAAGAAGGAGCTCGCCTCGCGCGACGTCGTCTCGCGCCGCATGGAGACGCACATCCGCAAGGGCAAGGGCGCGCAGTCGCGCTTCGGCGAGCACCTCTGGCTCGACATCACGCAGCTCGGCCGCGCCCACATCGAGAAGAACCTGCGCGAGGTCAAGGAGATCTGCGAGGCATTCCTCGGCATCGATCCGGTCGAGAAGATGATCGCCGTGCGTCCCGCCCAGCACTACACGATGGGCGGCGTTCGCACCAACCACACCGGCCAGAGCCCGACGCTGAAGGGGCTGTTCGCCGCCGGCGAGGCCGCTTGCTGGGACATGCACGGCTTCAACCGGCTCGGCGGCAACTCGGTGGCCGAGACGGTGGTGGCCGGGATGATCGTCGGCGACTTCGTGGCCGACTTCTGCGACGACGTCGGCAACGACGTGCGCATCCCGACCGGGCTCGTGCGCGAGTTCGTCGCCTCCGAGCAGGCCAAGCTCGACCGCCTGGTCTCGGGCGCCGCCGGCGACGAGGATGCGTCGGCGATCAAAGCGGCGATGCAGAACGTGATGACCGCCAAGGTCGGCATCTTCCGGACCGGTGCCGAGCTCGCGTCCGCGGTCGACGAGCTCCAGGCGCTGCTCGAGCGCAGCCGCCGCATCGGCCTGCGCCACAAGGCGGCAGGGGCCAACCCGGAGCTCGCGACCGCGTACCGGGTGCAGAAGATGCTCAAGGTCGCGCTCTGCATCGCCCACGGCGCCGCGCAACGGACCGAAAGCCGGGGCGCGCATTTCCGCGAGGACTTCCCGCGCCGCGACGACGCGCAGTGGCTGAAGCGCACGCTCGCGAGCTGGAAAGGCGAGGCCGACACGCTGCCGACGCTCGCCTACGAGGCACTCGACGTCCGATCGATGGAGCTGCCGCCGGGCTGGCGCGGCTACGGCGCCAAGGACTATGTCGACCACCCGGACACGGCGGCGCGCACTGCCGAGGTCGTCGCGCTGCGCGAGCGGATCAAGGATGCGCCGCGCTTCGAGGTGCAAAGGGCGCTCATGCCGTACGACGATCTCCTGCCGCGCGGCCTGCGCGGACGCAACGAGCGCATCGACGAGCCGCTGCCATGAGGATCCCCATCCACCCGGTCGCGCCGGCGCTGGTGCAGACGGCTCCTGCCGCTGCCGACACGGCGACGCGTCTGCTGAAGATCCGCATCCTGCGCTTCGATCCGCGCCAGCCCGAGACCCTGCCGCACTGGCAGACCTACGAGCTGCTCGACGCCGCCGGCATGACGCTCTTCATCGCCTTGAGCGAGATCCGCGAGAAGCTCGATCCTTCGCTGCAGTTCGACTTCGTCTGCCGCGCCGGCATCTGCGGCAGCTGCGCGATGCTGATCAACGGCAGGCCCGGGCTGGCGTGCCGGACGTTGACCAAGAACCTCGACCTCGAGTTCACGCTGGCGCCGCTGCCGGTGTTCGAGCTGATCGGCGACCTCTCGGTCGACACCGGCAAGTGGATGCGCGGCATGAGCGAGCGGCTGCAGACCTGGGTGCACCAGCAGGAAGAGGCCGTCGACCTGAGGCGGCTCGAGGCCCGCATGGAGCCCGAGCTCGCCGAAAAGATCTACGAGCTCGACCGCTGCATCGAGTGCGGCTGCTGCGTCGCCGCGTGCGGCACGGCGCGCATGCGCGAGGACTTCGTCGGCGCCGTCGGCCTCAACAAGATCGCGCGCTTTCGCCTCGATCCGCGCGACACGCGCGACGACGACGACTTCTACGAGCTGATCGGCGACGACGACGGCGTGTTCGGCTGCATGTCGCTGCTCGGCTGCCACGACGTCTGCCCGAAGCAGCTGCCGCTGTCGACCCAGATCGCCTTCCTGCGCCGCAAGATGGTCGCGATGGCCTTCAAGTGAAGCGGCGCCGGGACACCCGAATTCTTCGAAGGAGATATTCATGAATGCAGGAACATCGCGCCGCCGGATGGTGGCGCTCGTCGCCGCCCTGGGCGGTGCGCTCGCGATCTCCGTCAGTGCGCAGCCGCAGGCGCCGATCGTCATCAAGTTCAGCCACGTCGTCGCGACCGACACGCCCAAGGGCCTGGCCTCGGAGTTCTTTGCCAAGCGCGCTGCCGAGCTGACCAAAGGCAAGGCCAAGGTAGAGGTCTACGCGAACAGCCAGCTCTACAAGGACAAGGAAGAGATGGAGGCCCTGCAGCTCGGCGCCGTGCAGATGCTCGCCCCTTCGCTCGCCAAGTTCGGCCCGCTCGGCGTGAAGGAGTTCGAGGTGTTCGACCTGCCCTTCATCTTCGACGACTACAAGTCGTTGCACAAGGTCACGCAGGGCCCCCTCGGCAAGCAGCTGCTCGACAAGCTCGAGACGAAGGGAATCAAGGGCCTGGCGTACTGGGACAACGGCTTCAAGTCGTTCTCGGCCAACAAGGCCATCAGGACGCCGGCCGACATGAAGGGGCTGAAGCTGCGGATCCAGTCGTCCAAGGTGCTCGACGAAGAGATCCGCGCCCTCGGCGGCGTGCCGCAGGTGATGGCGTTCTCGGAGGTGTATCAGGCGCTCCAGACCGGCGTCGTCGACGGCACCGAAAACCCGATCTCGAACCTCTACACGCAGAAGATGCACGAGGTGCAGAAGTACCTGACGATCACCGAGCACGGCTACCTCGGCTACGCGGTGATCGTCAACAAGAAGTTCTGGGACGGCCTGCCTGCCGACGTGCGCGGCCCGCTCGAGCAGGCGATGAAGGAGGCGACCGACTACGCCAACAAGATCGCCAAGGAACAGAACGACCTCGATCTCGAAGCCGTCAAGAAGGCCGGCCGCACCCAGGTCTACGTGCCGACGAAGGAAGAGCGGATGGCCTTCAAGAAGGCGCTCGTCCCGGTGCACAAGACCATGGAGTCGCGCATCGGCGCCGACCTGATCAAATCCATCTACAAGGAAACCGGGTTCGATCCGGGCAAGCTCTGATTCCCTGAGAAGCGGCGGCGCCGGGCGGCGGCGAAGCCGCACCGGTATTCCCGAGGAGGCAGCGGATGAAGGTACTCGACCACCTCGAGGAGTGGCTGATCTCGTTCCTGATGGGGGGAGCGACGCTCATCATCTTCTTCTCCGTCCTGCACCGCTATCTCGCGGCCACGCCGATTCCCGGCGTCCAGGACTGGATGCTGCACCTGAACTTCAGCTGGGCGCAGGAGCTGTGCATCATCATGTTCGTCTGGATGTGCAAGTTCGGCGCCGCCTATGGTGTCCGCACCGGCATCCACGTCGGGGTCGATGTCGTCGTCAACCGCCTCGACGAGAAGATGCGCGGCCGGGTCGTCCTTTTCGGCTTGCTCGCCGGAGCCCTCTTCACCGGCGCCATCGGCGCGCTCGGCGCCCACTTCGTGTGGGACAACGGCGCTCACTACGCGTTCGTGAAGGCCTTGGGCCTGGACGTCGGAGCCCAGTACGAGGGGCCGACGACGCCGGATCTGGAGTGGCCGACCTGGGCAGTCTATTCGGCGATTCCGCTCGGCTCGTCGCTGATGTGCTTCCGGTTCCTTCAGGTCGCCTGGGCCTTCTGGAAGACCGGCGAGCTGCCGCACCATGACCACACCTACGTCGAAGGCGTCGACGCGGACGCGCCGCTCGTCGGCGAGGCCTTGATCGAAGGCGAGGAAAAGGAGCGCGGGCACAGGAACGGGAACGCCAAATGAACGCCGCCATCATCTTCGGCCTCCTCCTCGCCCTCATGCTGACGGGCATGCCGATCTCGATCTCGCTCGGCCTGACGGTGCTGACCTTCATCCTCACGCTGACCCAGGTGCCGCTCGAGTCGGTCGCGCTGAAGCTGTTCACCGGCATCGAGAAGTGGGAAATCATGGCGATTCCCTTCTTCATCCTGGCCGGCAATTTCCTCACCCACGGGGGCGTCGCGCGCCGGATGATCAACTTCGCGACCTCGATGGTCGGCCACTTCCACGGCGGCCTTGCGCTCGCATCGATCCTGGCTTGCGCGATGTTCGCCCTGGTCTGCGGATCGAGCGTCGCGACGGTCGTGGCCATCGGCTCGATCGTGCTGCCGGCGATGGTGGCGCACGGCTACCCGATGCGCTTCGGCGCCGGCGTCATCATCACCGCCGGCTCGCTCGGCATCCTGATGCTGCCGTCGATCCCGAAGGTGATCTATGCGATCTCGACCAACACGTCGATCGGCGCGCTGTTCGTCGCCGGCCTCCTGCCCGGATCGCTCCTCACCCTGATGCTGTGCAGCGTCACCTGGTGGATCGCGCGCAAGAACAACTACCCGCGCATGAAGCGGGCAAACTGGGCCGAGCGGTTCCGGTTCTTCAGGAAGAGCGTCTGGGGCCTGATGCTGGTCGTCATCATCGTCGGCGGCATCTACTCCGGCGCTTTCACCGCCACCGAGGCAGCGGCGATGGCGGCGATGTACGCCTTCTTCGTCGCGATCTGGGTCTACAAGGACCTGACCCTGAAAGACGTGCCGAAGGTGCTGCGAGACTCGGCCAACATGTCGGCGATGCTGCTCTACATCATCACCAACGCGGTCCTGTTCTCGTTCGTGCTGGCCAACGAGAACATGCCGCACCGGCTCGCCGAGTGGATGCTGAGCATGAACCTCGGCCAGACCGGGTTCCTGTTCGTCGTCAACCTGATCCTGCTCGCTGCCGGCAACTTCATGGATCCGTCGTCGATCATCCTCATCATGGCGCCGATCTTCTTCCCGGCGGCCGTGCAGCTGGGTATCAACCCGGTCCACTTCGGCATCCTGATCGACGTCAACATGGAGGTCGGCCTCTGCCACCCGCCGGTGGGCCTCAATCTCTACGTCGCCTCCGGGATCTCGAAGCTCGGCATCACCGAGCTCACCAAGGCCGTCCTGCCATGGCTCATCACGATGCTCGTGTTTCTGGTCATCGTCACGTACTGGCCGTGGCTGACGCTCGTCGTGCCCAGGGCGATGAACATGATGTAGTGGGCACCGCAGGAGCGCTCGCCGGACACATGCCACGAGGGCCGAATCCGGATCGGCGACGGCGATGACCGCGCTCGTCTTCGTCGCCGCCTTTTGCGTCGTCGCAGTGCTCGTCTACCTGGCGCGCTACAGCGGCCGGGTGCGTGTCGTGCAGACGCGCGTGGTCGACGCGCCATGGCAAGAAACCCGCGCGCTGATCGTCGATCTGCGCCGCTGGCCCGAATGGATCCCCTGGCTCGAACATCGCGACGAATCGCGCGCCTTTCACTCGGGCGACAGCGACGCGCCAGGAGGATCGTGCCGGTGGGCGCGCGGCGACACCGACCTGGGAAGGGTCGAGCATCTTGAGTTTCGCGAGCCCGGCCGCATCGAACAGCGCCTGCAGCTCTGGCAGCCGTTCCCGCTGCGCGGCATCGTGACGTGGCAGCTCGCCGAGAGCGACGGCAAGACGCGCGTGACCTGGTCCTTGCGGGGCAGGGTGGGCTTTTCGATGCGCGCGTTCGCGTCGACGGTGCAGGGCGCGCTCGCTCTGGACTTCCGCTACGGTCTCGACCGGCTCGCCGGCCTCGTCGAGGGCAGCGCCGCGCCGCGCTACGCCGTGACGTACGCGGGTGTGTACGAGAGCCCCGCGCTCCGCTACGCCTACGTCGAGCACACCGGCAGGATAGAAGGCCGCGGGCCGGCGCTGCGCGAAGCGTTGGCGGCGCTGCGCGAAGCTCTCGCGCGCCAAGGGGTGAGCGCGACCGGCGGGCCGATGGCGCTCTACGCCAAGACCCGCATCAGAGAACGGACGACGACCTGCCGCTTCGCGATTCCGGTGGGCGATGCCGAGATCGAAGGGCTCGCTGTGGCCACCGTGCCGGCGCATCGCGCGTTCGTCGTCAGCCTGCTGGGCGACCCGGCGCATCTCGAGCTCGCCTGGTATCTCGCCATGCAGCGCATCGCCGCCCTCGGCATCCGGCCTGACCTTCGTCTCATGCCCTCCGAGCACTACCTTGCCGGATCCGGGCGCGCGCCGGGCGATCGCGACCTGACCGAGCTTCGCATCCCGGTGCTGGAGCCTGGCGTCCAGCGCGACGGCGCGACGTCAGCGCGAGACGGCGACCGCCGGCACGGCGACGGCCGTGTCGACCGGCAGCTCGAGCGCCGAGGCCACGAATACGGCGGTGGCGCACGCCAGCGCGAGGACGTCGGCGAGCAAGGCCCGCAAGCGAATCGATCGCATGCCGCGCCTTTCAGCTCGTCGCGCCGACGGCGCGAACGAGCAGGACCGGAATCGAGCTTTCGCGCAGCACGCGCTCGGCGTCGCTGCCCATCAGCGCGCGGTTGAAGCCGCGCCGGCCGTGCGTGCCGATGACGATCAGATCGCACCCGGCTTCGCGCGCCCCCTCGACGATCGCGTCGGCGACGCGCCCGCCCTTGGGATCGCGCAGCTCGGTCGACACCTCGAGCCCGGCGGCGCGGACTTCGGCCGCGGTCGCCTCCAGCAGGTCGCGCCCGTACTGGTGCAGGCCCGAGCGGTACTTGTCGAAATCGACCACGTTGGCCATCTCGACCGCAACCGCGAAGTCGCTGATGACGTGCATCAGGCGCAGCTTTGCCTGCAACGGCATCGCCAGGGTGATCGCCTCGCGCAGCCCCCGTCGCGATGTGTCACTGCCGTCGAGCGGCACGAGGATGTGCTTGTACATGGCGTCCTCCTTTCAAGGCTGGACGTCGCCAATCTAGCGGCGTGCCATCCGCGGCCCTTGAGACGGATCAAGGAAGCCGGCGCGGCAGGTTGCCGCCCGCGGACCGGCGTGCCGCGCGCTGCCAGCGCCGGAAAGACTTAACGCTAGCGTGCTGCCCGCGGGTTGATCTGAAGCAAATCTGGCCAACGTTTGTGCAGGGTCAAAGTGGAGGCCGACCAGCGGCGTAGCGTGCCCTGCTGGTGCCTGCATCAAAGGCCGCCATGTTGAATCAGCCGATCGGGAGCCTGAAGGACACCGCCAAGGTCGTGACGGCGCCGGCGCAGACGAGCGTCGCCGAGGCCGCGAGCCTGATGCTGGCGCATGGCGTCGGCGCGGTCCTGGTGGTCGACAACGACACCCTCGCCGGCATCTTCACCGAGCATGACATCGTCTCTCGCGTCATCGCCCCCGGGCGCGATCCGATCGCGGTCCACATCGGCGAGGTGATGACGCGCGAGCCGCTGACCGTCGCTCCGGAAGCGACGCTCGGCCATGCGCTGGCGCTGATGCACGAGCGCGGTTTTCGCCACCTGCCGGTGGTCCGGGACGGCAGGCCGGTGGGAATCGTCTGCGCGCGCAACGCGCTCGATCCCGAGCTCGAGGACTTCGTCGTCGAAGCGCACCGGCGCCAGAGATACCTCTAGCCGCTCGCGGCGGCCCCGGCTCAGAGCCGCGCGATGCGGCCCTCGCGAATCAGCGGCGCGTAGAGCGCGATGTCGGCTTCGATGCGCTCGCTGAGCGCCTGCGGCGTCGACGGCGTGATCTCGAAGCCGGCACTCTCGGCACGGCTGCGGACGTCGGCGAGGTCGAGCACGGCGGCGATGTCGCGCCGCAGTTGTTCGAGCACCGGCGGCGGGGTCCGAGCAACGGCGACCAGAGCCGCCCAGGGATGCATCTCGACCGCCGGCCCGCCGGCGTCGAGCAAGGTCGGGATGTCGGGGTACGCCGGCAGGCGACGCTTCGCCGCGACCGCGATCGGCCGCAGCTTGCCGCTCGCCATCAGGCCCGAGGCGGTGTTGATGCCGATCGCGGTGAAGTCGACGTCGCCGACGGCGACCGCCGTGAGCATCGCGCCGGCATCCTTGAACGGCACGTGCAGCATGTGCACGTCGGCGGCGCGTGCGAAGGTCTCGATCGCGACGTGGCTGGCGTGGCCGTGGCCGAGCGACGCGTAGCTGACCTTGCCCGGCGCGCGCCGCGCCGCATCGAGCAGGGCGACGACGCTGCTCAGGCGGCTCTCGGCGCCGACCCAGAGCAGGAAGGTGGCGCGAAAGAGCAGCGTCAACGGCACGAGGTCGAGCACCGGGTCGTAGGGCAGGGTCGTGTGCAGCAGCGGGTTCACCGCGAGCGTTGCCGTGTCGGCGAGGAACAGCGTGTAGCCGTCGGCCGGCGTCCGTCGCACCTCGCCGAAGGCGATGATGCCCGAGGCGCCCGGCTTGTTGTCGACGAGCACCGGCTGGCCCCACTGGCGCGCCAGCCGCTCGGCGACGCTGCGCGCGATGACGTCGGGGCCGACGCCGACCGAGTAGGGAACGACGATGCGCACGGCGCGGTCGGGAAAGGCTGCCGCTGCCGCCGGCGTGCCGCGCAGACCCGCCGCGACGCCGACGCCCGCGAGCACGACGTCGCGCCTGCGCAAGCGCGCGTTGCCGTCGGGGGGAGCTGTCGAGCTGCGTCTCGTTGCGGTCATCGTGGTGTAGATTGCTGCGGCTTCGCGCCTCGCGCGGCGTCGGATTCTTGGCTTGCACGGGACGCACCGACTTGCGCCACCTCAACCCGGAGCGTGGCATCGCGCGGCGCCGGCCGCATGCCGGGGTTTTCCATGAGTCGTTCGCTCCGGCGGGTTGACATGGCTCAACCGGACGCCACAGCGGTGCCGGGACACTGCGTCGGCGCTCGCGGGGTCGTCGCCGGGGCGCCAGCGGCTCAACGCGGGTGTCCTTCGCATGAAAGTGGCCTTGTTCGTGCCTTGCTATGTCGATGCCTTCTTCCCGGAGGTCGGCGTCGCCACGCTCGAGCTGCTCGAGCGCCTCGGCTGCGAAGTCGACTTCCCGCTCGAACAGACCTGCTGCGGCCAGCCGATGGCCAACAGCGGCTGCCAGAGCGACGCGCGCGGCGCCGAGGCGCTGTTCGCGAGGAACTTCGCGGGCTACGACCACATCGTCACGCCATCCGGAAGTTGCGCCCACCACGTGCGCGACCAGATGACCGCGATCGAGCAGACCCCGGCGGTGCAGGCGGTGCGGCGCAACACGCGCGAGCTCGTCGAGTTCCTGCACGACGTGCTCAAGGTCCGCGAATTCCCGTGGGCCGAGTTCCCGCACAAGGTCGGGTTGCACATCGGTTGCGCCACGCTCCGCGGCCTGCGCGAGGCGAAGACCTCCGAGATCGCCGAGCCGGCCTTCAACAAGCCGGCGCGTCTGCTCGGCGCCGTGAAGGGCCTTGAATTCGTCGCGCCGGAGCGGCCCGACGAATGCTGCGGCTTCGGCGGGACGTTCTCGGTGTACGAGGAACCCGTCTCCGCGAAGATGGGACACGACAAGGTCGCCGACCATCAGCAGGCAGGCGCCGAATACATCGTCTCGCCCGACATGTCGTGCGTGATGCACCAGCAAGGCTGCGCGCGTCGCGCCGGGATGCCGCTCAAGTTCATCCACATCGCCCAGGTGCTCAACGGGGCGCGTGCATGAACCAGGTGTTTTGTTCGGGGCTGCGGTCATGACCCGTGTCGATCACGCGGAGGCGTCCTCGAAATTCATCGAGGTGAAGGACCACGCCGACTTCCACGACAAGCGCCTGTGGGACCTGCGCAAGAAGCGCGACGTCGAGAGCGAGGCGCTGCCCGAATGGGAGGAGCTGCGCTCGCTCGCCTCGGCGATCAAGGAACATACGCTCACGCACCTGGCCGACTATCTCGAGGAGTTCGAGAAGAACGCGGTCGCCAACGGCATGGTCGTGCACTGGGCCCGAGACGCCGCCGACCACAACCAGATCGTCTTCGACATCCTCGAGTCTCACGATGCGACGACGCTGGTCAAGAGCAAGTCGATGCTCACCGACGAATGCGAGATGCGGCCGTTCCTCGAGAACCGCGGCATCGAGATCGTCGAAACCGACCTCGGCGAGCGCATCCAGCAGCTCGACGACGAGCCGCCCAGCCATATCGTCGTCCCGGCCGTTCACAAGCTGCGCGGCGACGTCGCCGAGGTGTTCGGCCGGACGATCGGCACCGACCCCGCGAACACCGACATTCCCTATCTGGCCGAGAGCCAGCGCCAGCACACGCGGCCGTACTACCTGAAGGCCCAGGCGGGCATGACCGGCGCGAACTTCGCGATCGCCGAGACCGGCAGCTTCGTCGTCTGCACCAACGAAGGCAACGCCGACCTCGGCGCCAACCTGCCGTCGCTGCACATCGCTTCGATCGGCATCGAGAAGCTGCTGCCGAAGATCGAGCACCTCGGCGTGTTCGTGCGCATGCTGTCGCGCAGCGCCCTCGGCTCGCCGATCACGCAGATCACCTCGCACTTTCGTGCGCCGCGACCCGGCACCGAGATGCACGTCGTCCTGGTCGACAACGGCCGCTCCGAGCGCCTCGGCATGGGCGACTTCTGGTATTCGCTCAAGTGCATCCGCTGCGGCGCTTGCATGAACACCTGCCCGGTGTATCGGCGCAGCGGCGGGCTCAGCTACGGCTCGACGTACTCGGGGCCGATCGGCGTGATCATCGATCCGACCTTCAACCTGCGCAAATACAGCTCGCTCCCGTTCGCCTCGACGCTCAACGGCAGCTGCACCAGCGTGTGCCCGGTGAAGATCAACATTCACGAGCAGATCTACAAGTGGCGCCAGATCATCGCCGAGCGCAACCAGCTGCCGATGGCCAAGCGTGAGGCGATGCGAGTGGCCGGCAAGATCCTGGCCAGTCCGAGGCTCTACCGCGCCGCGGTCGAGGCCGCGGCAGCGGGCATCGAGCGCCTGCCCCGGTTCATGGTCTACAACCCTTTCAACGCCTGGGGTCGCCAGCGCGAGGTGCCGGACGCGCCGCGATCGACCTTCCGCCAGTGGTACCTCGAGAACCGCGGCAGCGCGCAATGAGCAGCCGCCAGTTCATCCTTGACCGGGTGCGGCGCAATCAGCCCGGCTGGCGCGCCCTGCCGTCGGTTCCGAGCTTCGGTCGGCCGCTCGCCGATCCGTTGGCCGCCTTCGGCGCCGCGTTGGCGCGCATGGGGGGCACGTTGGTCGCTGCACCCGCAGGGCAATCCTTGTACGCCTTCATCCGCGCGCGCTTCCCCGAGGCGCGCGTGATCTGTTCCGCCACGTCCGAGGTGGAGGGCACGCGGGACATCGCATCGGTGCACCACCCCCGCGAGCTCGACGACGTCGATGTCGGCGTCGTGAGGGCCGCGTTCGGCGTCGCCGAAACCGGTTCGGTCTGGCTGAGCGAGCGGGAGTTCGTCGTCAATGCGCTCGGCTTCCTGTCGCAGCACCTGGTCGTGCTGCTCGACCCGCGCGCCATCGTGCCTAACCTTCATGACGCGTATCGCCACCGCGGCTTCTTCGACGCGCGCTATTCGGTGCTGATGACCGGCCCCTCGGCGACCGCCGACATCGAAGGTGTGCTGATCCGGGGCGCGCAGGGAATACGAACGCTCACCGTCATCCCGATGGCCGCCAACGGCGCGGCCGCCATTCAGGAGAGGAGAACTCCATGATCTGGCAAGGTCGGCTTGCACCAGATGGTGGAGAAGATGCCGCCGGCGGTGACCAAGCCGACGAAGGAGGCGGCGGTCTACACCTTCAACCTGTTGTCGGCCACCGGAACCGGAATCCTGCTGGCGGCCCTTGTCGGCGGCCTGTTCATGAAATACAACCCGCTGCAGTTTCTGCAATCCTACGGTGCGACGATATGGAAGGTGCGCTATTCGTTGATCACGATCATGCTCATGCTCGGCCTCGGCACGCTCACGCGCTATTCGGGGCTGGACACCACGCTCGAGCTGGCGTTCGCCAACACCGGCGTGCTCTATCCGTTCTTCGGAACGCTGATGGGCTGGCTCGGGGTCGCGTTGACCGGCTCGGACACGGCATCCAACGTCCTGTTCGGCGGCATGCAACGGGTCGCCGCCGACCAGCTCGGCCTCAGCCCGAACCTGATGGGCGCAGCCAACAGCGCCGGCGGCGTGATGGGCAAGATGATCGACGCGCAATCGATCGTCGTCGCATCCACCGCCACGGGCTGGTTCAACCACGAAGGCGACATCCTGCGCTTCGTCTTCTTCCATTCGCTCGCGCTTGCCGCGCTCGTCGGTGTCTTCGTGACCTTGCTCGCCTATGTCTATCCGTTCACCCTCCTGGTTGTCTGATGGAAGTCGCCGGTCGCCCCGGCGCGCGTTCTCGTGAAGCGTCGGCTCGCGGCCCTCGCCTGCGCGCTCGCGTCGACCGGCGCGCTCGGCCAGTCGGCGGTGGTCTACGGGCTCGTCGACGTCGCCGTCGAGCACGTCACGCACGTCGGCGCGTCGGGCGGCGGTCTGAACCGCATGGCGAGCGCGACCGGGTCGTTGCCGTCGCGGATCGGCTTTCGCGCCAGCGAAGATCTCGGCGATGGCCTGAGCGCAGTGGTCGTGATCGAGCAGGGATTCGCGCCGAACGCGGGAACGTTCACGCAGGGCGGTCGCGCCTTCGGGCGCCAGTCGTACGTCGGCTTCGTCGCGCCATGGGGCTCGCTGGCGGTCGGCCGCCAGTACACGATGCTCTACTGGTCGATCCTCGACGCCGACATCCTCGGCACCAACATCTACGGCTCCGGTTCGCTCGATGCCTATATCCCGAACGCGCGCGCCGACAACGCGATCACCTACCGCGGAACGTTTTCGGGGCTGACCGTCGGAGCGACGTTCAGCCTGGGTCGCGACAGCGTCAGCGCGGGCAGTCCTGCGGGAACCAACTGCCCGGGCGAAGGCAGCGACTCTCGGGAGTGCCGCGAATGGTCGGCCCTGCTGAAGTACGACAACCCCGCATGGGGCGCGGCGCTCGCGGTCGACCAGATCCGCGGCGGCCCCGGCGCATTCGCCAACCTGACAAGCAGCGCCCTTCAGGACAGGCGCTTGTCCGTCAACGGATACGTCAATGTCGCGAATCTCCGCCTCGCCGTAGGCCTCGTCAGGCGAGACAACGACGCAAGCGCCGTCGCGCCGCGCAGCGACCTCTGGTATCTGGGCGCCCTCTACGCGGCGACCCCGACGCTCAAGATCGACGCCGAAGCGTTTCGGCTCGCCTTCAAGGGAAGCGCCAATCGGGCAACGCTTTTCGCCGGCCGTGCGACGTACAGCCTGTCCAAGCGCACTGCACTTTATGCGACGCTCGGGCACATCGACAACGCCGGCGCTCTGGCACTGTCGGTCAGCGCTGGCGCTCCGGGCAGCAACCCCCTGCCGGGAACCGGGCAGATCGGCCTGGCGACGGGTCTGCGCCATTCGTTCTAGGGGGCGCGACGAGGGTCGAGCCGAAAATTCGGGCAAGGCCGGGCGGCCTTCGTTTGAGGCAGGTCAATCCGGCCGAGATCGGTCGCAGGAAGAATCCGATCTCTGTTCCCCGGGGAACCCGTCGGTGTCGATGGTCAGGCCCTCGCCCGACCCTTCGCGTCAGCAAGAGGTGGACGATGACCCATAGCCTATGGCAGGAGATCGAGACGCACCCGTTCGTCTCCGAATTCCGACCGGAGCACAAAGCCCGGCTCGCCGCGTTGGCGAAGGAGGCTCACTTCCATTCCGACCAGGTGATCTTCCGGGAGGGGGACGATTATTCGGTTCTGTACCTGCTCGGCACCGGCATGGTGGCGCTCGAGCTCGAGGTGCCGGGCCACGTGTTGCGGGTGCAGACCATCTACGCCGGCGAGGTGTTCGACTGGTCGGCCTTGCTCCCGCACGCCGGCAAGCACTTCCAGGCTCGTGCATTGGAGGATGTGACCGCGTTGGCGTTCGAAGGCGAAGAGCTCCTCGCCAGCTTCCAGAGCGACCCGGAATTCGGGGTCGCGTTCCTGCTGCGCCTCATGGGCGTGGTATCCGAACGGCTGCGCGCAACCCGACTGCAATTGCTCGACATGTACTCTCCGGTCGCAAAGCGGGCGGGAACCTGAGCTAGCGCTTCGGCGAACCGTTCATCGGCGCAGGAAGAAGCGGCCGCCCGGCATCGTCGCCGGGCTCTGCGCTGCGACCTGCATCAAGGAGGGCGCGAACAGCGCCGATAATCCCGGCGTCCGGCTCGACCCACACGATCCACCGCAGGGAGAGACGATGGTGATCGGCGTCCCGCGGTTCGCGACAGTCCTCCTCGCCGTAACCCTCGTCATCGTGCCGGCACGCAGCGACGCGATCGCTCCGGTGCTCCTGATCATGCTGCGGCAGATCGCCCAGGACGTCGCCAAGTCGGTGCTCAAGGACGCCCTGCTGTCGAGCCTCAGCGGCATGGGCTGCAAGGGAATCGCGCTCGCCAACGCCCTCGAGGCGCTGGATTTGCGCCGCGGTCTCGGCGGCGGTGGCGGCATCGGCGCGATCGCGGGCCTGGGCCGCGGCTTGCCGCAGATGCCACCCGGCATGGCCGGCGTTTCCGGCATGCCAGGGATGCCCTCGATGCCGTCGATGGCCGGCCTGGGCGGCATCGGCGCGATGGCCGGCATGGGTGGTGTCGGTGCCGGCGCGATGACGCCGGAGATGGCGGCGAAGATGAGCGCCTTGATGCCGGGCCTCGGCCAGATGCCCGCCGGCGCCGGCCTCGGCCCCGATCAGATGGCGATGATGGCGCGCATCCAGCAGGCGATGGGCGAGCCGCTGTCGCCGGCGGAGACCGTCGCGACCATCGACGAGCTGGCGGACCTCGGTTTCCTGCCGAAGCCGATGCAGACCGAGCTGAAGGAGTGCATGGTCGTCCTGCCGACGAGCATCGGCGCGCTCGGCATGGGGATGGGGATGCTGAGGCCGATCATTCCGCAGCTGCGCGAGGCGCGCGAGCAACTGCGCGCGCTCTCGCCGGCCGAGCAGGACGAGGTCACCGAGGCGCTGGTCCAGGAGCTCGCGCCGCTGCCGGCGGGCCAGCGCGCCGAATTCCTGCAAGCGCTCGACGGCGGCTTCTTCCCCGAGCGGATCCGTGACGGCGTCCGGACTCGCCTGGCGGCGAAGTGATCGCCATCGCGACAACGCTGGCGCCACCGCCTCACGCGAGCAGCGCGACGAGGCGGTAGAAGATCAGCAGCGACGCGGCGACGATCACGAGCAGCGTCAGCGCCGCGCCCGCCTGGCGCGGCGGCGTCGGCCCGAGCGATCGGCTCAGGCCGACCGCGTTGGCGAGCCGCGCGACGACGAGCGTCGCGCCGAGCGCGTGCACGATCGGCGCGACGACGCCCACGCCCTCGACGAGGACGAGCAGGAGCAGCGCGAGCGGCACCTGCTCGGCGAAGTTGGCATGGGCGCGGATCGCCCGGGCGAGCGACGCGTCGCCGCCATCGCCGGCCTGAATGCCGCTGCGGACGCGGTTCAAGATCACGCGCGCCGTGAGCACCGTCGAGATCAGGCCGAAGAGCGCGGTGTACGCGGCGGCGACGAAGGGCAGGGTGGTCGGCATGGCGTTCCTTTCGAGACGGCCCGAAGACCGGGTCCTCTCGATGACGCGAGGCGCGGCGGCCGATCGACAGCGAGGCGAAAAGAATCCCGCGTCGGCGTTCGGCCAGAATCGCGCCGATGCGCACCGGCCCGGCTCGACTCGTCATCACCTGCGAGCACGCCGGCAAGGTCGTTCCGGAACGCTACCGGCCGCTCTTCGCCGGGAGGGTGCGGCACCTGCTGCCGACGCATCGCGGCTGGGACCCCGGCGCCTTGGCGCTGGCGCGCGAAATGGCCGAGCACTTCGACGCGCCGCTCTACTTCGACGAGACGACGCGCCTGCTCGTCGACCTCAACCGCTCGATCGGCAACCCCGAGCTGCATTCGGAAGCGACGCGGCATCTGTCGCTGCGCGAGCGGCGCGAGCTCCTCGACGCCCACTACCACCCGCATCGGCGACGCGTCGACGCGGCGATGGCGGCGGCGGTCGCGACCGGCGACCGTCTCGTCCACATCGCCTCGCACAGCTTCACGCCGGAGCTCAACGGCCACGTGCGGACGGCGGACATCGGCATGCTCTACGACCCGGGACGGCCGGGCGAGGTCGCGCTGGCGACGGCATGGATCGACGCCCTCCGGCGCGCCGACCCGTCGCTCAGGCTGCGCCGCAACTATCCCTACATCGGCAAGAGCGACGGCGTGACGCAGGTGATGCGCCGCAGGTACCCGCCCGAGCGCTACGTCGGCATCGAGCTCGAGGTCAACCAGCGCTACGTCGAGGCCGGCGGGCCGGCCTGGCGGAAGATCCGCCGAACGCTCGTCGAGACGCTCGGCAGCGCGCTTCAGCTGCGCGGCGGCACCGGTCCCGACGGCGGATAGACCGGCTGCACCGGCGCGTTCGGATAGTCCGCCGGCGCCGGATAGGTCGACGGCGCGGGGTAGGCCGCGGGCGCCGGATACCCGCCCGGCTGCGGCGCGCGCGAGATGCGCGTGCGCCCCCCGGTGGTGACGAGGACGACCGCGTCGCCCGGCACGAAGGCTTCGCCGCCGGCGCCCTGAACGATCGCGCGGCGCTCGCCGTTCCTCAGCTGGACGACGATCTCGACCGCGTTCTCGCGTGTCGCGCCGCGCTCGACGGCGTTGCCGATGACGCCGCCGACGACCGCGCCGACGACGGTGCCGACGATCGAATCGCGGTGGCCGCCGATCGTCGATCCGGCGACGCCGCCGGCGACCGCGCCGGCGCCGGCGCCGATGCCGCTCTGGCCGCCTTCGACCGTGACCGGGCGCACGGACAGGACGGTCGCGTCGTACACCTGCGACAGGCGTTGCGTCTCGTAGCGGCGGACGACGTCGGGGTTCGAGGTCGTGCAGGCGGTCAGCGCGGCGACCGCCAGGGCGCTCAAGAGTCGTCTCATGGTCCTCTCCTTGCAGATGCGATCCTCTGCCAACGGCAGGGGCTGCGCATCAGTTGACCACAAGCGATCGGCTGCCGTCCTGGCTGCACGGAAAGCCCGCGCAAAGAACTGTGAAGCGCCGGAGAGCGACGTGACGGGATGCGCAGTTGCGCCCTCGTTCGACCTAGCCGTGCAGGCGGCTCGAGCGCGGCACGCTGGCGAGCAGGAACTCCATCTGGTCGGCGAGGATGCGCCGGCCGCGCAGGATCATGTCCTCGTGCAGGCTCGGCACATAGGGCAGGTAGTGCAGCGACATGCGCGCTTCCTCGGGCAGGCGGTTGCCCTTGTGGCCGTTGCAGGCGCGGCAGGCGGTGATGCAGTTCATCCAGCTGTCGCCGCCGCCGCGCGAGGTCGGCACGATGTGCTCGCGCGTCAGGTCGTCGAGGTGGAAGTGCCCGACGCAGTAGGCGCAGACCTGGCGGTCGCGCGCGAACAGCTTCGGGTTGCTGAGCGCCGGCGAGCGCCGCCAGGCGCGGCTCGGCACGGCGCCGCGCACGGCGATGATCGGATGCACCTCGATCCGCGATTGCAGGCCGGTGCGCCGCTGCGTGCCGCCGCGCAGGACGTGGAACGTTTCGCCGAGCGTCCAGGCGACGCCGTCGCTGGCGTAGATCACGGCGGCTTCCTTGGCCGAGATCCACGACTGCGGGCGACCGGACATGTCGAGCTGCAGGACTTCCATGGAGCCCCGAGCGTAAACCATGGCGCGGCCATGCTCAAGACAACGACGCGCGGGCGCGACGCCGGGCACGACGCACGGTCGAAGCAAGCAGCGACTTACGAGCCGTAGAGGCCGCGACCGCGCGCCATCAGCCGGGTCAGGCCGAGCAGCGCGCCGACGTTGGGAGCGGCGATGCCGACGCGGCGGGCGATCTCGTGGACGGCAGTGACCAGCGCGTCGAGCTCGATCGTGCGGCCGGCGTCGGCGTCCTGCAGCATCGACGTGCGAAAGCCGCCGAGCTCGCGCGTCAGGTCGAGCCGGTCGGCGCCCGATTGCGCGATCGGGCAGCCGATGCGGGCGCCGATCTCGGCGGCCTCGGCCATGCAGCGGAGCACGAACTCGCGTACCAGCGAGTCGTCGAGGATGGCGTCGGTCAGTGCGCCGGTGAGCGCGGAGACCGGGTTGATCGTCATGTTGCCCCAGAGCTTGTACCAGACGTCGCCGCGCACGTCGGCGCTGGCCTCGGCCTGAAAGCCCGCGCTGGCGAGCGCGGCGCACACCGCGTCGACGCGCGCCGACTTGCCGCCCGCCGGCTCGCCGACAATCAGTCTCTCGCCGATGTTGTGGCGAACGCGCCCCGGCGCCGGGCTCGATGCCGCGAGGTGGACGACGCAGCCGAGGACGCGGCCGAGCGGCAGCCGGGCGAGCAGGCGACCGCCCGGATCGACGCTGGCGAGCGGCGCCTGCTCGGGCAGCGCGGCGGGAAGGAACCACCACGGGACGCCGTTCATCGCCGGCAGGAGCACCGTCGTCGGCGTGAGCAGCGGCCCGATCGACGCTGCCACCACGGGAAGCGCCGGCGCCTTGACGGCGATGACGACGAGCTCTTGCGGGCCGAGCGTCGCCGCGTCGTCGCTCGCCGCCAGCGCGACCGAGAACGATCCGCGCGCGCTCTCGACCTGGAGCCCGTCGCGGCGGACGCGGGCGAGCGTCTCGCCGCGCGCCAGCGCCGAGACCTCGTGGCCGGAGCGCGCGAGCCGGGCCGCGATCAGGCCACCGACGGCGCCAAGGCCGACGACCGCGACCTTCACCCGCCGGCCCGCGACGAAAGAGCACAAATCCGCACGATCACGGCACCCTGACGTGGCGAGGCCGCGTCCGTTCCGGCAAAATAGCACGATCGTTCGATTTCATGACTCCCCGCCTTTTGCCCATGAGTTCGCTCCTCGACGCCGACGACACCAGCGCCGACGCTTCGGCCGAGCCGGCGCCCGCGCGCCCGCTCATGAAGGGCCGGCAGACGCGCGCCGCCATTCTCGACGCAGCGCTCGCCCTCGCCTCGCACATCGGCCTCGAGGGTCTCTCGATCGGCGCCTTGGCCGAGGTGATCGGCATGAGCAAGTCGGGCGTCTTCGCCCACTTCGGCTCGCGCGAGGAATTGCAGATCTCGGTCGTCAAGGAATACCACGCCAAGTTCGAGGCCGAAGTGTTCCGCCCGTCGATGAGCGCGGCGCGGGGCCTGCCGCGGCTGCACGCTCTCTTCGACCGCTGGGTGCGGCGCGTCTCGGTCGAGATCGATTCCGGCTGCATCTACATCAGCGGCGCGGTCGAGTTCGACGACCGTCCCGGGCCGGTGCGAGATGCCCTCGTGACGATGGTGCAGACCTGGCAGAACGCGCTCGAGCGTGCGATCCGCGCCGCCGTCGACGAGGGCCACCTGCGCGCAGATACCGACGCGGGCCAGCTGCTGTTCGAGATCCACGGCCTCATTCTTGCGCTTCATCACGACGCGCGCTTCCTGCGCCACGCCGGCGCCGAGGAGCGCGCCCGCGCCGCGTTCGAGCGGCTGCTCGCCCATGCGGCGACGCCGCCGCCGGGTCCGTCGCCCTCGGCCGACTGCGCCTGACCGTCCTTCGTTTCCAGCCTCCAAGGAGTCTTCGACATGCCGTCCTATTCCCCGCCGCTGCGCGACATGCGCTTCGTCCTGCACGAGGTGCTCGACGTCGTCGGCGCGCTGAAGCTCTTGCCTGCGCACGCCGATGTCGACGTCGAGACGATCGACGCCGTCCTCGAAGAAGCCGGCAAGTTCGCGAGCGAGGTGCTGGCGCCCCTGAACGCGATCGGCGACGCCGAGGGCTGCACGCTCGACAAGGCGACGCACGAGGTGAAGACCCCCACCGGCTTCAAGGACGCGTACGCCAAGTACGTCGAGGGCGGCTGGCCGGCGCTCAGCTGCGATCCCGCGTTCGGCGGCCAGGGCTTGCCGCACGTCGTCAGCCAGTGCCTGTTCGAGATGCTCAACTCGGCGAACCAGGCATGGACGATGTATCCCGGCCTCTCGCACGGCGCCTACGAGTGCCTGCGCGCTTTCGGCACCGACGAGCAGAAGCAGAGTTATCTGGGCAAGCTGACGAGCGGCCGCTGGACCGGCACCATGTGCCTGACCGAGCCGCAGTGCGGAACCGACCTCGGCCTGCTCCGCACCAAGGCCGAGCCGCAGGCCGACGGCTCGTATCGCCTCACCGGCAACAAGATCTTCATCTCCGCCGGCGAGCACGACATGGCCGAGAACATCGTCCACCTCGTCCTCGCCCGCCTGCCCGATGCGCCGACGGGATCGAAGGGCATCTCGCTCTTCGTCGTGCCGAAGTGGAACGTGAAGGCCGACGGGTCGCTCGGCGAGAGGAACGGCATCTGGTGCGGCGGCCTCGAGCACAAGATGGGAATCCACGGCAACGCGACCGCGCAGATCGTCCTCGACGGCGCCGTGGGCAGCCTCGTCGGCCAGCCGAACAAGGGTCTGCAGGCGATGTTCGTGATGATGAACGCGGCGCGCCTGGGCGTGGGAATGCAGTCGCTCGGGCTCACCGAAGTGGCCTATCAGAACGCTGCCGTCTACGCCAAGGAGCGGCTGCAGATGCGCTCGCTCTCGGGCCCGAAGGCACCCGACAAGCCGGCCGACCCGATCATCGTCCACCCCGACGTCAGGAAGATGCTGCTCACCGCGCGCGCTTTCGCGGAAGGGGGCAGGGCGCTGGCGGTGTTCACGACGCTGCTCCTCGACCGCGAGCTGGCGAGCGACGACGAGGACGTGAAGAAGGAATGCGCCGACCTGGTCGCGCTGCTGACGCCGATCGTCAAGGCGTTCTTCACCGACAACGCCTGGATCGCGACCTCGCACTGCCTGCAGGTCTACGGCGGCCACGGCTAT
Organism: Rhizobacter sp.; assembly: GCA_017881025.1. GTDB lineage: Bacteria > Pseudomonadota > Gammaproteobacteria > Burkholderiales > Burkholderiaceae_C > Schlegelella_A. Next base: position 12,920 of record JADGRJ010000013.1, on the reverse strand, counting down.
ATCCGCGAGTCGGGGATGGAGCAGTTCGTGCGCGACTCGCGCATCAACATGATCTACGAGGGCACGAACACGATCCAGTCGCTCGACCTGCTGGGCAGGAAGGTGCTCGCCGACAACGGTGCGAAACTGAAGAAGTTCGGCAAGCTGGTCGAGGCCTTCGTCGAGGAGGAAGGGACCAACGAGGCGATGCAGGAGTTCGTCAACCCGCTCGCCGACCTCGGCGGCAAGGTCACCAAGCTCACCACCGAGATCGGCATGAAGGCGTTCAAGAACCCCGACGAGGTTGGCGCCGCGGCGGTCGACTACCTGCGTGTCTGCGGCCACCTCGTCTTCGCCTACCTGTGGGCGAGGATGGCCAAGGTGGCGCTCGACAAGGCGTCGTCGGGCGACGGGTTCTACGTCGCCAAGCTCGCCACCGCGCGCTTCTATTTCGCCAAGCTGCTGCCGGAGACGGCGGGGCTCATCGGCAGCGCCCGGACCGGGGCGGCGCCGATGATGGACTTCGATGCGGCTCTTTTCTGATCGGACCGGAACCATGATCCTCACCCAGAAGAACCTCGCCGTCGCCTGCCTGCTCGCCGGCGCCGCCTTCGCTGCCGCCGCGCAGGTGACGTCGCCCGCCGGCGTCTGGCGCACGATCGACGACAACACCAAGAAGGACAAGTCGCTCGTCCGCATCGTCGAGGCGAACGGCGTCTACACCGGCAAGGTCGAGAAGTTCCTCGACCCCGAGTCGCCGAAGGACGCGGTCTGCAAGGACTGCAGCGACGACCGCAAGGACAAGCCCATCCTCGGCCTGACCATCATCCGCAACATGAAGCAGAGCGCCGACGACAAGGCGGTCTTCGAGGGCGGCGACATCCTCGACCCGAACAACGGCAAGGTCTACAAGTCGAAGATGAAGCTGGTCGACAACGGCACGAAGCTGGAGGTGCGCGGCTTCGTCGGCATCTCGCTGCTCGGCCGCACGCAGACGTGGGTTCGCGCCGAGTGAGCACGGGAGCAGCAATGCAACAACGATTCAACGTCAGGAAGGTCGCCGTCCTCGGCGCCGGCGTCATGGGCGCGCAGATCGCCGCCCACCTCGTCAACGTGCGCGTGCCGGTGATCCTGTTCGACCTGCCCGCCAAGGAGGGCCCCAAGAACGGCATCGTCGCCAAGGCGGTCGAGAACCTGAAGAAGCTCAAGCCTTCGCCGCTCGGCGTCGCCGAGGACTCAGGCCTGATCGAGCAGGCCAACTACGAGGAGCACCTCGACAGGCTGAAGGAATGCGACCTCGTCATCGAGGCGATCGCCGAGCGCATGGACTGGAAGCTCGACCTCTACACCAAGGTCGCGCCGGCGATCGCGCCGCACGCGATCGTCGCGAGCAACACCTCGGGGCTCAGCATCACCAAGCTCTCCGAGGTGCTGCCCGAGGAGATCAGGCCGCGCTTCTGCGGCATCCACTTCTTCAACCCGCCGCGCTACATGGCGCTGGTCGAGCTGATCGCGACGCCGACGACCGATCCGAAGATCCTCGACGAGCTCGAAGCCTTCGTGACGACGGCGCTCGGCAAGTCGGTCGTCCGCGCCAAGGACACGCCCAACTTCATCGCCAACCGCGTCGGCATCGCCGGCATGCTGGCGACGATGAAGGAGGCCGAGACCTACGGCCTCAGCTACGACGTCGTCGACGACCTCACCGGCAAGAAGCTCGGCCGGGCGAGCTCGGGGACGTTCCGCACCGCCGACGTCGTCGGCCTCGACACGATGGCGCACGTCATCAAGACGCTGCAGGACAACCTCGGCCCGGAGCAGGGCAACGATCCGTTCTTCGCCAGCTTCGCGACGCCGCCGGTGCTGCAGAAGCTGCTCGATGCCGGCGCGCTCGGCCAGAAGACGGGCGCCGGCTTCTACAAGAAGGTCGGCAAGGACATCCTGCGCTACGACCCGGCGACCGGCGACTACGTTCCCGGCGGCGGCAAGGCCGACGAGGTCGTCGCCCGCATCCTCAAGAAGCCGCCGGCCGAGCGGCTGAAGCTCCTGCACGACTCGAAGAACCCGCAGGCGCAGTTCCTGTGGGCGATCCTGCGCGACAGCTTCCACTACGCCGCGGTCCACCTCGCCGACGTCGCCGAGAGCGCGCGCGACATCGACTTCGCGATGCGCTGGGGCTTCGGCACGAGCCAGGGGCCGTTCGAGCTCTGGCAGGCGGCCGGCTGGTCGCAGGTCGCACAGTGGGTGAAGGAAGACATCGAGGCCGGCAAGGCGCTCAGCAGCGCGCCGCTGCCGTCGTGGGTGTTCGACGGGCTCGGCAGCGCCGACGCCGGCGTGCATCGGCCGGAGGGCTCGTACAGCGCCGCCCGCGCCCGCTTCGTGGCGCCGAGCACGCTGCCGGTCTACCGGCGCCAGGCGTTCCGCGACAGCGTCCACGGCGCCGACGCCACGACCCCGCTGAAGTCCGGCACCGAGGTCTTCAAGAACGACGAGGTCCGTGTCTGGACGCTCGACGGCGAGGTGCTGATCGCGAGCATCACCGCCAAGCTCCACCTCATCAGCCCGGCCGTGATCGAGGGCCTGCTGAAGGCGGTCGATCTCGCCGAAGCCTCGTACCAGGGCCTCGTCGTCTGGTCGCCCGACGACGTCTTCTCGGCCGGCGCCAACCTCGAGGCGCTCATGCCGGTGTTCATGAAGAGCGGCGGCAAGGGCATCCTGCCCGAGGTCAAGAAGCTGCAGGACGCGATGCTGCGAATCCGCTACGCGAGCGTCCCGGTCGTCGCGGCCGTTCGCGGCATCGCCCTCGGCGGCGGCAACGAGATCGCTCTGCACTGCTCGCGTCGCGTCGCCGCGATGGAAAGCTACATGGGCTTCGTCGAGGTCGGCGTCGGCCTGATCCCTGCGGGTGGCGGCCTGGCCTACCTGGCGCGCCGCGCCGCCGAGATGGCGTCGGCCGGCAACGCCAACGCCGACCTCCTCAAGTTCCTCACCGACGGCTTCACGAGCGCGGCGACGGCCAAGGTCGGCACGAGCGCGATCGAGAGCAGGAAGCTCGGCTACCTGCTCTGGAGCGACGTCATCGTCCCGCACAAGGACGAACTGCTCCATGTCGCGACGGAGCAGGTCAAGGCGATGAGCGAGAGCGGCTGGCGCGCACCGGCGAAGGCGCCGTTCCCGGTCGCGGGCAGGAACGCCATCGCCACGATCAAGGTCCAGCTCGTCAACATGCGCGACGGCGGCTTCATCAGCGGGCACGACTTCCACGTCGCGTCGCAGATCGCCGAGGTGGTCTGCGGCGGCGACGTCGACGCCGGATCGCTGGTGAGCGAGGAGTACCTGATGGCGATGGAGCGGCAGCGCTTCTGCGCGCTGCTCGACCACCCGAAGACGCAGGAACGGATCATGGGAATGCTGTCGACCGGCAAGCCGGTGCGCAACTGAGGAAGCGAAGATGAGCAAGCAAGTGCAGGACGCCTACATCGTCGCCGCCACGCGGACGCCGATCGGCCGCTCGGGGCGCGGCTTCTTCCGCAACACGCGGCCCGACGATCTGCTGGTCGCCGCGATCCGGAGCGCGATGAAGCAGGTGCCGACGCTCGACCCGGCCGCGATCGAGGACGCGATCGTCGGCTGCTCGTTCCCGGAAGGCGAGCAGGGCATGAACATGGCGCGCATCGCGGTCGCGCTGTGCGGCTTCCCGAAGCCGGTCGGCGGCGTCACCGTCAACCGCTTCTGCGCCTCGGGCCTGACCGCCGTGCAGATGGCCGCCGACCGCATCCGCGTCGGCGAGGCCGACGTGCTGATCGCCGGCGGCGCCGAGTCGATGAGCCTGGTGCCGATGGGCGGCAACAAGCCGTCGTTCAACCCCGAGATCTTCGCCCGCGACGAGAACGTCGGCATCGCCTACGGCATGGGCATCACCGCCGAGAAGGTCGCGCTGCAGTGGAAGGTGAGCCGCGAGGCGCAGGACGCGTTCGCGCTCGAGTCGCACCTGCGCGCGCTGAAGGCGCAGCAGGCGGGCGAGTTCACGGACGAGATGACGCCGATCGACGTCATCGACCGCTTTCCCGACCTGGCGACCGGCGAGCAGGGGACGAAGACGCGCACCGTCAAGCTCGACGAGGGGCCGCGCCCTGACACTTCGCTCGAGGGCCTGGCCAAGCTGCGACCGGTGTTCGCGGCGCCCAAGGATCCGACCGGCAAGGCGACCGGCATGGGCACCGTCACCGCGGGCAACAGCTCGCAGACGAGCGACGGCGCCGGCGCGCTGATCCTGGCGAGCGAGAAGGCGGTCAAGCAGTTCGACCTGAAGCCGCTCGCGCGCTTCGTCAGCTTCGCGGCGCGCGGCGTGCCGCCCGAGATCATGGGCATCGGCCCGATCGAGGCGATCCCGGCGGCGCTGCGCTACGCCGGCCTCTCGCTCGACGACATGGGCTGGATCGAGCTGAACGAGGCGTTCGCGGCGCAGTCGCTGGCGGTCATCAACTCGGTCGGCCTCGATCCGGCGAAGGTCAATCCGATGGGCGGCGCGATCGCCCTCGGCCATCCGCTCGGCGCGACCGGCGCGATCCGCTCGGCGACCGTCATCCACGCGCTGCGCCGCCACAACCTCAAGTACGGCATGGTGACGATGTGCGTCGGCACCGGCCAGGGCGCCGCGGGAATCTTCGAGCGCGTTTGAACCGGGCACGACGCAGGAGACCGGCATGACCATCAAGACGGCGACCCTGAACGGCGTGGCGACGATCGAGATCGCTCGCCCCGAGAAGAAGAACGCGATCACCGGGGCGATGTATACGCAGCTCGCCGCGGCGTTCGACGCGGCGCGCGAAGACGACGCGGTGCGCGCGGTATTGATCACCGGTCAGCCCGGCATCTTCACCTCCGGCAACGACATCGACGACTTCGTCAAGCGCCCGGCCAGCCTCGAGGAGGCGCCTTCGTTCGCCTTCATGAAGGCGCTGATGGGCTGCGACAAGCCGGTCGTCGCCGCCGTGACCGGCGCGGCGATCGGCATCGGCACGACGATGCTGCTGCACTGCGACTTCGTCTACGTCGCCGACGAAGCGCGCCTGGCGATGCCGTTCGTGAGCCTCGGCCTCGTTCCCGAGTTCGGGTCGAGCCTGATCGTGCCGCAGCTGATGGGCAACGCGCGCGCCGCCGAGAAGCTGCTCCTCGGCGACCCGTTCAGCGGCGCCGATGCGGTCGAGTTCGGCATCGCCAACGCGGTCTTGCCGGCGAGCGAAGTCGTCAAGCACGCGCGCCGCGTCGCCGAGCGCTTCAACACCTTGCCGCCGGGCGCCGTGCGCGAGACCAAGCGGCTGCTGCGCCGCCATCGCGCTGAAGCGTTGCTCGAGACGATTCGTATCGAGGGACAGGCCTTCGGCGCGCGCCTCCAGACTCCCGAGGCCAAGGAAGCGTTCAGTGCCTTCTTCGAGAAGCGCAAGCCCGACTTTTCGCGCTTCTGACGACGTGCGCGCCGGCCACCCGCTGCGGGCGCTCGCTGTCAAGGTCGCGCTCGCACCGCTGCTCGTCGCGCAGGCGGTCGCGACGCGTCGCCGCGCGCCGGTGCTTCCCGAGGCCGAGGGTGCGCGCGACGGCGTGCTCGGCGATGCCGCCGCGTCGGCGCTCCGGCTTCTCGTCGCCGGTGATTCTTCGGCGGCCGGCGTCGGCGTCGCCCGCCAGGAACAGGCCGTCGTCGGCCACTTGGTGCGAACGCTGCACCGCACGACCGGCCGGCGCATCGAATGGGCGTTGCGCGCGCGCACGGGCCTCACCACGCGCGGCGTCCACGACCTGCTCGTCGACGCCGCGCCGTTCGCTGCCGACGTCGCCGTCGTCATCACCGGCGTCAACGACGTCATCGACCAGGTGACGACGCGGCGCGCGCTGCGCGACCGCGCCGCGCTCGCCGACTGGCTGCTCGGCCCGGCCGGTGTTCGCCACGTCGTCTTCGCGCCGCTGCCGCCGATGCACCGCTTCCCGCTCCTGCCCGAGCCGCTGCGGTGGGTGATGGGCGGCGACGCGCGCCGGCACGACGCCGCGCTAGCGCGCTGGGCGGCGACGCGCAGCGACGTCTCGCACGCGACTTTCGCGCTCGAGCTCGACGTCGCCGGCATGGCGAGCGACGGCTTTCATCCCGGCGAGCCGGTTTACCGCGCCTGCGGCGAGGCGCTCGCCGCGCACGTCGCGGCGCTGCCGTGGCCATGAGCGCACCGCGCCGCTGACGTCACGGTCACTCGTATCGTCGAGTCGCTCGGCACGCCGCCGACGCCGCTCTTCGCCAGCGTCTCGCCGAAGTCCCGCATCGTCTCGGACGGCGCGACCTGGCGCTTCGCCGTCGACGCGCCGGTGCCCGGCGACGACATGCCCGGGCGTAGCGAGGGTTCGGCGCCCGGGTGACATTGCGCCCCTGCCTGCCGCGCGGGCGGCGGCTGCCGTTCGCACTCGTTCCTACCAGCTCGCCTCGCGGTCGGGCGTGGCACCGATCTTGTGGATCGCGAGGTCGGCGCCGGCGAACTCGTCTTCCTGCGAGAGGCGCAGGCCGACCGCCACGCGCAACGCGCCGTAGACGGCCAGGCCGCTCGCGAACGCCCAGGCGATGCCAAGCGCGGTGCCGGCGAGCTGGGCGCCGATCGCGACGCCGCCGCGGCCGCCGAGCGCGGCCTGGCCGAAGACGCCGGCGGCGACGCCGCCCCAGGCGCCGCACAGGCCGTGCAGGGGCCAGACGCCGAGCACGTCGTCGATCTTCCAGCGGTTCTGCGTCAGGGTGAACAGCAGCACGAAGATCGCCCCCGCCGTGCCGCCCGTGGCGAGCGCGCCGAGCGGATGCATCACGTCGGAGCCGGCGCAGACGGCGACCAGGCCGGCGAGCGGCCCGTTGTGGACGAAGCCGGGGTCGTTGCGGCCGACGAGCGTGGCGACGATCGTTCCGCCCGCCATCGCCATCAGCGAGTTGACCGCGACGAGGCCCGAGATCTTGTCGAGCGTCTGCGCGCTCATCACGTTGAAGCCGAACCAGCCGACGGTGAGCATCCAGGCGCCGAGGGCGAGGAAGGGAATGCTCGACGGCGGATGCGCGCTCACCGCGCCGTCCTTGCGGTAGCGGTTGCTGCGCGCGCCGAGCAGGAGCACGGCGGCGAGCGCGACCCAGCCGCCGACCGCGTGAACGACGACGCTGCCGGCGAAATCGTGGAACTCGGCGCCGGCGACGGACTTGATCCAGGCCTGGATGCCGAAGTTGCCGTTCCAGGCGACGCCTTCGAAGAGCGGGTAGACCAGGCCGACGAGCACCGCCGTGGCGACCAGCTGCGGCCCGAAGCGCGAGCGCTCGGCGATGCCGCCCGAGACGATCGCCGGGATCGCCGCCGCGAAGGTGAGGAGGAAGAAGAACTTCACCAGCTCGTAGCCGTTCTTCGCCGAGAGCGCATCGGCGCCGGTGAAGAAGTGGGTGCCGTAGGCGACGGCGTAGCCGACGAAGAAATAGGCGACGGTCGAGACGGCGAAGTCGACCATGATCTTGACCAGCGCGTTGACCTGGTTCTTCGCCCGCACCGTGCCGAGCTCGAGGAACGCGAAGCCGCCGTGCATCGCCAGCACCATGATCGCGCCGAGCAGGATGAACAGGGCGTCGGCGCCGGCGCGGGCATCGCTCATCGTCGTCTCCTCGAGTCTTCTTGTTGGCGTCCGGATCGGTCGCTCAGGTCATTTCGGGATCGGCCGCGGCCGGCCGTTCATGTCGATCGCGACGTAGGTGAGGTTGGCCTCGGTCACCTTGACGACGTGCAGGTCGGCCGGATTGCGCTCGGCGAAGACCTCGACGTTGACCGTCACCGAGGTCCGGCCGATCCGCTCGACGCGAACGTAGAAGCTGAGCAGGTCGCCCATCGAGACCGGCTGCTTGAAGACGAACTGGTTGACGGCGACGGTGGCGATCCGCCCTTTCGCGATCCTGGCCGGAAGGACGGCGCCGGCGATGTCGACCTGGGCCATGATCCAGCCGCCGAAGATGTCGCCGTTGCCGTTCGCGTCGGCGGGCATCGGCATCGTCCGCATCGCCAGATGGCGATCGCTCGGCAGCTGCAGCGGCGCGATGCCGGACACGACGGCGAGGGCGTCCTCGCCTGAAAACTCGGGCATATTGCTCCACTCGAAGCGGCGACCGGCCGATTCTTCCATCAATCACTCCGCCGACCGCTTGCCGATGCGACACGCCGCCCTTTCCTCGCCACCGCCCGCCGCGGCCGCCGCACGCGAGGATCGGCCCCGGTCCGACTGGCGGACGCTCGCCAAGCTCGTCCCCTACGTCTGGGCCTGGCGCTGGCGCGTGCTCGTCGCGCTCGCCTGCCTGATCGCGGCCAAGCTCGCCAACATCGGCGTGCCGCTGGTCCTGAAGAGCCTGGTCGACGCGCTCGCGCTCAAGCCCGGCGACCCGCGCAGCGCGCTCGTCGTGCCGGTCGCGATCCTGCTCGCCTACGGCGCGCTCCGCGTCTCGATCACGCTCTTCACCGAGATGCGAGAGTTCCTCTTCTATCCGGTCGCGGCGCGGATCGCGCGGCGAGTCTCGCTCGAGGCGTTCGAGCACCTGCTCGCGCTCAGCCTGCGCTTTCACCTCGAGCGCCAGACCGGCGGCGTGTCGCGCGACATCGAGCGCGGCTCGCGCTCGATCCAGTCGCTCCTCAACTACACGATCTACAACATCCTGCCGACGCTGGTCGAGATCACGATGGTGATCGTCCTGCTCTCGGCCAAGTTCGACGGCTGGTTCGCGGCGATCACGTTCGGCGCGCTGGTGATCTACATTGCCTTCACGGTCAGCGTCACCGAATGGCGCACCGCGTTCCGCCGCGCGATGAACGAGCAGGACTCGAAGGCCAACACCAAGGCGCTCGACGCGCTCCTCAACTACGAGACCGTCAAGTACTTCTCGAACGAGCCGTTCGAGCAGGCGCGCTACGACGAGAACCTGCAGCGGCTCGAGAAGGCGTCGATCAAGTCGCAGACGTCGCTGTCGCTGCTCAACCTCGGCCAGAGCCTGATCATCGCGACGGCGGTGACGCTGCTGGTCTGGCGCGCGACCGCCGGCGTCGTCGCCGGGACGATGACGCTCGGCGACCTGGTGCTCGTCAACGCGCTGATGATCCAGCTCTACATCCCGCTCAACTTCCTCGGCGTCATCTACCGCGAGATCAAGCAGTCGATGATCGACATGGAGAAGATGTTCGCGCTGCTCGGCCAGAACCGCGAGATCGCCGACGCGCCGGATGCCCAGCCGCTGGTCGCGCGCGGCGGCGCGGTGCGCTTCGCGGACGTCCGCTTCGGCTACGACGCCGACCGCGAGATCCTGCACGGCGTGAGCTTCGAGATCCCGGCCGGCAAGACGGTCGCGGTGGTCGGACCCTCGGGCTCGGGCAAGAGCACGCTGGCGCGCCTGATGTTCCGCTTCTACGACGTCGACTCGGGCCGCATCTCGATCGACGGCCAGGACATCCGCAGCGTCACCCAGAAGAGCCTGCGCGAATCGATCGGCATCGTCCCGCAGGACACCGTGCTCTTCAACGACACGGTCGAATACAACATCGCCTACGGCCGCACCGGCGCCGACCGTGCGGCCGTCGAGGGGGCGGCGCGCTCGGCGCACATCCATTCGTTCATCGCCTCGACGCCGAAGGGCTACGACACGATCGTCGGCGAGCGCGGCCTGAAGCTCTCGGGCGGCGAGAAGCAGCGCGTCGCGATCGCCCGCACCCTGCTCAAGAACCCGCCGATCATGATCTTCGACGAGGCGACCTCGGCGCTCGACTCGGCCAACGAGCGGGCGATCCAGGCCGAGCTGCAGAGCGCGGCGAGGAACCGCACGGCGCTCGTCATCGCGCATCGCCTGTCGACGGTCGTCGACGCGCACCAGATCCTGGTCATGGAGGAGGGCCGGATCGTCGAGCGTGGCACGCACGCGGAGCTGGTCGCGCGCGGCGACCGCTACGCCGAGATGTGGCAGCTGCAGCAGAGCAGCGCCGAAGCGCTCGAAGCCTGATCCGGTGCCCCGGTGGCACGGAGGTTGCGATCGACTTCCTCCGGCAAAACCCTCGGTCCGGCGCAAACCCGGCGCGAGCGGTCGGCGGTCGTGCCTAGAATTTCGTTGTAGTCGGCGAGGCCAGCCTCGAGCTTCCAACCATCAGGAGTACCCATGAAGAAATCGTTTCTGAGCGGCATCGCGATCGTCGCGGCGGCGTTCGCCGTCGCCGGCACCGCGCATGCCGAAGACACGCTGAAGAAGATCAAGGACAGCGGCGCCATCACCGAAGGCGTCCGCGAGTCGTCGGGCGCGCTCGCGTTCACGCTCGGCGATGGCAAGTACACGGGCTTCCACTACGACGTCTGCGCCCGCATCATCGCCGACATCCAGAAGCAGCTCGGCCTCGCCAAGCTCGAGACCAAGTACCAGCCGGTCACTTCGCAGAACCGCATCCCGCTGGTGCAGAACGGCACCGTCGACCTCGAGTGCGGCTCGACGACGAACAACGCGACGCGCCAGAAGGACGTCGCCTTCGCGCCGACGCTTTACGTCGAGGAAGTGCGCATCGCCACCAAGAAGAGCTCGGGCATCAAGAACATCGCCGACCTGAACGGCAAGACCGTCGCGACGACGACCGGGACGACCTCGGTGCAGCTGCTGCGCAAGAACAAGCGCGCCGCCGGCATGGACTTCAAGGAGCTCAACGGCAAGGACCACTCCGACAGCTTTCTGCTGCTCGAGTCGGGCCGCGCCGACGCGTTCGTCATGGACGGCCAGATCCTGGCCGGCCTGATCTCGAAGTCGAAGAGCCCGAACGACTACGCGATCGTCGGCGAGGTGCTGTCGGTCGAGCCGATCGCGATCATGTACCGCAAGGACGACCCGGCCTTCAGGAAGGCGGTCGACGACAGCGTCCGCAACATGGTCAAGAGCGGCGACGTCGCCAAGCTCTACGACAAGTGGTTCATGCAGGCGATCCCGCCGAGCAACACGAAGGTCGGCCTGCCGGCCTCCGACATGACCAAGGCGGCGTGGGCGAATCCGAACGACAAGCCGGCCGAGGAATACGCCGACAAGTGATCCTTCATGAGACGAGCCTTCGCCTGAGGTAAGCCCTAGCGCCGGCCGGCGCGGAGTTTGCTTACATTGGCGGTCAGCGCGGCGCGGAGCCTTTCGCGTCGCGCTGTTTCGTTTTTGGGGCACCGGCATCCGCCGCGAAGACCCGGCAAAGGGAGAACGCGTGGGCAAGTGGGATTGGCAGGTCTTCCTGAACGACACCGGCGGCGGCCAGACCTACCTGCAATGGATGATGTCGGCGTGGGGCTGGACGATGTCGGTCGCCGTGCTCGCGCTCATCGTCGCCCTCTTCTTCGGCTCGCTGATGGGCATCCTGCGCACGACGCCGAGCAGGCTGCTCGTCTTCATCGGCAACGCCTGGACCGAGCTGTTCCGCAACATCCCGCTGCTGGTCCAGATCTTCCTCTGGTACCACGTCATTCCGTCGATCTTCCTCACGCTCCGCGCCGTGCCGAGCTTCGTGCTGGTCGTCTTCGCGCTCGGCTTCTTCACCTCGGCGCGGATCGCCGAACAGGTGCGTGCCGGCATCCAGTCGCTGCCCAAGGGCCAGACCTACGCGGGCCTCGCCACCGGCCTCACCCGCGTCCAGACTTACCGCTACGTGCTGTTGCCGATGGCGTTCCGGATCATCATCCCGCCACTCACGAGCGAGTCGATGAACATCATCAAGAACACCTCGGTCGCGTTCGCCGTGTCGATCGCCGAGCTGACGATGTTCGCGATGCAGGCGCAGGAAGAGACGTCGCGCGGGGTCGAGATCTACCTGGCGGTGACGCTGCTCTATTTCGTCTCGGCGTTCACGGTGAACCGGCTCGCGGCCCTGATCGAGCGGCGCGTCCAGGTCCCCGGCCTGCTCGGTGCGAAGTGACGGAGCCGCGGCGATGAATCTCGACTTCGGCTTCTTCAACTGGCAGATCGTCCAGAGCTTCATCCTGAAGGGGCTCGCGTTCTCGGTCGAGCTCACCTTGATCGCCATGATCGGCGGCATCGCGCTCGGTACCGTGCTGGCGCTGATGCGCCTCTCGGGCAAGCCATGGCTCGTGATGCCGGCGACCGCCTACGTGAACGTGCTGCGATCGATCCCGCTGGTGATGGTGATCCTGTGGTTCTTCCTGCTGATCCCGCTCCTCCTCGGCCGGCCGCTCGGCGCCGAGGTGTCGGCGATCATCACCTTCACCGTCTTCGAGGCGGCCTACTACTCGGAGATCATGCGGGCCGGCATCCAGTCGGTGTCGAAGGGGCAGGTCGCCGCCGGCTACGCGGTCGGCATGACCTACGCGCAATGCATGAAGCTGATCGTCCTGCCGCAGGCCTTCCGCAACATGCTGCCGGTGCTGCTCACGCAGACCATCATCCTGTTCCAGGACACCTCGCTCGTCTACGCGATCGGCGCCTACGACCTGCTGAAGGGCTTCGAGGTCGCGGGCAAGAACTTCAACCGCCCGGTCGAGACCTACCTCGTCGCCGCGGTCGTCTATTTCGCGATCTGCTTCACGCTGTCGATGCTGGTGCGCCAGCTGCAGAAGAAGATCGCCATCATTCGTTGACGCTGCCCCGCCCACAGGATCCGACATGATCGACATCAAGAACGTCTCGAAGTGGTACGGCGCCTTCCAGGTGCTCACCGACAACACGACCTCGATCCAGAAGGGCGAGGTCGTCGTCGTCTGCGGTCCGTCGGGGTCGGGCAAGTCGACGCTGATCAAGACCGTCAACGCGCTCGAGCCGTTCCAGAAGGGCGACATCGTCGTCGACGGCATCTCGATCGCCGACCCGAAGACCGACCTGCCCAAGCTGCGCGCGCGTGTCGGCATGGTGTTCCAGCACTTCGAGCTGTTCCCGCACCTGA
>JADGRJ010000327.1 GCA_017881025.1 Rhizobacter sp. | reverse complement strand
CGAAGAAGCCGTGCAGATCGCGCGTGGCATCGGCTACCCGGTGATGATCAAGGCATCGGCCGGCGGCGGCGGCCGCGGCATCCGCATCGCCAACGACGAGACGCAGTTGCAGCAGCAGATGGCCACCGCGCAGGCCGAAGCCAAGGCCGCTTTCGGCAGCGGGGCGGTCTACCTGGAGCGCTACATCCGGCGCGCCCGTCACATCGAGGTGCAGGTGCTGGGCGACGGCCGCGAGGTCGTGCACTGCTTCGAGCGCGAATGTTCGCTGCAGCGCCGGCGGCAGAAGGTGTGGGAAGAGGCGCCTTCGGCAGCCATCAGCGAGGCCACGCGCCAGGCGCTGTGCGAGTCGGCGCTCAAGCTTGCGCGCGCCGTCGCCTACCGCGGTGCCGGCACGCTGGAGTTCCTCTACGACGACGCCACGCAGGAGTTCTTCTTCATCGAGATGAACACCCGCATCCAGGTTGAGCACCCGGTCACGGAGATGGTGACGGGCATCGACCTGGTGCAGGAGATGATCCGCATCGCGCTTGGCGAGCCGCTGCGCCTGCGGCAGAGCGACATCGCGCTGCGGGGCACCGCCATCGAGGTGCGCATCAACGCCGAGAACCCGGCCAAGAACTTCGCGCCCAGCCCCGGACAGGTGGCCACGCTGCGCATCCCCAGTGGGCCCGGTGTGCGCTTCGACACGATGCTGTTTGCGGGCTACAAGGTGCCGCCTTATTACGACTCGCTGCTCGGCAAGCTGATCGTCCACGGCGATTCCCGCCCGGCGGCCCTGGCGCGCATGAAGCAGGCGCTCGCCGAACTGCACATCGACGGCGTCCACACCACGACGGCTTTGCACCAGCGACTGGTGGACCACGACGACGTGATTGCCGGGCGTTTCGACACCGGTTTCATCGAGGCCTGGCTGGCCGAGAACCCACTGTGACCCGCAGCCACTTCACAGGAGCCCATTCATGAGCGCACTGCCACCGGCCCGCTATACCTTCGGCGGCGACGAGCATGTCTTCGTCGAGATCGCCGAGGAGATGTCCCTGCCTGCCTTCTTCAAGGGCATGGCGATCACCGGCGAACTGCAACGTCGCCGCGTGCCCGGCATCACCGAGATCTGCCCGGCCAACGCCTCCTACCTGGTGCGTTTCGACCCCGACGTCATCGCGCCGGATGCGGTGATGGCGCTGCTGCGCGAAATGGAGGGCAGCGTCGGCAGCGCCGGACTCGAGCTCCAGACCCGCATCGTCGAGATCCCGGTGCTCTACAACGACCCGTGGACGAACGAGACGCAGATGCGCTTTCGCGACCGGCATCAGGAGCCGAACAGCACCGACCTCGAGTACGCCGCGCGCGTCAACGGTCATCCGAGCGTGGACGCCTTCGTCCAGGCGCATTCGAGCGCGCCATGGTTCGTCTCCATGGTGGGCTTCGTGGCCGGCCTGCCGTTCCTGTTCCAGATGGTCGAGCGGCCGCAGCAACTCGAGGTGCCCAAGTACCTTAGGCCGCGGACCGATACGCCCAAGCTCACCATCGGACACGGTGGCTGCTTCAGTTGCATCTACTCGGTGCGGGGCGCCGGCGGCTACCAGATGTTCGGCATCACGCCGGCGCCGATCTTCGACCCGGAACAGAAGCTGCCGTACCTGAAGGACATGATGGTGTTCTTCCGCCTGGGCGACATCGTCAAGTGGAAGCCGGTGACCCGGGAGGAGTACGACCGCGACGTGGCGGCCGTCGAGGCCGGCACCTTCGACCTGCGCATCCGCCCGGTGTCGTTCTCGCTGCAGCAGTTTCTCGACGATCCGGCAGCATACAACGCGGCGCTGCTGAAGCAGTTGTATCACTGAGGAGGCCAGACATGAACATCGAAGTCATCAAACCAGGCCTGGCCACCACCGTGCAGGACCTGGGCCGCCCCGGCTACTACCACCTGGGCATTCCGCTGTCGGGCGCGCTCGACCAGTACGCGCTGCGTCTGGCCAATCTGCTGGTGGGCAATGACGAGGGCGCCGCCGCGCTCGAGTGCACTCTGATGGCCCCCGAACTGCTGTTCAAGGGCGACACGCTGTTCGCCGTCACCGGCGCGCAGCTCGACATCAAGCTGAACGGCCAGCTCGTCGACAGTCACGCCAGTCATGCGGCGCACGCCGGCGACAGGCTGTCGTTCGGGTACATGAAGAGCGGCGCGCGGGCCTACGTTGCCGTGGCGGGCGGCATAGCCGTGCCGATCGTTCTCGGCAGCCGATCGACCTACGGGCTCGGCGCCTTCGGCGGCTTCCAGGGGCGCAAGCTGTCTGCCGGCGACGTGCTGCCGGTGGGCCAGGCCGGCGCGAGGGCTCGTGCCGGGCGCGCCGCGAGCGCCGAGTTGCGAGTGGCCTCGCCGAGGGAACTGGAGCTGCGAGTGCTTCCCGGGCTGTACTACCACCGGCTTGAAGCCTCGGCGGTGGACAGCTTCTTCTCCGACACCTGGGCGGTGGCGCCAGACGCAGACCGCATCGGATACCGCTACAAGAACGGACGCCCGCTCAAGTTCATCGCTCGCAAACAGCCCTTCGGCGCGGGCTCCGATCCGTCGAACATCGTTGACGCCGGCTACCCCTACGGTTCGATCCAGGTGCCCAGCGGCACCGAGCCGATCATCCTGCACCGCGACGCCGTCTCCGGCGGCGGCTACGCGATGATCGGCACCGTCATCAGTGCCGACATGGATCGCATCGCCCAGATGCAACCCGGCAACAAGGCTCGGTTCGTGGCCGTCGACATGACGGCTGCGTTGGCAGCCCGCGCACAGTACCAGGCGCGGATCAACAAGATGCGTACCGAGCTCAGCGGCTGAGCGGCAAGCCTTCGCTCGCCGCCACTGAACCCAGCCACAGTCCTTCCACCCTCAATCGCACACCCGGAGTTGCAATGCCTACCTCTACATTGAAGAAGACAGTCGTATCCGCCCTGACAGCGTCTTTGGGACTCATCGTCTCGACAGCCGTCCTGGCCGCCTGGTTCCCATATCAGGCCGAGTCGACCACGCCGCCATTCGCCGCCGACGGCAAGAAGGCCGACGTGGCCTACACGCCCTTGGCAAAGGCCTCGAAGAAGTGGCAGATCTGCGTCTCCTTCCCGCACATGAAGGACGCCTACTGGCTGGGCGTGGACTACGGGGTGGTCGAGGAGGCCAAGCGGCTCGGTGTCGAAATGCAGCTTGCCGAAGCCGGTGGCTACACCAACCTCAGCAAGCAGATTTCGCAGATCGAAGACTGCGTGTCGCGGGGCGCCAACGCGGTGGTGATCGGCGCCATCTCGGGTGACGGCCTGAACAACCTCATCAAGTCGCTGGCCGCGAAGAAGGTGCCGGTGATCGATGTCGTCAACGGCATCAACTCGCCCGACATCTCGGCCAAGTCGCTCGTGTCGTTCTACACGATGGGCCAGTCCACCGGCGAGTACCTCGCAAAGAAGCACCCTGCCGGTAGCCCCGCAGTCAAGGTGGGTTGGTTCCCTGGTCCGGCCGGGGCGGCCTGGGTCGAAGCGGCGCACAAGGGCTTCATGGACGCCGTCAAGGGCAGTGCGGTCACTGTGCTCGATCCGAAGTACGGCGACACCGGCAAGGAGGTGCAGGCCAAGCTGGTCGAGGACGTGCTGCAGGCCAACCCCGACGTCGCCTATGTCGCCGGCACGGCGGTCACGGCCGAGGCTTCGGTGGGCATCCTGCGTTCGCGCAACCTGGACAAGAAGGTGCAACTGCTCTCCTTCTACATGACCCCGGGCGTGTATGAGGGCATCGAGAAGGGCAGTATCCTGGCCGCGCCAGCCGATTCGATGGTGATCCAGGGCCGCATCGCGATCGACCAGGCCGTCCGGCTCCTGGAAGGCAAGGATGTCATGAAGCACGTCGGTCCCAAGATCTTCGTTGTCGACCAGAAGAACATCAAGACGGTCAAGCTCGACGACATCCTGCCCCCGACGTCTTTCAAGCCGGTGTTCTCTGTCAAGTGAAGTGACAGCGGGCGGGCGCTGCCCGCCCGTCATGAAGTGCAGCATGCCGCTCCTTCGAACCCGCGGGCTCAGCAAGCAATACCCGGGCGTGCTTGCGCTCGATGGGGTGGACTTCGACCTGCGCGGCGGCGAGGTCCACGTGCTGTTCG
>JADGRJ010000093.1 GCA_017881025.1 Rhizobacter sp. | reverse complement strand
AGCGGCGCCAGAGGCGAGCGATCAGCCGGCGCGACGCCCACCAGCCGCTGCCCGCGGGTACCTCGATCAGCGCGGAAACGTCCGGGTTGCCGCGCAGCATGCCGAGCGTGCCGCCGAAGCCGAGGACGTCGATCGAAGCCTCGGGCCAGCGCTCGCGCGCTGCGTGGATCAGCGGCGTCGTCAGCAGCACGTCGCCGAGCTGGCGCGTGCAGATGACGATGATCCGGGCGAAGCGGTCGCCCCGCGCAGCCGGGATCGACGCGCCGCTCACAGCAGGACGATGTCGTACTGCTCCGGCGAGGGGAACGGCTCGGCGCGCAGCGAGATCGGCTTGCCGATGAAGTCCGAGAGGCCGGCGAGGTGCTGGCCCTCCTCGTCGAGCAGCATCTCGACGACCGCCGCCGAGGCGAGAACGCGGAACTCCTTCGGGTTGAATTGGCGCGCCTCGCGCAGGATCTCGCGCAGGATGTCGTGGCAGACGCTGCGCGCCGTCTTCACCTCGCCGCGGCCCTGGCACGTCGGGCACGGCTCGCACAGCAGGTGGGCGAGCGACTCGCGCGTTCGCTTCCTGGTCATCTCGACCAGGCCGAGCTGGGTGAAGCCGCTCACCGTCACGCGCGTACGGTCGCGCGCGAGCTGCTTCTTCAGCTCGGCGAGCACCGCGGCCTGGTGCTCCTCGCGCGCCATGTCGATGAAGTCGATGATGATGATGCCGCCGAGGTTGCGCAGGCGAAGCTGGCGCGCGATCGCCTGGCCGGCCTCGAGGTTGGTCTTGAAGATCGTGTCGTCGAAGTTGCGCGCGCCGACGAAGCCGCCGGTGTTGACATCGACCGTCGTCAGCGCCTCGGTCTGGTCGATGATCAGGTAGCCGCCCGACTTCAGCTCGACGCGCTTGAGGAGCGCTTTCTCGATCTCGTCGTCGACGTTGAAGAGGTCGAAGATCGGCCGCTCGCCGGCGTAGTGCTGGAGCTTCCCGACCGCGCTCGGCGTGTACTCGCGGCCGAACCGCACGAGCTGATCGAACTGCATCCGCGAGTCGATCCGTATCGTCTGCGTGCGCTCGTCGGCGAGGTCGCGCAGGACGCGCTCGGCCAGGCTCAGGTCCTGGTGCAGCAGCGTTCCGGGCGGGGACTTGAAGGCGTGCTCCTTCACGCGCGACCAGGTCGTTCGCAGGTAGGCGATGTCGTCGCCGAGCTCGGCGTCGCTCGCCTCGGCGGCGTTGGTGCGCAGGATGAAGCCGCCGCCGGTCGCTTCTGCTCCCGCGGCGGACCGTGAGGCGTCGTCGGCCTGGACGAGCGCGATCATCCGCGCCCGCAGCTGCTCGCGCAGCTCCTGCGAGCCGATCTTCTGCGAGATGCCGATGTGCTGGTCCTGCGGCAGGAAGACGAGCAGCCGGCCGGCGATCGAGATCTGCGTCGACAGGCGCGCGCCCTTGCTGCCGATCGGGTCCTTGACCACCTGCACGGTGAGCGTCTGGCCCTCGAAGACGATGCGCTCGATCGGCGGCGGCGGCACGGCGCCGGGCGAATGGTCGCCGCGCGAGGTGCCGCCGTTGACGTGGACGTCGGCGATGTGCAGGAACGCCGCGCGCTCGAGGCCGATCTCGACGAAGGCCGACTGCATGCCGGGCAGGACGCGTGCGATCTTGCCGTTGTAGATGTTGCCGACCCGGCCGCGCTCGAGCGTGCGTTCGAGGTGCAACTCCTGCACCGCGCCGTTTTCGACGACCGCGACGCGCGTTTCCTGCGGCGCCCAGTTGATGAGGATGTCTTGCATCTTGGCGTAGCAGGCTGCTCAAGGTTCCGGTGTCAGGGCCGGACATCGACGCCCGCCCACTCGAGCAGCGCGGTCGTCTCGTGCAGCGGCAAGCCCATGATACCGGTGTAGCTTCCCTCGATCCTTTCGATCCACGCCGCCGCGCCGCTCTGGATCGCGTACGCGCCGGCCTTGCCGAACGGCTCGCCGCTGGCGACGTAGCGCGCGATCCGTTCCGGCGCGATCGCCGCGAAGCGCACGCGCGAGACGCTGACCGCGAGCCGCGTGCGGCCGCGCGCCGCGACGGCGACGGCGCTGATCACGCGGTGGCTGCGACCGGAGAGCAACGCCAGGATGCGCGCCGCGTCGTCGGCGTCGATCGGCTTGCCGAGGATGCGCTGGCCGAGCGCGACGGTCGTGTCGGCGCAGAGTATCGGCGCCGCCGCGAGGCCGCGCGCGCGCAGGCGCCGGCCCGCGGCCCGCAGCTTGGCGCGCGTCACTCGCTCGACGTAGGCTTCGGGACGCTCGCCGGGGCGCGGCGTTTCGAGCGCCTCGACGTCTTCGTCGGCTTCGGCAAGCAGCAGCTCGTGGCGGACACCGATCTGGTCGAGCAACTGGCGCCGGCGCGGGCTCTGCGACGCGAGATAGACGAACGGCGATGCGGTCACAGCGCGCGGCGCCCGCCGGGCCGCCCCAAGGGCGCCGCCACCCCTTCGGGGGGCAGCGAACGAAGAGAGGCGCCATCGGGTCTCATCTATTCGCGGTGGTACGGATGGTGCGCGTTGATCGACCACGCGCGGTAGATCGCCTCGGCGACAAGGACGCGAACGAACGCGTGCGGCAAGGTCAGGTCCGACAGGCGCAGCGTCTCGTCGCAGCTCGCCTTGAACGCGGCATCGAGTCCGTCGGGGCCGCCGGCGACGAGCGCGGCGTCGCGGCCCTCGCCCTGCCAGGCGAGCACGCGCGCGGCGAGCTGCACCGAGCTGACGCGACGCCCAAGCTCGTCGAGGGCGATGCGGCGCGCGCCGCGCGGCAGCGCCGCCTCGATGCGCGTCGCTTCGGCGGCCATCAGCTGGGCTGCGGTCTTGCCGCCGCGCGTTTCCGCCTTGACGGTCTTGAGCTCGAGGCGCAGCTCGGGCGGCATGCGCTTCGCATAGTCGTCGAACACCGCGTCGGCCCAGGCCGGGACGCGCGTGCCGACGGCGACGAGGACGAGCTTCACGCCTGGCGCGCAGGTCGCGCGCTCGAGCGGAGCGGTGCTCGCGCGAAGGCGCTCAGCGCTTGCCGCTCGTCTTCTTGGCGGCCGGGCGCCGGCCGGCCGCGGGCCGCGCCGACGAGGCCGCCTTCTTGGCCGCCGACTTGACGCCGACCGTGCGAACGACGTGGCGCGCCGGTGCCGCCTTGCGTGCCGGCGGCCTGGCGGGAGGGCGGCCCGATGGCGAAGCGGAACGCGTCGACGAACCGCCCGCGCTGCGTCGCGCCGGAGCCTTCGGCGCGGCTGCATCGGCGGCCTTGGCGCGGCGCGGCGCGCGCCGCTCCTCGGCCGGCGTCGGCGCCGCCTTGACCAGCCGCACCGGCGCCGTCGCGCCGATCTTCATCCGCACCGGCTTGTCGCCCCAGAGCTCCTCCAGGTGGTAGTACTCCCGGATCGCAGGCTGCATGACATGGACGACGGCGGCGCCGCAGTCGACGATGATCCATTCGCCGTTGTCCTCGCCTTCGGTGCGCGGCGCCGGCTCTCCCGCCGATTTCACCGCCTCGCGAACGCTCGCTGCCAGCGACCTCGTCTGCCGGTTGCTCGTTCCCGACGCGACGATGACGCGTTCGAAGAGCGGTGACAGATGCTCGGTGTTGAAAACCACGATGTTCTGGGCCTTGACGTCTTCCAGACCATCGACGATGACGCGCTGCAGCTTGCGAATGTCCATTCAGCTCCTGTGCAAGAGTCAGCGATACAGCTGACGGCGCTCAATATAGCTTGCGACTGCTTCCGGAACGAGACCGGCAACGGACAAGCCCGCGGCGACGCGGCGCCGCACCTCGGTCGACGAGACGTCCATCATCGGCAGGCTCACCAGCTGGTGCGGCACGCGCGCGATCTGCGCGTTGACCGTCGGCTCGGCGTCGGGGCGGTTGGCGACGGCCAGCGTCGCCTTGGCAACGAGCTCGCGCCAGTCGCGCCAGGTGTGCAGGCTCGCGTACTGGTCCTGGCCGACGATCAGCACCCACTCGGTGCCCGGCTCGGCGGCGGCGAGCTCGCGCACGGTGTCGAGCGTGTAGCTGACGCCGCGCCGGCGCAGCTCGATGCGGTCGACGACGAAGCGCGGCTCGCCCGCGACCGCGAGCCGCACCATCGCCTCGCGGTCGGCGGCACTGCTGAGGCGGCGGCTCTTCTGCGACGGATGCCCGACCGGGATCCAGCGCACCTCGTCGAGACCGAGTTGCTCGAGGGCGAGCCGGGCGAGCGCGACGTGGGCGTTGTGCACCGGATCGAAGCTGCCGCCGAAGAGGCCGACGCGCTTCATGACGCTCGGCCCGCGATCGCCGCCGGCGCCTGATCGGCCCACTCGCGCGGCGGCAGGAAGTCGGTGTAGAGGCGCGCCTCGGGCGAGCCTGCTTCGGGATGCCAGTCGTAGCGCCAGGTCACGACCGGCGGCATCGACATCAGGATGCTCTCGACCCGCCCGCCCGACTGCAGGCCGAACAGCGTGCCGCGGTCGAAGACCAGGTTGAACTCGACGTAGCGGCCGCGCCGGTACGCCTGGAAGTCGCGCTCGCGCTCGCCGTACGGCAGGTCGCGGCGCCGCTGCACGATCGGCAGGTAGGCGCCGAGGAACGCATCGCCGACGGCGCGGATCAGGGCGAAGCCGTTGGCGAGGCCACCCTCGGAGAAGTCGTCGAAGAAGATGCCGCCGATGCCGCGCGCCTCGCGCCGGTGCCTGAGGAAGAAGTACTCGTCGCACCAGCGCTTGAAGCGCGGGTGCTTGTCGGCGCCGAACGGCGCGAGCGCGTCGCGGCAGGCGCGGTGGAAGTGGACCGCGTCGTCCTCGAAGCCGTAGTACGGCGTCAGGTCCATGCCGCCGCCGAACCAGACCACCGGCGCGCCGCCCGGCGGCGACGCGACGAGCATGCGGATGTTCATGTGCACCGTCGGCACGTACGGGTTGCGCGGATGGAAGACGAGCGAGACGCCCATCGCCTCGAACGGTGCGTTGGCGAGCTCGGCGCCGCGGTGCTGCGTCGCCGACGCCGGCAGCGCCTTCCCCTTGACGTGCGAAAAACCGCAGCCGCCGCGCTCGAAGAGCCGCCCGCCCTCGACCAGGCGCGAGACGCCGTCGCCTTCGAGCGCGCCGCCGGGCTCGCGCTGCCAGGCGTCGACGAGGAAGGCGTCGCCGCCCTCCTGCTCGAACGCGGCGACGATGCGCGCCTGCAGGCCGAGAAGGTAGACGCGAACGTCGCCGGCGTTCATCGGGGCCGTGTCCATGCGAGCGCTAGCCGCGGATCGCCCGCTGGCCGATGTCGCTGCGCCACTGGGCGCCGGCGAACGAGATCGTTCGCACGACCTCGTAGGCGCGCTGCTGCGCCAGCCGCGTCGAGTCGCCGAGCGCGGTGACGCAAAGGACGCGGCCACCGGCGCTGACGACGGCGCCGCCGCGCAGCGCCGTGCCGGCGTGAAACACCTTCACCGTCTCGTCGCGCGAGTCGATGTCGGCGTCCGCTGCCGGCAAGCCGATGATCGCGTCGCCGCCGCGCGGCGCGGCCGGATAGCCGGCGGCGGCCATGACGACGCCGAGCGCCACGCGCCGGTCCCACTGCAGCTCGACTTCGTCGAGGCGCTGGCCGTCGTGCGGCGCCGCCGCCTGCAGGAGCAGCTCGAACAGGTCGGACTTCAGGCGCATCAGGATCGGCTGCGCCTCCGGGTCGCCGAGGCGGCAGTTGAACTCGACCGTCTTCGGCGCGCCGTTCGCGTCGATCATCAGGCCGGCATAGAGGAAGCCGGAGAACGGGCGCCCTTCTGCGGCCATGCCGGCGAGCGTCGGCAGGACGATCTCGTGCATGACGCGCGCGTGCACGTTCGGCGTCACGACCGGCGCCGGCGAGTACGCGCCCATGCCGCCGGTGTTCGGGCCGCGATCGTCGTCGCCGAGGCGCTTGTGGTCCTGGCTCGTCGCCAGGGCGAGCACCGAGCGGCCGTCGCAGACGACGATGAAGCTCGCCTCCTCGCCGTCGAGGAACTCCTCGACGACGACGCGGCTGCCGGCGGGCGCGCCGGCGCCGAGCATCGCCTCGACGGCGGCATGCGCCTCTTCGCGCGTCGCCGCGACGACGACGCCCTTGCCAGCGGCGAGGCCGTCGGCCTTGACGACGATCGGCAGCGCCGCCGCGTCGACGTGGCGATGGGCAGCGCCCGCGTCGTCGAACACCTGGTACGCCGCGGTCGGGATCGCATGGCGCTTCATGAACGCCTTCGCGAACGCCTTCGAGCTCTCGAGCTCGGCGGCGGCCTTCGTCGGCCCGAAGATGCGCAGGCCGCGCTCGCGGAAGATGTCGACCGCGCCGGCGGCGAGCGCCGCTTCCGGGCCGACGACGGTGAGGTCGATCTTCTCGTCGAGCGCGAACTGCGCGAGCTCGGCGAGGTCGGTGATCGCGACGTTCTTCAGGCGCGGCTCGAGCGCCGTGCCGGCGTTGCCGGGGGCGACGAAGACCGCCTGGACGCGCTCGCCCTGCGCCAGCTTCCAGGCCAGCGCGTGCTCGCGTCCGCCGGCGCCGATGACAAGCGCTTTCATGATGCCCGATGGCGCCTTGCGGCTGGCGCCGCGGCGCTGCCCCCCGAGGGGGCGGAGGCCGGCTTGGGGCGGCCCGGCGCCGGCCTCGCCTGCTTGCTCACTCGGCCATCTCGGCGTTGTGATAGAGCGCCTGGACGTCGTCGAGGTCCTCGATGACGTCGATCAGCTTCTGCATCCGCTGCGCGTCGTCGCCGGCGAGCGAGACTGCGTTCTCGGCCCGCATCGTCACCTCGGCGACCTCGGCGACGAGGCCCGCCTTCGCGAGCGCCGCCTTGACGGCCTCGAAGTCGGCCGGCGCGGTGATCACCTCGATCGCGCCGTCGTCGTCGGCGATGACGTCGTCGGCGCCGGCGTCGAGGGCGGCGGCCATCACCGCGTCCTCGCTCGTCCCGGGCGCGAAGACGAGCTGGCCGCAGTGGCGGAACTGGAACGCGACCGAGCCTTCGGCGCCGAGGTTGCCGCCGTACTTGCTGAACGCATGGCGCACCTCGGCGACGGTGCGAACGCGGTTGTCGGTCATGCAGTCGACGATGATCGCGGCGCCGCCGATGCCGTAGCCCTCGTAGCGGATCTCCTCGTAGTGCATGCCCTCGAGGTTGCCGGTCGCCTTGTCGATGTTCTTCTTGATCGTGTCGGCCGGCATGTTCGAGCCCTTGGCCTTCTCGACCGCCAGGCGCAGGCGCGGATTCATCGACAGGTCGCCGCCGCCGTGGCGCGCCGCGACGACGATCTCGCGGATCAGGCGCGTCCAGACCTTGCCGCGCTTTTCATCCTGGCGGCCCTTGCGGTGCTGGATGTTGGCCCACTTCGAATGACCGGCCATGTCGTGCTCGTTCGCTGCGGCTTCTGGGCGGCGGCGCGTTTGTCGGAGTGGGCGATTTTAGGGGCGGCCGAGGCAGCCTCAGCGCGGCAGCAGCTGGCGTTCGAGGATCTCGCTCGCGACGCCGCGGCCGACCCGGCGTCCGGCGTCGATGGCGCTGCGGAAGTGGGCGCCGGCCCAGATCCGCGACGCAGCGAACTCGTCGGCGAGCGCCGCTGCGTTCGGCCAGCGCCGCGCCTGCTGCGTCTGGCCGTTGTTCAGCTCGATCGCTCCGTCGAGGCCGAACAGGCGAGGCAACTCGACCTCGTAGATCCCCGCTGCCGTCGCGCCGGTCGACGGGTACTCCGGGCTGTTCGGCGCGCGCACCATCGGCTGCCAGGCGACATCGCGATCGACGGCGAGGGAGCCGGCGATCGCGCTCTCCGGACGCCAGTGCAGGTAGCGCTCCTTCAGCGTCGTGCCGACGATGCTCGCGTCGATGCTGATCATCGCGTCGAGCGCGGCGACGCGGGCGACGTCGAGCGCGTCGAGCTTGCGCGCCTCGAGCGCGCCCTTGAGCACAGCGGCGTAGTCGGTGGACTCGCCGGTAACCCAGAACAGCGCGGCCGCGGTCTGATCGCCGCTGCGCCTGGCGCTCGCGACACCGCCGAGGGCGCGCACCTCGGCGATCTCGCGCAGCGCCGCGTCGCTGCCGGGCGCAGGCGGCGGGCCCGGATCGAACCCAAGCACCGAGCGGATGCCGAACGGCGCGAGGCCGGCCGCGGCGATCGAGCGCGACGCCTTCGCATGAGGCGCCTCGACGAAGACGCCGAGTGCGGCGGGGCTCGGGCGCGGCTCGATCCGGCCGAGGCGGTCGGTCGAGCGCACCGCGAGCAGCATCAACGCCGCCTGCTGGCCGAGGATCGTGCCGGCCTCGCGCTCGCCGGGCGCCTTCACGCCGGCGAGCGTGTCGCGATAGCGGCGCACGAGCAGCGCCTGGTCGGCATCGGCGTCGAGCACCAGCACGGTATAGAGCGCTGCCGCGAGCGCGGCCTCGCGCGACGGCTTCACCGCATCAGCGGGCAGCGCGGCCGGCGCGGGCGGATAGGGCCGGTAGCGCGGATCGATCGCGTCGAGCGCGTTGAAGGCGGCGAGCCAGGCGATCGTTCGCGCCCGCTCGCCGCGAAGGCCGGGCACCTTCGCGGTCGCTTCGTCGACCGTCGCCATCCAGTCGAGCGCGGCGTCGGCGCGCGCGACGAGTGGCCAGGGCGCGATCAGCGCGAGCGCGAGCGACAGGCAGGCGAGGCGACGGCAGGTCGGTCGGGCCATGGATCTCCTCCGAAGCGGGCCGGCAGAGCAAGCGACGGAGATTGACTCCGACGCGCGCCGCTGTCAACGCGCGGTCGCGGAGAGGCAAGCCCTCGGTGCGACGGCGTCACGGCGCGAGCGTCGAGGCTCTAAACTGCCCTTCCCGTACCCTTGCGCAGCACCATGGCCGATCCGATCCTGCTCGCCCGGCACGGCAGCACCGAGTGCTTCCTCCTGCCCGCGATGGCGAACCGGCACGGCCTTGTCACCGGCGCCACCGGCACCGGCAAGACGGTGACGCTGCAGACGCTCGCCGAGAACTTCAGCCGCCAAGGCGTGCCGGTCTTCATGGCCGACGTCAAGGGCGACCTCACCGGTATCACCCAGCCGGGCGCGATGAACGCGAAGATGGCGGCGATCCTGAAGGATCGCGGGATCGAGCCGACGGCGCCGGCGGCGTGCCCGGCGACGCTCTGGGACGTCTTCGCCGACGACAAGTCCGCCGCCGGCCACCCCGTGCGCGCGACCGTGAGCGACATGGGCCCGCTCCTGCTCTCGCGCATGCTCGACCTCAACGAGACGCAGCAGGGGGTGCTCCAGCTCGTCTTCAAGATCGCCGACGACAACGGGCTGCTCCTGCTCGACCTCAAGGACCTGCGCGCGATGCTGCAGCACGTCGCCGACAACGCGGCGCAGTACCAGACCGGCTACGGCAACGTCAGCGCGGCCAGCGTCGGCGCGATCCAGCGCGGCCTGATGCAGATCGAGGCGCAGGGCGGCGACCGCTTCTTCGGCGAGCCGATGCTCGACGTCGCCGACCTGTTGCAGACCGCGCCGGCGCCGGCCGGCCAGGCCGGCGCATCAGGCACCGACGGGCGGGCGCACGGCGTCATCAACATCCTCGTCGCCGACCGGCTGCTGACGAGCCCGCGCCTGTACGCGACCTTCCTGCTCTGGCTGCTCTCGGAGCTGTACGAGCGCCTGCCCGAGGTCGGCGACCTCGACAAGCCCAAGCTCGTCTTCTTCTTCGACGAAGCGCACCTGCTTTTCGACGAGGCGCCGAAGGTGCTGCTCGAGCGCATCGAGCTGGTCGTCCGTCTCGTTCGCAGCAAGGGCGTCGGCGTGTTCTTCGTGACGCAGAACCCGCTCGACGTTCCCGATTCGATCCTCGGCCAGCTCGGCAACCGCGTCCAGCACGCGCTGCGCGCGTTCACGCCGCGCGACCAGAAGGCGGTCAAGACGGCGGCGACGACGATGCGCCCGAATCCCAAGCTCGACATCGAGGCCGCGATCACCGAGCTCGCCGTCGGCGAGGCGCTCGTCAGCCTGCTCGACGAGAAAGGCCGGCCGTCGGTGACCGAGCGCGCCTTCGTCATCCCGCCCGGCAGCCGCATCGGCCCGATCAGCGACGACGAGAGGAAGGCATTGATCGCCGCCTCGCTCGTCGCCGGCGTCTACGAGAAGAAGGTCGATCGCGAGTCGGCGTACGAGAAGCTGAGCGCGCGCGTCGCCGCGTCGCCGGCGACCGCCCCGGGCACCACCGCATCGGCGCCCGGCGCGGCGGCGCCGGCCGACGGCGGCATGCTCGGCGGCCTGAAGGACGTGCTCTTCGGCTCGACCGGCCCGCGCGGCGGCAAGCACGAGGGCCTGGCCGAATCGGCGGCGCGCTCGGCCGTTCGCTCGATCGGCTCGAGCGTCGGCCGCGAGATCATCCGCGGCGTGCTCGGCTCGATCCTGGGCGGCTCGCGCCGGCGCTAGACGCCGCCGACCGCGGCGCGCGGCCTCAGATGCCGCCGTACCACTCGTAGCCTTCGTCTTCCCAGTAGCCGCCCTTGCCGCCGCGGATCTGCGCGAAGCTCTCGACCAGCTCGATCGCGCGGACGTACTTGGCCTGCTTGTAGCCGAGCTGGCGCTCGACGCGGCAGCGCAGCGGCGCGCCGTTGCTGATCGGCAGCGGCTTGTCGTTCAGCTCGTAGGCGAGGATCGTCTGCACGTGATGCGCGTCGTCGAGGTCGATGCTCTCGTAGTAGCGCGAGTCGTGGCCGTCGAGCGACGGGCCGTCCATCGAGTCGAAGCAGCGGAAGACGACAAACTTCGCTTCCGGCTTCGGCCGCACCTGGTCGAGGATCGCGCCGAGCTGGACGCCCTTCCACTTGCCGATGCAGCTCCAGCCCTCGACGCAGTCGTGGCGCGTGATCTGCGTTCGTGCCGGCATCGCCTTGAGCTGGTCGAGCGTGAACTCGGCGGCCTTGTCGACCAGGCCGCCAACCGCGAGCTTGTAGCCGGCAAAGCCGGCGTCGCGCAAGGCGACGTAGTCGGCATCGCCCGGGTTGAGCGAGCCGTTGCCGCGAAAGGTCTGCGCGACGTCGGCCGGGCTGAACTCCTGCGCCATCGCCGGCCGCGGCGCGACCAGCTTCTGCGCCGCCCGGCTGAGGTGCTCGGCGCTCTTCAGCGTCGCGACGAACGACTCGTTCCGCGACAGGCGGTCGCAGCCGGCGAGCAGCGCCGAGCCCGCCGCGGCGACCGCGCCGCGCAGCAGGTGGCGCCGGTCGCGCTGGCGCGCGCGCATCAGGGTGAAGGTCTTCTTCATGGCCGCAGCTCCTTCCTGGCGTGGTCCTCGGGCACCGCGTACCAGCCGGTGATCATCGATCTCATCTCGTTCCAGACGCCGGCGATGAACACCTCGGCGACGTGGACGACGACGAACAGCAAGAGGCCGAAAGCGGCGAGGAAATGGAGCGTTCGCGCCGACTGGCGCCCGCCGAGCAGGTCGACCCAGCCGGTGAAGACGGCGTCGATGCGCGGCGACATCGCCAGGCCGGCAAAGACGACGAGCGGCAGCAGGCCGAAGATGACGATCAGGTAGGTGAGGCTCTGCAGAACGTTGTAGCGCGTCGCCGCATCGCCGGTCGGGTGCTTCAACTTGAGGTGCTCGACGATCGAACGACCGATGTTGCGCAGCTCCTCGCGTGTCGGCACGAGGTCTCTCTTCAGGTGCCTGCTGACGATCGTGTAGAGCAGGTAGAGGACGCCGTTGACGACGAAGATCCAGGCGAAGAAGAAGTGCCAGTGGCGGCCCATCGCCAGCCACTGCGTGCTCGGGATCGTCGCCCACCCCGGGAAGGCGCGCGCGGTCGGGTCGCCGGTGTCCGGCGACTTCGACAGGCCGAGCACCCCGGTGGTGGTGAACTCGTGGCCGGCGATTCGCGTGTAGCCGATCGGGCCGGCGGAGGTCGTGCGAGCGCCGAACGAGACCCACGGCTGGGCGAAGGTCGACTCGCGCCCCCAGTAGAGCGTCGGGTGGGCGTTGAAGATGTTGAGGCCGCTCATCAGCAGCACGGTCAGGCAGACGACGTTGATCCAGTGCATCACCCGCACCGGCAGGCGGTGCCGGTAGACGCGCCGCGCGGCGCGGGCGTCGACGACGGTGGCTGGCGGCGCGGTCGCTTCGATGTCCATGCGAAGGCTCTCTCTGTGGCGTGCTGAAGCTGTCGGCCCGCCGCCGCAATCCTTACATGGGCGCCGGCTAGGGCACCGGTGTCATGCGGATCGGGGGCCGCGCAAGAATACGCGCTTCACCCGCGACGTCGACGATGACGCCGTTGGCGGCGAAGCTCGCCGGCGCCTCGGGCTCGAGCGCGGCGACGACGAGGTGAGCGAGGGGCTGCTCGAGCGAGACGTAGAAGCTGCCGGCGGTGACGTCGAGCAGCGCCGCCTGCGTCTGCACCTTGAGCCGGGTCGCGCCGCCGGCGTTGAAGGCGGCGCCGCCGGCGACCGGCTCGCGCCCGACCTCGCGGTAGCCCTCGCCGCGCAGCTCGCCGAGCTCGTCGAGCTGCTGCACCTCGACGCCGAGCAGGCGCAGGCGCCGCACCGCCTCGTTCTCGCCCGGCGCGAGCCAGTAGCCGCACGGCCGCGGCCGGCTCTTCAGCGTGCGCAGCTGCAGCGCCGATTCCCAGGCGACTGTGAGGCGGCGGATCTCGCCGCTGACCGGGTCGATCATCGCGTACGCGTACTCGCTCGGCGTCGGCGCCGCCTCGACGACGACCTGCCCCTGGCAGGCGAACGACGCGGTCTCGCGATCGACGAACTGACGCAGCTTGGTCAGGTCGTCGGCGTGCTTGGCCGCGCTCGCGAGGACGCTCGTCGCGGCGACCACCTGCGATTGCACGCGGCGCTTGAGATCGACGCGGCCGAGGCCGCCGCCACGCGTCTCGACGAGCAGGCTGACCGCGTTGCGCAGGCCGCTCGCGTTGCGGCCGACCTGCGGCGCGATGCTGCCCATCGACATCGTGCGGTCGGCCGGGTCGGTCGACACCGTCGCGTACCAGTCGACGCTGAGACCGGCGTTGCGCAGGCTGGCGAGGAGCGGCTGGCGGAACCACTCCTCGGCCGCCTTGGTGACGAACGGCGCCAGGTTGGCCGTCGTCGCGTACTGCAGCAAGGCGTCGAAGCGCTGCACGCCGCCGAACTTGGCGGTGAACGCGCCGCCCACCGGGTACTCGTGAAGATCGAGGACGACGAGCGGCGCGAAGCTCGCCAGCAGCTCGGCGATCGCGCGCGCTTCCGGCGTCTGCAGCAGGATGTGGTCGCGGTTGACGTCGGTGCCGTCGAATGCGCCGCGCGAGAACGCCGCCGCGCCGTCGGGGTTGGCGCGCGGCAGGAGGACGACGTCGATGCGATCGAGCACGCCCGCCAGGCGACCGGCGGCGAGCTCCTGGGCGACGACGATGAGCGCCTCGGTGCCCGCCGGCTCGTCGCCGTGCTGCGCGGCGAGGATGACCACCGTCGGCCGGCGCTGCGTGCTCGCAGGAGAGATCGCGGCCCCCGCGACCGCACCGGGCGGCGCCGGCCGCGTGAACGCGAGCGCCTCGAGCTGCGCGCCGGCCTGCGAGACGCCGAGCGGGATCACGGCGACCTCACTGCTGTTCTCGCCGATCGATGCGCTTCGCGCCAGGCCGTGGACGATCGCGCCCAGCTCCTCGTTGCTGGTGAACGTCGTCCGTCCCGGCTCGAACGCCGGCGTCGCGAACGTCACGGCCGGCTCGGGAAAGCGGGCGGCGACGGCGGGCGGCACCGCCGGCATCGGCAGCGGCGTGACGACGACGGGCGGCGACGGCCGCACCGGCGTCGCGATCGCGGGCGCGGGGAGGACGCGCTCGGCGCGTGCCGGCGCGCTCGCCGGCGC
>JADGRJ010000326.1 GCA_017881025.1 Rhizobacter sp. | reverse complement strand
GCCGTCTTCGGCGTCGGCCCGAGCGCGCCGGCGACGAAGCGCGGCTTGTCGGCGCTGCTGAACTTGGCGCACGCCTCGCGCGCCAGACGCGCGCCGGCGACGTTCATCTCGCGCGCGATCGAGCCGAGGTCGTAGTCGGCCTGCGCGACCGAGGTCGCGCCGAAGGTGTTGGTCTCGACGATGTCGGCGCCGGCGCGCAGGTACGCCTCGTGGATCGACTCGACGATGTCGGGCCGGGTGATCTGGAGCAGATCGCCATTGCCCTTCAGGCTCCTGGCGTGGTCCTTGAAGCGCTCGCCGCGGTAGTCGGCCTCGCCGAGCTTGTAGCGCTGGATCATCGTCCCCATCGCGCCGTCGAGAACGACGATGCGCTCCTTCAGGATCTGCGGCAAGGCGGCGGCACGCGTATACGGCAGGCTCTTCATGCCCCAATTGTAGGAAGCCGACCGAAAGCGCGTGCCCGCAAGGGCAGACGGGCGCCGCCGCTAGTGCAGCGCGCCGGCCGCGGTCGCGCGGTAGAGCGAATCGCGGAATTCGAGCGCGCGCGGCCCGACGTCTTCCATCGCCCAGGCCGAGAGCGCCCGCGGCGACATCGGCCGCGCGAACAGGAAGCCCTGCAGCTCGTGGCAGCCGAACGAGCGCAGGATCTGGTGCTGCGCCTCGGTCTCGACGCCCTCGGCGACGACCTTCAGGCCGATCGCGTGCGCCAGCTTGACGATGCCATCGACGACCGCGCGCGCATCGGCGCTGGTCTCGAGGTCGAGCACGAAGCTCTTGTCGATCTTGAGCTCGCCGGCGCGCAGCTTCCTCAGGTACGACAGGCTCGAGTAGCCGGTGCCGAAGTCGTCGATCGAGATGTTGACGCCAAGCTGGTTGAGCCGCTCGACCATGCGGATCGCGTTCGACGCGTCGTCCATCGCCACCGACTCGGTGATCTCGCAGGTCAGCAGCTGCGGCTTGATGTCGTGGCGGCGCAGCGCCATGTCGATGCGGTCGGCGAGGTCGGGATGGCGCAGCTGGTGCGCCGAGAGGTTGATCGCGACGCGCATCTGCAGGCCCTGGTCGCGCCACACGCCGGCCTGGCGGCACGCCTCCTCGATCAGCCAGTTGCCCATCGCGCCGATCAGGCCGAAGCGCTCGGCGATCGGGATGAACTGGTCCGGGCCGACCATGCCGCGCGTCGGGTGCTCCCAGCGCATCAGCGCCTCGGCGCCGGTGATCTCGCCGCTCGGCGCGTGGATCTTCGGCTGGTAGACGAGGTGGAGCTGGCCGTCGCTCAAGGCGCGGCGCAGGTCGCGCAATAGGTCGAGCTGGTCGCGCGCGCCGTTCGTCATGCGCTGCTCGAAGAAGGCGTAGCCGGCGCCGCCGCCGCTCTTGGCCGATCGCATCGCCGCCTCGGCATTGGCGATCAGCGCCGAGATCGGGCCGTGCTCGGGATAGATGGCGATGCCGATCGAGCTCGAGACCGTCGCCTCGCGGCCGTTCATGCGACACGGCTCGCCGATCGACGTCTGCAGCCGCTCCGAGAAGATCGCCGCGTCCTCGGCGCTCGGGTCGGCGCCGATCAGCATCAGGTACTCGTCGCCGCCGAGGTGGGCGACGCGGTCTTCCGGGCGCGCGAAGCGCTTCAGCCGCGCCGCGACCTCGCGCAGCACGAGGTCGCCGGTTGCGTGGCCGAGCGACTCGTTGACCGGCTTGAAGCCGTCGAGGTCGATGAAGAGGATCGCCAGGCGCTGGTGTGCGCCGTCGGCCTGCTGCACCGCCTGGGCGAGCATGCCGTCGAACATCAGGCGGTTCGGCAGGCCGGTGAGGCCGTCGCGGAAACTGCGCCGCTGCAGCTCGGTCTCGGCGCGCCGCAGCGACAGGCGCAGTCGCGCCTCCAGGACCGAGAACAGCAGGCCGACGATCAGGATCGCGCACGAACCGACCGAGGCGAGCAGGACCAGCGTCGCCGAGGCGAGCCGGTCGGCGTGGACCGAGCCGGTCTGGTCGGCGAGGCCGGCGGCGCCGAGGACGAGCTGCTGGCTCGCGACCAGGCTGACGCCGAAGACCAGCGCCGAGGTCGCCTGCCAGCCGAGCGTCGCCGGCTTGGTGCGGTCGCCGCCGCGGAAGAAAGCGCCGAGCGCCATCATGCAGCCGCCCACCGCGCCGGCGAAGGCCGCCACGAGCGGCAGGATCTGCCATTCGACGCCCGGCACCAGGCCGAGCGGCGCGAGGGCGAGCGCGTGGGTGCCGACGGCACCGATGCCGAGCGCGAAGGCGCCGAAGCTGACCCGCCCCGGCGTCGCGACCCGGCCGCTCACCGCGCCGAGGCCGGCGAGGCTGGCGACCAACGCGGCAGCCCAGACGCCGAGCGAGCCCAGGCCGTGGTAGCCGAAGGCGAACGGCGGCGGCTCGGCGGCGATGCCGATCACCTGGCTCGACCAGATGCCGATCGCCAGCGCCGACGCGGCGCCGAAGAGCCATAGGGCACCGGCCCGGGTGCGCAGGACGCGGACGCGACGCGCGAGGTCGAGCGCGACATAGGCGGCCAGCGTGCTGACCGCCAGGCCGAGGAGGAGCATCAGCACCGTCGGCATCACCGACTCTGCTCCCGTATTGATCGCCAGCTCGGCTGTCATGGACCTCTCGACCGTGAAAACGCTGCCGCGGCAACGAGATCGCGGTCCGTCGGCGCCTCACCATATCGACGGCGCGGGGTCGAACTTGAGGCGGCGCGACCGCGCCGCCGCCCCGGCGGCGACGCCGTCGATCCGGCAATAAGTCGCGCGGCGGGGCCGCCGCCGCGGTCAGTGCAGGACGAGCGGCTGCGGCATCAGCGAGGTGAAGCGGCCGATGTAGTCGTCGATGTCGTCCTCGCTCGGCTTGCTCTGCATCAGCGCCTCGACACCGGCCTGAAAGCTCGCCGCCATCGCGCCTTCGATGAAGATGTCCTTTTGCGCGAACTTGTCGACGATCTCGAAGCCGCCGCGCGACGTGTCGGGCGCATCGGACCCCGGCGCGGCGGGCGCGCCCGGAATGTCGATGGCGACGACGGTGAAGCTGTCAGAGTTGTAGAGCATGTGCATGGCGAATATCTCCTTCGCCCCACCTGCGGCCCCTGGCGCCGATTGCAAGCCGGGCCTGCCCGGGCGGCGGGCGCTCATCCCGGGTCGACGCGCTCGAGCAGGAGGTCGTATTCGGACGCGCCGGCGCTGTTGCGCAGCGTCGCGTGCGCCGGCAGGTAGGAGCGCTCGGGATCGAGCCAGATCTCGGCGCTGGTGTCGTACGCCGATCGCCCTTCGCGGACGAGCTTGACGGCGCGCACGGTCCCCCTCGCCGTCTCGATCGTCTCGTGGCCGGCGTAGCGGAGCGTCCAGACGCCGGCATCGCCGCGCGCGCCGACGACGACCATCGTGATCCTGCCGCCTGCGACGAGCCGCTCCGGCTCGGCGGCGGCGATGCCGGCGAGCTGGATCATCCAGCTCAGCCGGTCCTGGCTGCCGGCCAGGAGCGGCCACTCGACGCCGGTTCCCGAGAAGGTGATCCGGCCGTTGTCGCGACGGAAGTTCGCCGCCTGCGCCGATCGGCGCGCCCGCTGGTCGAGGAAGCGCACCGGCGCGAGGCCGTTGGCGTCGATATCGCCCTCGCTCGTCTGCGTCAGCAGCGTCAGCCCGGCGATGCGCGCTTCGAGGACGAGGCGGTAGCGGTCGCCGCTCGCCTGCCAGCGGATCTCACCCGTGCCGCGCAGGAAGCCGCGTCGCACTTGATAGTGCAGCGTGACCGATGGCGGCAGCCGCGTCCGGTAGAGCGGCGGCGGCTGCTCGCCGGCAGCGAGCAGGGGCTGCGGCGCGCCCGCAGCGGCGCTCGCGGCGGCGGCGACGGGCGCTTCGCCCACGTCGGACGCCGCGCTCGCCGCAGGCTCGACCGTCGCGACGACCCCTGGCGCCTCGACGGGCGGCGCAGGAACAGCATCGCTCACGATCGCTTCCGCCGGCGCCGCCGCCGTCCGGATTGAGTTAGTGCTGGCTTGCTCTGCAACGGTCGTCGTCGCTTGACTTTCCGTCGCCATGGGTTCGTGCGGCCGACGCGGCGCACGTGGCTTTGTCGGTGGCGGGACCGGCGGCGGCACCGCCGCGACCGCGACCGGCACCTCCGCCGCAGGCTCGGCTTC
>JADGRJ010000092.1 GCA_017881025.1 Rhizobacter sp. | reverse complement strand
TGAGACCGACGGCCGCCGGTGTGTTCGTGATCCAGCTGACGACGACCGACAACACCGCCTTCGTCTCGACCACGACCTTGTCGGTAGCGGTCGTCGGTCCAGTGGTTACGCCGGCGTCGACGCCGCCGCCGGCGTCGACCGGCTCGGGCGGCGGCGGCGCGCTCGGCGTCGGCTGGCTGCTGCTCCTGCTCGTGGCGGTGCTCTCGCTCGCGCTCACGTCGGCGCGGGGGCGCGCGGCGCGCGCGGTGCTCAGCGTGGCCGCTCGGGGCGCGCGCAGGGACTGAAGCTGAAGCCGCGCCCGGCGGCGTCGAGCTTCAGCGTCGCCAGCCGCGCCGCGAGCGCGGCGTCGGTGGCGACGATGCGGTAGGTGTGCGTCACTTCGGTGCGCGCGCCGATGCTCCGCTCGCCGCGGTTGTCGCTCCACGCGCCGATCGGCAGGTTGCCCGCCAGCGTCGCCTCGACCGCGGCGGCCTCGGCGGCGGTGAAGGTCGGCGTCTCGTAGCACGGCACGGCCGCGTCGGCCGGCGCGCTCGCCGCGCTGTTCATCGGCAGCAGGCGGATCGTCTGCGGCCGAACCTGGTTGGCGAGGCGCTCGGGCTCGCGATCGCCGATCGCGCGCAGGCCGAGGAAGCCGTCGAGCGAGCCGCGGCTGAAGGCGAAGAAGAGCAGGTTGGCGACGATCAGCGCCGCCAGCAGAGCCCTCAGCACGGCGACCCTGCCGGCTCGATGCGAACGAGGCGCCATTCGCCACTGGCGGCGGCGATCGGTCCCGCCGCGGTCTCGACCCGCAACGTGCCGTCGGCGCCGACACCAGCGGCGACGCCCTCGACCTCGCCGCGCGCGTCCGCGCCGGCGACGCGCCGGCCGCGCAGCAGGTCGCGCGCCGCGAAGCGGGCGGCGAAGGGCGCGAAGCCGGCGCCATCGAACGAGCGCAGCGCCGCGAACAGCGCCGGCGCGACGCGGGCGAGCGTCGTCGCCGGCGTCACCTGGGCGTCGATCTCGTCGAGGCTGGCCACGCCCGAGGC
Organism: Rhizobacter sp.; assembly: GCA_017881025.1. Lineage (GTDB taxonomy): Bacteria > Pseudomonadota > Gammaproteobacteria > Burkholderiales > Burkholderiaceae_C > Schlegelella_A. The sequence continues at coordinate 12,935 of JADGRJ010000092.1, read as the reverse complement.
CGCGTCGGCCACCGCCTGCGCACGGATGTTGATGCCGATGCCGACGACGGCGACGCGGCCGCGCCCGAGCGGCGCCGTCTCGACCAGCACGCCGGCGAGCTTGCGGCCGGGCGAGGGGGAGGCCGGGCTCGCGTCGTCGATGATCCAGAGGTCGTTCGGCCACTTGAGGCCGATCCGCGCCGCGTGCCCTCGTGCCGGCGGGTCGAGCGCGTCGGCGAGGGCGCTGCCGATCGCCAGCGAGAGTCCGGAGAGATCGCTGCGCGCGCACGGCCAGGCGATCGAGAAGGTGAGCGAGGCGCCGGGCGTCGCGTGCCAGCGCCGGCCGTGTCGGCCGCGGCCGGCGCTCTGCCGGTCGGCGACGAGGAGGCAGGGCGCGAACGTCGTCGCGCCCAACGCCGCGGCAGCGTGAACGCGTGCCAGCAAATCATCGTTGGTCGAGCCGGTGTCGGCGACTCGCTCCGGAGCCGGGACGCCGAGCGCGCTCACTTCTTCTTGCTCTTCTTCTTCTTCTTCTTCTTGCCGGCGAGCATCGTGCCGCGGCACTCCGGCGTGCCGCAATGACACCCGAACTCCTTCTCGGTCTTCTTGGTCTGCCGGCCCTCCAGGATCAAGCCATAGTCGTAGTTGAGCTCCTCGCCGGGCTCGATGTCGCGCAGCGCCTTGATGAAGACGCGGCCGTCGTCGGTCTCGTCGGCCTCGCAGTTCGGGCCGCAGGCGTGGTTGATCCACTTGGCGGCGCTGCCGCCGTCGTTGCCGTCGATGACGTGCTTGTCGTCGATGTGGAAGAAGAAGGTGTGGTTCGGCTCGTCCGGGATGTGCGGCGGGAGCTTCTGCGCCTGCTTCCAGGTGATCACCTTGCCGGTGTATTCGATGATCGTCTCGCCCTCGGCGATCGGCAGGAGCGCGAACACGCCCTTGCCGTGGATGCCGGAGCGGCGCACCTGGATGCGACGGCCGCGCGGCGGTACGGTGACGGTGGGCTGGGTCTTGGCAGGGCTTTTCAGGGGAGGCGCTTTCTTTGGGTACATTGAATTCATGGGTGCGCGCGCGTGCACGTGCGCGCGAGGAGCCCGGATTGTAGGGATGCGACAGGCCGCCCGAGAACAACGACGAGACGAATGAGCAAAGCACTGATCATTGCAGAGAAGCCCTCGGTGGCGCAGGACATCGTCCGCGCTCTGACGCCGACCGCAGGCAAGTTCGACAAGCACGACGAGTACTTCGAGAGCGAGCGCTACATCGTCACCTCGGCGGTGGGCCACCTGCTCGAGATCAAGGCGCCGGAGGAATACGACGTCAAGCGCGGCAAGTGGAGCTTCGCCCACCTGCCCGTGATCCCGCCCCACTTCGACCTCGCGCCGCTCGACAAGACCAAGACGCGCCTGAACGCGATCGTCCGCCTGGTCAAGAGGAAGGACGTGAGCGAGCTGATCAACGCCTGCGACGCCGGCCGCGAGGGCGAGCTGATCTTTCGCCTGATCGAGCAGCACGCGAAGTCGAAGCACCCCGTGAAGCGCCTCTGGCTGCAGAGCATGACGCCGGCGGCGATCCGCGACGGCTTCGATCATCTGCGCAGCGACAAGCAGATGCTGCCGCTCGCCGATGCCGCGCGCTGCCGCTCCGAGGCCGACTGGCTGGTCGGCATCAACGGCACGCGGGCGATGACCGCGTTCAACTCGCGCGACGGGGGCTTCTTCCTCACCACCGTCGGCCGGGTGCAGACGCCGACGCTGTCGATCATGGTCGAGCGCGAGGAGCAGATCCGGCGTCACGTCTCGCGCGACTACTGGGAAGTGCGCGCGACCTTCGCCGTCGCCGCCGGCGAGTACGAGGGCAAGTGGTTCGATCCGGCGTGGAAGAAGAACCCCGACGACGCCGAGCTGCGCTCGGACCGGCTCTGGAACGAGGCCGACGCGCTCGCGATCGCCGCGGCGGTGCAGGGCGAGCCGGCTTCGGTGACCGAGGAGGCCAAGCCGAGCACGCAGGCCGCGCCGCTGCTCTACGACCTGACCAGCCTGCAACGCGAGGCCAACTCGCGCTTCGGCTTCTCGGCGCGGACGACGCTGTCGATCGCGCAGGCGCTCTACGAGAAGCACAAGGTCCTCACCTACCCCCGCACCGACAGCCGCGCCCTGCCCGAGGACTACGTCGCGGTCGCCCGCCAGACGATCGAGATGATCGCCAAGGAGACCCTGCCCGGGCCGCTACGACCGCTCGCCGTGCATGCGAAGACGGCGCTGAAGGAGAACTACGTCAAGCCGTCGAAGAAGATCTTCGACAACGCCAAGGTCTCGGACCACTTCGCGATCATCCCGACGCTGTTGCCGCCGAAGAGCCTGTCTGAGATCGAGGCCAAGCTCTACGACATGGTCGCCAAGCGCTTCCTCGCCGTCTTCTTCCCGGCCGCCGAGTTCATGGTGACGACGCGGATCTCGACCGTCGCCAAAGCCGGCAAGGACTACCGGTTCCAGACCAACGGCAAGGTCATGGTCCGGCCCGGCTGGCTCGCCGTCTACGGGCGCGAGGCGCAGGAGGACGACGCGAATCTCGTCGCGGTCGGCAAGGACGAGCTGGCGCGAACGGAAAGCGTCGACGTCAAGGCGCTGAAGACCAAGCCGCCGGCGCGCTACACCGAGGCGACGCTGCTCTCGGCGATGGAAGGCGCCGGCAAGCTGATCGACGACGACGAGCTGCGCGAGGCGATGCAGGAAAAAGGCCTCGGCACGCCGGCGACGCGCGCCGCGATCATCGAGGGCCTGATCTACGAGAAGTACATCCATCGCGAGGGGCGCGAGCTCGTCCCCGGCGCCAAGGCGTTCCAGCTGATGACGCTGCTGCGCGGCCTCGGCGTCGAGGACCTGACCAAGCCCGAGCTCACCGGCAACTGGGAGTACCAGCTCGCCGAGATGGAGAAGGGCCACCTCGAGCGCTCGACCTTCATGAAGCGCATCGCCGAGATGGCCGAGCGGATCGTCAAGAAGGCGAAGGAATACGACCGCGACACGATCCCGGGCGACTACGCCACGCTCTCCGTGCCCTGCCCGAACTGCGGCGGCGTGATCAAGGAGAACTACCGCCGCTACGCCTGCACCGGCATCCCCGGCACGAGCGAGCCGTGCGGCTTCTCGATGAGCAAGATCCCGGGCGGGCGCGCCTTCGAGCTCGCCGAGGTCGAGGCCTTCCTCCGCGACAAGCGGATCGGTCCGCTCGAGGGCTTCCGCTCGAAGGCGGGCTGGCCGTTCACGGCCGAGCTCAAGCTCGTCCGCGACGACGAGGTCGACAACTGGAAGCTCGAGTTCGACTTCGGCGAGGACGCCAAGCGCGAAGGCGAGTCGGGCGAGCCGGTCGACTTCGGCGCGCAGGAAAGCCTCGGCAAATGCCCGAAGACGCAGGGTGACATCTACGAGTTCGGCACCAACTACGTGTGCGAGCACTCGGTCGGGCCGGCGCCGTCGTGCGACTTCAAGAGCGGCAAGGTGATCCTGCAGCAGCCGGTCGCGCGCGAGCAGATGACCAAGCTGCTCGCGACCGGCCAGACCGACCTGCTCGACGGCTTCGTCTCCAACAAGACGCGGAGGAAGTTCAAGGCGCGCTTGGCCTGGGACGCGAAGGAGAACAAGGTCGTCTTCGTGTTCGAGCCGCGGCCCGAGCGGAGGCCCGTAGCGAAGAAGGCGTCCGGCGCGGCGAAGCCGGCGGTCGCGGTCGCGCCGGTCGCCGCCGCCGTGCCAGCCAAGAAGGCGCCGGCCCGGAAGGTCGCGGCGGTCCGCAAAGTCGCCGCCAAGAAGACGGCCTGACCGCGGCGCCGGGACCGCCGACAGGCGGGGCGCGGACGCGGTGCCGTCCGACGGCCGCCGCCGGCGGGCGGGCGCACACTCGTGTACCGGCTGCCAGGAGCTCGTCGTGAATCGATCCGTTGCCTTTCGTCGTGTGATGCTGTCGGCGGCGCTCGTCGCCATCGCGCAGGCTGCGCAAGCGCAGACCACCCCCAAGCCGCCACCGCGCCTGCCGCCCACGGCCTCGCAGACGTCGCAGATTCCCGGCGGCATCGACACCGGCACGCCGGGTGGCAGCGATTCGCTGCAGTTGGGCACGCCGGTGATGTCGAACGCGACGGGCGAGCGTTCGGCGCTGCGCGGCGGATCGGCCGCGGCCCGCGCCGCGGCGCGGCCGAAGCCGACCGCGAGCAGCGCCGACTGCACCAAGCCCATGGCGCCGAGCACGGCCGACAACAAGGCGATGCCGGCGGCGTTGCCGAAGCCCAGCGTCACCGGCAAGGCGACGCCGAGTGCGACCAAGCCCCCGGTCGCGCCCGGCTCGACCCGTATCGACTGCTGAGCGCGGCCGGCCGCGCCGAAGCCGGGGGTAGGGCGCGCGTTGGCCAATTCCAAGCTCGCGGTGTTCGGCGCCATCGGCGCCAACGCCGTCATCGCTGTGATGAAGTTCGTCGGCGCGGCGGCGACCGGCAGCTCGGCGATGCTCTCCGAAGGCATCCACTCGCTGGTCGACACCGGTGACGGGCTGCTCCTCCTCGTCGGCATGCACATGGCCGAGCGGCCGGCCGACGAGCGCCATCCGTTCGGCTACGGCAAGGAGCTCTACTTCTGGAGCCTGATCGTCGCCGTGTTGATCTTCGGCGTCGGCGGCGGTGTCTCGGCCTACGAAGGCATCCTGCGCCTGCTCGCCCCGAAGCCGCTCGAGGACGCGGGCTGGAGCTATGCGATCCTCGCCGGCGCGGCGCTCTTCGAGGGAACGAGCCTCGCGATCGCCGTCCACCAGTTCAAGCGCTCGATCGGCGCCGCGCCGTTCTGGGCGTCGCTGCGCACGAGCAAGGACCCGACGCTCTACACCGTCATGGCCGAGGACAGCGCCGCGCTCGCCGGCCTGCTCGCCGCGGCGGTCGGCATCTACGCAAGCCACCGGCTCGGCATGCCGGCGTTCGACGCCGGCGCCTCGGTCGTCATCGGCCTCCTGCTCTGCGGCGTCTCGACGCTGCTCATCGTCCAGGCGAGGAAGCTCCTCGTCGGCGAGGCGGTCGATGCCGAGATGGCCGAGGCGATCCGCGCCGTCGCGCAAAGCGAGCCGAGCGTGCACCGCGCCGGCTGGCCGCTGACGATGCACCTCGGTCCCGACGACGTTCTGCTCGCGCTCGACGCCGAGTTCAAGGCCGGCGTTCCGGCCGAGGAGGTGTCGCGCGCGGTCAACCGGATCGAGGCGGCGCTGCGCGAGCGCTTTCCCGAGATCGGCCGGATCTACATCGAGTCGAGGCGGGTCAGCGCCGCCGAGGCCGCGCCCGAGGCGGCGCTCGCCGAATGAGCCGACCCTAGACCTGGACGCCGATCGACGCCGTCGCGACCAGCTCGTTGAAGAGGGCGAGCGACGCCTGCCCCGAGACCGCATACGGATCGAGGACCGTGCCCTCGGAGTACTTGAGCACCAGCGCCGGATTGAGCCGGCTCATGTTGACCTGGCCCATCGACCAGTGCGAAAAGCTCCGCTCGCCGATCTCTTCGTAGCTGAGCAGGGCGACGTCGTGATGGCGCGGGTCCTGCGAGATGCGGTTGTAGAGCGCGCTGACGGCGAGGCGGCCGCCCTCGAGAACCTGCAGGAAGATGTGCGCGTTGGCGCAGAAGCAGAGCACCCCGGTGACGCCGACCTTCGGGTTGTTCTCCTTCGAGCGCTTCAGGATCGCGGCGAGCGCGTCGGCGTTCACCGAATCGGCGGCGCGGCTTGCGTACATCAGTCGGACCAGCATCGTCGGCTCCCTGTGTGAACGCGCCCTAGACCTTCTTGGCCAGCAGCGAAAGGAATTCGCGCCGCAGGTTGGCGTCCTTCAGGAACGCACCGCGCATGACGCTGTTGGTCATCATCGCCTGGTCGTCCTTGACGCCGCGCCAATGCATGCAGAAGTGATCGGCCTCCATGACGATCGCCAGGCCGTCGGGCTTGACGCGGTCCTGGAGCTCGTTGGCGAGCATCGTCACCGCCTCCTCCTGGATCTGCGGCCGGCTCATGATCCAGTCGCAGATGCGAACGTACTTCGACAGGCCGATCAGGTTCGAGTGCTCGTTGGGAAGGAGGCCTATCCAGACCTTGCCGAGGATCGGGCAGAGGTGATGCGAGCACGCGCTTCGCACCTTGACCGGGCCGACGATCATCAGCTCGTTCAGGCGCGAGATGTTCGGAAACTCGGTGACCGAAGGCGGCGCCGTATAGCGGCCGTTGAAGACCTCGGTCAGGAACATCTTGGCGACCCGCTTGGCGGTGTCGTTGGTGTTGTGGTCGCTCTCGGTGTCGATCACCAGGGCGCGCAGCACGCCCTGCATCTGCACCTCGACCTCGGCGCGCAGCTCGTCGAGCTCGCCGGCCTCGATGAACTCGGCGATGTTGTCGTTGGCGTGGTAGCGGCACTCGGCGCCGACCAGGCGATAGCGGATCCGGTCCGACGCCGGCAGGCGGGCGAGGTCGGTCTCGCTGCGAAAGATCGGGGTGGGCTTCTCGCCGGCCATGAGGGGCTCGTGGGTGTCAGGGAGGGGAGCGTACCGCACTCGGTCACGCCCTTCGGGCGACCCTCCCATCGCGGCGACAGGTCCTAGACTCCGGCCGTGACCGGACCCGCATCGACTGCCGCGCTGCCGCTGGCGCGCCTGCTCGGTCACGCCGCCGACGCCGTCGGCGCGGTTCGCGCCGGCCAGTCGCTCAACGACGCGCTCGCGCGCTGCCCGGTGCCGGCGCGCCCCGGAACGCAGGCGCTCGCCTTCCATGCCCTGCGCTGGCTCGGCGCCGCCGAGGTCGTGCGGCGCCGGCTCGCGCCGAAGACGCCGCCGCCCGAGGTCGAGTCGCTCCTGCTCGTCGCCCTGGCGCTGCTCTGGCCGCCGGGCGATCCGCCGTACGCGGATCACACTCTGGTCGACCAGGCGGTCGCGGCGACGACGCGGCGCGCGCCGCGCAGCGCCGGCTTCGTCAACGCCGTCCTGCGCCGGTTCGGGCGCGAGCGCGAGGTGATCGTCGCGGCCGCGCTCGCCGAGCCGCTGGCGCGCTTCAATCATCCCGGCTGGTGGCTCGACCGGCTGCGCGCCGACTGGCCCGATCGCTGGCAGGCAATCGCCGACGCCGACAACGTCCACCCGCCGATGACCTTGCGCGTCAACGTGCGGCGGACGACGGCAGCGGCGTACCTCGACACGCTCGCCGCGCACGGGATCGATGCCGTCGCCTCCGGCGGCGCGGCGATCTCGCTCGTCCGGCCGGTGCCGGTGACGCAGCTGCCCGGCTTCGCCGAAGGCATCGTCTCGGTCCAGGACGCGAACGCGCAGCTCGCCGCGCCGCTGCTCCTCGCCGTGCCGCTCCCCCCCGGCGCCCGTGTCCTCGACGCCTGCGCCGCGCCCGGCGGCAAGACGGCGCACCTGCTCGAGCTCGCCGACCTCGACCTGCTCGCGGTCGACCGCGATGCCGCCCGCCTGGCGCGCGTCGACGCGACCCTCGCCCGCCTCGGCCTGCGCGCCGAGACGCGCGTCGCCGACGCCGCGGCGCCGGCGCGCTGGTGGGACGGCCGGCCGTTCGCTGCGATCCTGCTCGATGCGCCCTGCAGCTCGTCGGGCATCGTCCGCCGCCATCCCGACGTGCGCTGGCTGCGCCGCGGCAGCGACCTGCCGGTGCTCGCGGCGACGCAGGCGCGGCTGCTCGACGCGCTCTGGCCGCTGCTCGCGCCCGGCGGTCGTTTGCTCTATGTCACGTGTTCGGTCTTCAGCAACGAGGGTTCGGCGCAGATCGACGCTTTTTTGCAACGAGCGGGCGATGCAGCCCTGTCGGCCAGCCCGCCTTCTCCGGGGCAGCTGCTGCCGCTACCCGACAATGACGAAACGCCGCCGTCGCCCGGTTTTCCGGGGGCGGCGGACGGCTTTTTCCTCGCCCTGATCGAGAAGCTCCCGTCCACGCCGAAGAAGACCGCCCGCTGATGACCCCGTTGCCGCCGCACGGCTTCCTGCGCCGCCGCAGCGTGCTTCGCGCGCTCGGCGTCGCTGCGGCACGCGTGTGGCTGCCGGGGTTGGGGGTCGGCGTCGCCGCCGCCGGCCGGGCCGAGGCGTCGGAAGCCGAGCTCACGGCGTTCGAGGTCCTCCGCGACGAGGACGGCGTCTTCCTCAACTACGCCGTCAATTTCGAGCTCGGCAAGGGCCCCGAGGACGCGCTCGCAAAGTCGGTGCCGCTTTTCCTCGTCGCCGAGGCCGAGATCTTCCGCGACCGCTGGTACTGGCGCGACCGCCGTGTCGCCCACGCCGTGCGGGTCTGGAAGATCGTCTTCCAGCCCCTCACGTCGACCTACCGGGTGACGACGGTCGGCGGCCTGAGCCAGAACTACCCGACGCGCGACGAGGCCCTGGTCGCCCTCAGCCGCAGCAGCCGCTGGAAGATCGCCGAGCCCGGCCAGGTCGACGACGGCCGCCACTACCTCGAATTCAACTACCGTCTCGACATCACGCTGTTGCCGCGGCCGATGCAGATCGGCATCAGCGGCAATCCCGACTGGCAGCTGTCGGTCAAGCGCTCGCAGCGCATCAATTGAACAACGCCGATTCGCGCTTCGGGGCAGGCAACCCCGAGCCTCCGCCGCTTCCCCGGCGCAGCCGCTGGGCGTGGATCGTCTCGACCCTGGCCGCTCTCGGCGCCGGCCTGGTGCTCGCCTTCCTGCTCGGCGTCGCGACCAACAACCCGGCCCTCTACGAGCGCCACTACGTCTGGCTGTTCTGGGTCAACGTCGCGCTGGCGAGCACCCTCGTCACGGTCATCGTCGTCGCCGGCGTGCGCATGCTCTGGCGCGTCTCGCGCGGCCGCTTCGGCAGCCGGCTGCTGCTCAAGCTGGCGGCGATCTTCGCCCTCGTCGGCATCCTGCCCGGCGTGCTGATCTACGCGGTGAGCTACCAGTTCGTCTCGCGCTCGATCGAGAGCTGGTTCGACGTCAAGGTCGAGGGCGCGCTCGACGCCGGCCTCAACCTCGGCCGCGGCACGATCGACACCATCGTCAGCGACCTCGCGACCAAGACACGGCTGGCGGCCGAGCGCCTCGGCGAGAGCGCGTCGTCGGCCGAGCCGCTCTCGCTCGAGCGGTTGCGCGAGCAGCTCTCGGCCAAGGAGATCTCGGTCGTCGGCAGCTCGGGCCAGACGCTGCTCGCGACCGGCAGCGCGACCTCGGGGCTGATGCCCGAGCGCATCGCGCCGCAGATGCTGCGCCAGGCGCGCACGCAGCGCGTCGTCAGCCAGGCCGAAGGCCTCGACGAGGAAGCGTCGGCGGCAGCGGCGTCCGGCGCAGCGGCGCGGGTGCGCGCCGTCGCCGTCATCCCGAGCAACAACTTCACGCTTGGCGAGCAGGAGCGCTTCCTGGTCGTGACGCAGTCGATCGCGCCCGGCCTGGCCGCCAACGCGCTCGCCGTCACCAACGCCTACCGCGAGTACCAGCAGCGCGCGCTCGCGCGCTCGGGGCTGCGCAAGATGTACATCGGCACGCTCACGCTCGCGCTCGTCCTCGCCGTCTTCGGCGCGCTGCTGCTGGCGATCGCGCTCAGCAATCAGCTCGCGCAGCCGCTGCTCCTGCTCGCCGAGGGCGTCGCCCAAGTGGCGCGCGGCGACTTCAGCTCGAAGGCGGTGTTCAAGTCGCACGACGAGCTCGGCGGCCTGACGCGATCGTTCGCCGAGATGACCGAGCAGCTCTCGGATGCGCGCGAGCTCGTCCACAAGAGCGTCGCCCAGGTCGAGGGCGCACGCGCCAACCTGCAGACGATCCTCGACAACCTGACCGCCGGCGTGATCGTCTTCGACCGTCACGGCGCGATCGACACCGTCAATCCGGGCGCGACGCGGATCCTCAAGCTGCCGCTCTCGGCCTACCGGGGCCGCCGCCTCGACGAGGTCACGGGCCTGGGCAGCTTCGCGCAGGCCGTGTGGCAGCGCTTCGAGCTGCATGCCGAGAGCCCCGAGGCGGGCGAGCGCGACCACTGGCAGGATTCGTTCGAGCTGCAGATTGGCGGCGGCCCGGGCGGGCGCGAGCGCGACTCGATCACGCTGCTCGTGCGCGGCGCAGCGATGCCGCAGGGCGCGCGCCTGATGGTCTTCGACGACATCACCGAGCTCGTCTCGGCGCAGCGCGTCGATGCCTGGAGCGAGGTGGCGCGCCGGCTCGCGCACGAGATCAAGAACCCGCTGACGCCGATCCAGCTCTCGGCCGAGCGGCTGCAGCACAAGCTCGGCGGCAAGCTCGATCTCGCCGACCAGGGCATGCTCGAGCGCTCGGTGACGACGATCGTCAACCAGGTGCAGGCGATGAAGGCGCTCGTCAACGAGTTCCGCGACTACGCGCGCCTGCCGGCGTCGAGCTTCGACGCGCTCGACGTCAACGCGCTCGTCGTCGAGGTGCTCGGCCTCTACGGCGTGGCGCAGGAGGCGGGGCGCCTCTCGGCCGAGCTCGCCGAGGCGCTGCCGGCGATCGTCGGCGACGGCACGCAGCTGCGCCAAGTGATCCACAACCTGGTCCAGAACGCGCTCGACGCCGTCGCCGAGCAGGCCGATGGGCGCGTTCGCGTCGTCACCGAAGCGGCCAAGAACGAGGGCGGCGAAGTTCGCGCGGTGCGCCTCGTCGTCGTCGACAATGGGCCGGGGTTTTCCGAGAAGGTGTTGAAGCGCGCCTTCGAGCCCTACGTCACGACCAAGAAGAAAGGCACCGGCCTCGGCCTCGCGGTGGTCAAGAAGATCGCCGACGAGCACGGCGCGCGCGTCCGCATCGCCAACCTCGGCGCATCCGCCGACGGCGCGAGCGACGCGGCGCCGGGCAGCGCGCGAGGGGCGCAAGTTTCGCTATCATTTTCCAAACTCGCGCCGACGGTCCGCGTCGCCGCGAACGAGCCCGTCGTCACGTCGAGGGCGCACTGAGAGTTCATGGCCACCATTCTTGTCGTCGACGACGAACTGGGGATTCGGGCGCTGCTGTCGGAGATCCTCGCCGACGAAGGCCACACGATCGAGCTGGCGGAGAACGCGGCGCAGGCGCGTGCCTGCCGCGAGCGCATCCGGCCCGACCTCGTCCTCCTCGACATCTGGATGCCCGACGTCGACGGCATCACGCTGCTGAAGGAGTGGGGCTCGACGGCGCAGCTGACGATGCCGGTGATCATGATGAGCGGCCACGGCACGATCGACACCGCGGTCGAGGCGACCAAGTTCGGCGCGATGGCGTTCCTGGAGAAGCCGATCACCTTGCAGAAGCTGCTGCGCGCCGTCGAGCAGGGCTTGGCCAAGCCGCCGGCGCGGGTGCCCTCGGCGAACGCGGAGGCCGGCGATAGCAGCCTGACGGTCGAGGCGGCGATGACCGGCGGCACCATGCAGCAGCTCCCGCCGGCGCTGCTCGGCCCGCAGCCCGAGCAGAGCTTCGACCTCGACCGGCCGCTGCGCGAGGCGCGCGACGCGTTCGAGAAGAGCTACTTCGAGTTCCACCTGGCGCAGGAGAACGGCAGCATGACGCGCGTCGCCGAGAAGACGGGGCTCGAGCGCACGCACCTGTATCGCAAGCTCAAGCAGCTCGGCGTCGACCTGTCGCGCAACAAGCGCAACGTGGTCTGAGGCTGTCCGCTGCGGCGGCGGCGCGCCGCCTCAATCGATGACGGTGTCCGCGCGCAGTAGCAGCGCCTGCGGAATCTGCAGGCCGAGGAGGCGAGCGGTCTTTCGGTTGAGAACGAGTTCCGCGCGTGTCGGCAATTCGAACGGAAGCTGCGCCGGCTTGTCGCCGCGGAAGATCTTGTCGACCTGCGCGGCGGCGCGCCGGTTCTGGTTCTCCCAGTTGAGCCGATAGCTCGCGAGCCCGCCGACCTCGACATAGCCGCTGGATTCGAACATCGTCGGCATTTCCGCCTCGAGCGCCGTGTCCGCGACGACCTTCGGCTCGACGCGGTTGAGACCGAAGATCAACGCCGCGACGTCGCCATTGCCACGCTGCGCTCGCAAGGCGCGAAGCAACTCGGCCCCGCTGTCGACGAGCGCCGTCCGCATGACGATCTTCGTGGCGCCGGTCGCAGCTCCCATCGACCGGGTCATCTCGGCGAGGAAGGGCTTTCGATCGGCTGAGGCCACGACGACGAGGGAGGAGAGCTTCGGCACCAGGCTGCGCAACACCTCGAGCTGTTTCTCGGCGGTCTCGACGATCGCCCAAGACAGGCCGGTGATGTTGGCGCCGGGGGCGGCGTAGGTTTTCGCGAATCCCGAGCCGATCGGATCGCCAACGCCGGTCAGGATGGGGATCGATCGTGTCGCGCGCTGCAAGGCATGCGTCGCCGGGGTGCCGCGGGTGAGGATGGCGTCGGGTGCCGAGGCGACGATCTCCTCGGCGTGCGCGCGAAGCAGCGCCGGGTCGCCATCGGCATAGCGCCACTGCACGCTCAGGTTCCGGCCTTCGACCCAGCCCAGCGTCGCGAGCTCGGCGGTCAACGCGGGCGGGAACTCGACCCAGATCTCGCGACGATCGAAAAGCAGGCCGGCGAGGCGCTTGCCTCGGCCTGGGGGCTCAGCCGCCCGGATCGACCCCGTGGCGAGCGCGCCAAGGCCGGCCGTCCACCTCAGGAGCGAGCGTCGCTGCATGGGCTTGGAGTCTAAGCCTCGTGTCTCGCGAGGCCGCTGGGACGAAGGCATGCAGAGGCCCGCCGATATAATCGCCGGCTCACGGCCAAGTAGCTCAGTTGGTAGAGCAGCGGACTGAAAATCCGCGTGTCGGTGGTTCGATTCCGCCCTTGGCCACCAAGTTACTCCTCCAGAGAAGTCTCAGGAGGTCCCAGAAAGTCTAAAAGCCCTTGAGAATCAACGCTCTAGGGCTTTTTTTGTCGTCCAGCGTTGTCCCGACCGATCCATGGACTTCCGGCCTCAGAGGAGTAAATTACGGCGGTAACGGGTCTCCAAGTTGC